>JAJZLH010000076.1 GCA_021803575.1 Bacillota bacterium | reverse complement strand
CGCCGCCGCCGTCCCGTGCACCCGGTATAAGCGGTCTAAGGGGGATAAAGACCGGTGGTACGCACCTTTCCACCCCGCATCACGCTGCGCGAGGTAGGGCTGAGAGACGGATTGCAGGCCGAGGCAGCGACCCTCGACCTCAGCGCCAAGCTCCGCCTCTATCAGGCCCTGGTGCGGGCGGGACAAACCCGCATCGAGGCCACCTCGTTCGTCTCGGCCAGGGCCATTCCGCAGCTGGCCGACGCCGCCGCCTTTCTGGCCGCCATCGGGCCGCACCCGGAGGTCCAGATCTCGGCCCTGGTGCCGAACCTGACCGGCGCCGAGCGGGCGGTGGCCGCTGGCGTGGATGAGGTGACCGTCTTTCTGAGCGCCTCCGAGACCCATAATCGGCACAACGTCCGCCGGTCGGTCGCCGAGTCGCTGGCCCAGGCGGAGGTGGTGGCCGGAGCCCCAGCCACCAGCAGCGTCGTGCGCTCGGCGGTGATCGCCACTGCCTTCGCCTGCCCGTACGAGGGGCCGCAGGACCCGCAGAAGGTGGCCGACCTGGCCCGGCGGCTACGGGAGATGGGCTACGCGCCCATCCTGTTCGGCGATACCATCGGCGCTGCCAATCCAGCGATGGTCTCCCGCCTGCTGGAGGCCACCGAGCGGCACCTGCCGGTGCGGGAGATCGGGCTGCACTTCCACAACACCCGCGGCGCCGCCCTGGCCAACATCCTGGTCGGCCTCGAGCACGGGGTGACGCTGTTCGACGCCTCTATCGGCGGCATGGGCGGCTGTCCGTACGCGCCGGGCGCCACCGGCAATGTGGCCAGCGAAGATGTGGTGGCGATGGTCGAGGGGATGGGCGTCGCCACCCAGATCGACCTCACACTCCTGATTGAAGCCGCCGCCCTGGCCCAGGAACTGGTCGGCCGCGAGCTGCCCAGCGCCTGCCTCAAGGCCTTCGACCTGGGCGAGGGGACGTGGGCTGCCTATGCCCATTGAAGTGACCCGGGGGGCCGTGACGCGGCTAGAGCTGGTGCGGCCGGAGCAGCGAAACGCCCTGGATGCGGCCCATCTCAGCCAGCTGGCGGCGGCCCTGGCCGAGGCCGGGCGGGACCCCGAGGTGCGGGTGCTGGTGCTGTCCGGCGCCGGGGAGCACTTTTCCGCCGGGGCCGATCTCGGCGAGGTGCTGGCCCTCCAGAACGTGGCCGAGGGGAGGCGCTACTTCGGCCAGGTGGCCGAGGTGATGACCCTGATGCGCCAGGCCCGCCAGCCGGTGGTGGCGGTGGTGCGGGGCTGGTGCCTGGCCGGTGCCCTGGGCCTGGTCGGCGCCGCAGACTTCGCCTACGCCGCCGAGAGCGCCCGCTTCGGACTGCCCGAGGTCGGCCTCGGTCTCTTTCCGTTCGTCATCTCCAGCGTCCTGGTCCGCCAGATGGCCTGGCGCCCCTTGGTCGAGATGGCGCTGTCCGGGGTGCCGGCCGACGCCCAGGCCATGGTTCGGGCCGGGCTTCTCACCGCAGTGTGGCCGGACGCCGTGCTGACTGAGCAAACTGAAGAGATGATCCAGCGGCTGGCCAGCCGGCCGCCGGAGGCGGTGGCCCGCGGCAAGGCGGCGCTCTGGCACATGGCAGGCCGGCACTGGCAGGAGGACTTGGACCGGCTGGTGGCAGAGGTGGCGGTCTTGGCTCAAGGGGCGGAGGCGAAGCGCCACATCGCCGACTTTCTGGCCCGGCGGTCAAGAGGGGGCGCCAACTGATGGCGACCCGCATCCGCGACCTGACCAGCCAGGCGGGCCAGGAAGCGACGGTTCAGGGTTGGCTGGTCAGCCTCAGAAAGGGCGGCAAGATCCGTTTCCTGGTGCTCAGAGACGGCTCCGGCACCGTGCAGGCGGTAGTGCGCGAGGGTGAGGTCCCGCCCGAGGTGTGGCGTGAGTCGGGCGAGCTGGCGCAGGAGGCGAGCCTTGTCATCTCGGGGCTGGTGCGGCCGGACCAGCGGGCCCCTGGCGGCGTGGAGCTGGTGGTGCGCAACATGGCCGTGGTGGCCAATGGTGCCGACTATCCGATCACGCCCAAGGAGCACGGCGTCGACTTCCTGATGGATCATCGCCACCTCTGGCTGCGCTCCAGCCGCCAGGAGGCGATCTTGCGCATCCGCTCCCAGATCGAGCTGTTCTTGCAGACGGAGCTGGCGCGGCTGGGCTTTGTCCGGGTGGACAGCCCCATCCTGACCCCGTCCGCCTGCGAGGGCACCACCACCCTGTTCGAGACCGCCTACTTCGAGGACAAGGCGTACCTCTCGCAGAGCGGTCAGCTGTACAACGAAGCGGCGGCGGCTGCCCTGGGCCGGGTGTACTGCTTCGGCCCCACCTTTCGCGCCGAGAAGTCGAAGACCCGCCGCCATCTGATGGAGTTCTGGATGCTGGAGCCGGAGATGGCGTTCGCCAGCCTGGAAGACGTGATGGATGTGGAAGAGCGCCTGATCAGTGCCTTGGTCCGCCACCTGCTGGCTGAGTCGGCCAGCGACCTGGCCACCCTGGAGCGTAATCCAGAGGCGCTGGCCCAGGCGGCGGCCGGTGACTTCCCGCGCATCTCCTACGAGGAGGCCCTGGCGGTGGCGGCAGGGGCGGGTCACCAGGTGGCGTGGGGAGACGACTTCGGCAGCCCGGAGGAGACGGCCATCGCCGCCGCCTTTGACCGCCCGGTCTTCGTCCACCGTTACCCGACCGCTGCCAAGGCCTTCTACATGCAGCCGGACCCCGAGCGGCCCGAGGTATGCCTGTCGGTCGATCTCTTGGCGCCGGAGGGGTATGGTGAGATTGCCGGCGGCGGCCAGCGCATCCACGACCTTGAGCTGCTCAGGCGGCGGCTCCAGGAGCAGGGGTTGCCGGAAGAGGACTACCGCTGGTACCTGGATCTCCGGCGGTGGGGCACGCAGCCCCATGCCGGATTCGGGCTGGGCATCGAACGCACGCTGAGCTGGCTGTGTGGCCTCGAACACGTGCGCGAGACCATCCCCTTCCCGCGCCTTCTGACCAGGCTGTACCCGTAGAGGTGGTGAGACGAGATCGACCAGCTGGGTGAGCTCCTGCGTCAGGCCAGGCAAGCCAAGGGGCTGAGCCTGGAGGCGGTGGAGAGCGAGGTGAAGATCCCCCGCCGCTTCCTGGAGGCCCTGGAGGAGGGTGACTGGGAGCGGCTGCCGGGCAAGACCTACGGGCGCGCCTTCGCCCGCACCTACGGGCGGTTCTTGGGGGTTGACGTCCAGCCCTTGCTGCCCACCGCTGTGGCCGCCGCCCGGGAGGCAGAGCCGGCCCCGCCGGCTGCCAGGGGCGGCCGGCCTCCGACCGCCGCTCTGATCGCCATCGCCCTGGTCGTGCTGGCGGCGACCTTCGGCTGGATCGTCTACGCATCCCAGGGTCCGGCGCCAGCCCCTGCCCCCCAGAAGACGGCCAAGAAGACGCAGACGCCCAAGCAGACCCCCAGCTCTCCCGCCGTCACCGTCACTGCCACCGGCAAGGGCACCCTGTTCGGCTGGCCTGCCACCGACTATCAGGTGAGCCCGGGGCCGGCCAAGATCACGATCACCTTCAGCGGTCCCTGCTGGATCAAGGTGGTGGCGGACGGGGCACAGCTGGCGGCAGTCACTTACCGGAGCGGCACCTACAGCTTCTCGGCCAGCCAGGATCTCCAGGTCCTGTTCGGTAACCCCCCGGACGTGAGTGCCACACTCTCCGGCACACCGCTGGCGCTGGGGCGCGGCGCCTCGCCAGTGGCAATCCAGGCCTCAACCGCGCCATAGTCTGCCAGTTGTCTGGCGAGTGGGCTCGACTATAATAGATTTTGCCGCCGCCAGGCGGTTTTTGGTGGCTGGCCAGTGGCGGCGCGGTTGTACTTAGCAGTTTCTGACAAGGTGGCATGGACGATGGACAAGATTGTGGGAATTGACCTGGGCACCACCAACTCGGTGATCGCGGTGATGGAGGGCGGCAAGCCGACCGTGATCGCCAACGCCGAAGGGGCGCGCACCACGCCCTCGGTGGTCGGCTACACCAAGCAGGGCGATCGCCTGGTCGGGCAGCTGGCTCGCCGCCAGGCGGTGCTCAACCCCGAGAACACCGTGTTCTCGGCCAAGCGCTTCATCGGCCGCCGCTACGAGGAGGTGGCCCAGGAGCGGGACCGGGTGCCCTACCGGGTGGAGCAGGGCGCCAACGACGCGGTGCGCTTCGCCCTCTCCAACGCCGACCACCCCCTGTCTCCCGAAGAGATCTCCGCAGCCGTGCTGCAGAAGCTGAAGACAGACGCCGAGGCCTACCTCAACCAGAAGGTGACCAAGGCCGTGATCACGGTCCCGGCCTACTTCAACGACGCCCAGCGCCAGGCCACCAAGGACGCTGGCAAGATCGCCGGGCTGGATGTGCTGCGCATCATCAACGAGCCGACGGCCGCCGCCCTGGCCTATGGCCTGGACCGCAAGAAAGACGAGAAGATCCTGGTCTTCGACCTGGGCGGCGGCACCTTCGATGTGTCGGTGCTGGAGGTGGGCGACGGCGTGTTCGAGGTGAAGTCCACCTCGGGCGACACCCATCTCGGCGGCGACGACTACGACGAGCGCGTGGTCGAGTACCTGGCCGAGACCTTCAGAAAGGCCGAGGGGATCGACCTGAGAAAGGACCGCCAGGCGCTGCAGCGGCTTCTGGAAGCGGCCGAGAAGGCCAAGATCGAGCTGTCCACCGTGACCGAGACCTCGGTCAGCCTGCCCTTCATCACGGCGGACCAGAACGGGCCCAAGCACCTTGACACCCGGCTCAGCCGCGCCCGCTTCGAGGAGTTGACGGCTGACCTCACCAAGCGCCTGGAGAGGCCGTTCGAGCAGGCCCTCGCCGACGCCGGCCTCACCGCCGCCCAGCTGGACGAGGTGGTGCTGGTCGGCGGCTCGACCAGGATGCCGGTGGTGCAGGAGTTGATCCGGCGCCTGACCGGCAAGGAGCCCAACCGCGGCGTCAACCCGGACGAGGTGGTGGCGGTCGGCGCCGCCATCCAGGGCGGCGTGCTGGGCGGCGAGGTGAAGGACATCGTCCTGCTCGACGTCACCCCGCTCTCCCTGGGCATCGAGACCCTGGGCGGCGTGATGACCGTCCTGATCGAGCGCAACACCACCATTCCGACTCGCAAGAGCCAGGTGTTCACCACCGCCCAGGACGGGCAGACCAACGTCGAGGTGCACGTGCTGCAGGGTGAGCGCCCGATGGCCAGGGACAACCGCACGCTGGGGCGCTTCATGCTGGAGGGCATTCCGCACGCGCCGAGAGGCGTGCCGCAGATCGAGGTCACCTTCGACATCGACGCCAACGGCATCGTCAACGTCTCGGCCAAGGACCGGGGCACGGGCAAAGAACAGCGGGTGACGCTCACCGCCTCCACCCAGCTGTCCAAGGAGGACGTCGAGAAGCTGGTCCGCGACGCCGAGGCGAACGCCCAGCACGACGCCGAGGTGCGCCAGGTGGCTGAGCTCAGAAACCGCGCCGAGACATTGCTGTACAGCACGGAGAAGACCCTTGAGGACAACGCCGACAAGATCGTGCAGGCCGACAAAGAGGCCTGCCACCAGGCGATGTCGGAGCTGAAGGACCTGCTAAAGGAAGCCGACGTGCCAGGCCCGAAGCTGGAGAGCGCCGTCAAGGCTCTGGAAGAGGCCGCCTACAAGGTCGCCGCCTCCCTCTACCAGGCCCAGGCGGCGGACGGCGCCGCACCGGGCGGGCCAGACCAGCCGCCCTCCGGCGGCGTGGAGGACATGACGGTCGAGGGCGAGGCTGCCGAATAGGGCCCTCGGGAACCTCAAGCGGCCGTCACGGATCGGTATGGATGGAGGTGCCCGATTGCAACAGCCATCGGCTGGCCTCGTGGACGCCATCAGGCGCCAGGACGTCGACCCCTGGTCAGACGAGATGGAGGCGCTCAGGCGGCAGCTCTACTGGACGGCCCTGGCCATCATCGGCAACCCGGACGATGCCAACGACGCGGTGGCGGAGACCATGTTCAAGGTGTGGCGCAACATCCGCTCCCTGCGCCGGCCGGAGCTGTTCTCCGGCTGGTGCCGGCAGATCCTGATCAACGAGTGCCGCCGCATCTGGCGCAAGAGCCAGCACGTCGTCGCCATGGACCCGGAGAGTTTGACCAGCGAGGAGGAGGATCACTCCCAGGAGCAGCTCCTGGCCCTCGACACCCTCGCCCAGATGATCGCCCAGCTGAATGCCGGCGAGCGGGCCGTGGTGGTGCTCCGCTACATGCACGACCAGAGCCTCGACGACATCGCCGAACTGCTGGAGATCCCGATCGGTACCGTCAAGTCACGTCTGGCCCGTGCCCATGCCCGTCTCAGAGCCCAGAGCACCCGGGAAGGGGTGATCGGTCACGCCTGAGGGATTCGAGTCCTTGGTGCACCTCACCGAGCTGGCCCCCTCGCCAGCGCTGGCGGACCGCCTGCATCAGCGCTGGCGGACGCCGGTCCGCTATCCGGTCCTGGCCGCCGCCGCCGTGCTGCTCCTGGCGCTGGCGGCTGGCGTGGCCCTCGCCGCCGGCGAGCCCTCCGCGACAGCGAGCGCGGTGGCAGTGCGGCCGCCGGTGCCGATCACGGCTGCCCAGGTGGTCGGCAAGAGCCAGCTGCTGATGGCCTCTGCCACCGCCAAGCTGACCGCTCCTGGCCAGCCTGCCGTGATCACCTTCTCTGCCGCCAGCCCGGCCGGCGTCTTTAGCCCCGCCCAGCCCCTCGCCACCCAGAGCGCGCCCGCCTCAAGCGGGTCCGAGATCGTGCTGGAAGTCCAGCTCCGGCCCGGACAGTCGGTCACCGCCGCCTATCTGGTCCTGGGCAGCGGATCCGAAGTGGCGGGCACGGTTGAGACCGTCAGTGCGACCAAGGTCAGGGCCACCTTCCCGGCGACCGCCGGCAAGTGGCAGGCGGTGCTGGTGATCAACGGCCAGGCCTGGCTGCTCAAGATCCCTTCCTGATCCCTCGGCCGAACGCCGCTGAGAGGATGATCCGCCGGTGGACCTGAGGCCGCTGGCCGCAGTCGAGGAGTACCAGGCGGCTGTCGCCCTGCAGGAAGCCGTGTGGGGCCCGGCCGAGACCACGCCGGCCAACCAGCTGATCGCCACCGCCCACTCTGGCGGACTGGTGCTGGGAGCGTTTTCTGGCACCGCGCTGATGGGCTTCGCCTTGGCCTGGCCCGGCCGCCTGGACGGACAGGCCATGCTCTACAGCCACATGCTGGCCGTCCAGCCGGAGGGCCGCCGGCAGGGGGTGGGCCAGGCCCTGAAGTGGCGGCAGCGGGAGTGGGCCCTGGCCGAGGGATACCGGCGCATGGCCTGGACCTACGATCCGCTGCGCCGTGCTAATGCAGTCTTCAACCTCACCGTGCTGGGGGCGGAGGCCACCCGGCTGATCGTGAACTGCTACGGCCGGATGGAGGACTCCCTGAACTGGGGTCTGGACAGCGACCGCTTCTGGGTCGAGTGGCGGCTGGACGATGCCCGTGTCGCCGCCCTGGCTGCGGGGCGAGGCGGCGGAGCGGTGGCCGATGAGGGGATCTGGGTGGAGATCCCGAAGGATGTGGAGGCGCTGAAGGCGACTGACCTGGCCGCCGCCCGGGAGCTGCAGGCGCACTTCCGGCTGGCCGTCGAGCCGCTGTTTGCGGCCGGCCTCAGGGCGCTGGCCATCCGGGACCGCGCTGCCGTGTCCGCCTATCTGTTCAGTCGGAGGTGAGGCCGGTGCGGCTTGGGCGAGTGGACATCTTCCGGCTCCAGATGCCGATGGTGATGCCGTTTGAAACCTCGTTCGGCCGGGAGGACACCAAGGACTTCCTCCTGGTCGAGGCCAGCGACGGCGTCACCTCCGGCTTCGGCGAGTGCACCGCCTCCAGCGGCCCGTTCTACAGCGAAGAGGCGACGGAGACGGCCTTGTGGGTGCTCCGCACCCACCTCCTGCCCCGCCTGGCCGGCGACCTGGACGGCCCGGACGACGCCCGTCGGCGCATGGCTGGCGTGCGCGGCAATCCGATGGCCAAGTCCGCCATCGAGACGGCACTGTGGGACCTCACGGCGCGGCGGGAGGGCGTCTCGCTGGCGGCACTGCTGGGCGGCACCAAGCGGGAGGTGCCGGTCGGCATCAGCATCGGCATCCAGGCCAGCGCCCAGGCGCTGGTCGAACAGATCCACCAGCGCCTGGCCCAGGGCTATCAGCGCATCAAGATCAAGATCAAGCCGGGCTATGACCTGGAGGTGATCGAGGCGGTGCGTCGGGAACTGCCGGAGGTGCCGCTGATGGCCGATGCCAACAGCGCCTACACCCTGGCCGACCAGGACCGGCTGGCCGCACTTGACCAGTTCGGACTGATGATGATCGAACAGCCCCTGGCCCACGACGACCTGGTGGATCACGCCAAGCTGCAGGCCCGGCTGGCGACGCCGATCTGCCTCGACGAGAGCATCCGCTCGGCGCACACCCTGGAGCAGGCGGCCGAGCTGGGCGCCCTCCGCATCGTCAATATCAAGATCGGTCGCCTGGGCGGCCTCGGCGAGGCCCTGGATACGGTCAGGGCCGCCCACCGGCTGGGCATCGGCGTCTGGTGCGGCGGCATGCTGGAGTCGGGCGTGGGCCGGGCCCTGAACGTGGCGATCTCATCCCTGTCTGCCTTCACTCTGCCCGGGGATACGGCCGCCACAGCCCGCTACTTTAGAGAGGACATCGCCGATCCGCCCTTTGTGCTGACTGCAAGTGGCTGCCTGGCGGTGCCGACCGCCCCCGGCCTCGGGGTGGAGGTGGTGCCAGAGCGCCTCGCCCGGTATACCATCGACCACTCGGTCTGGACGCCGGAGTGAAGGCGGCCCTGATCGCCGTCGGCAACGAGGTGCTGTTCGGCGACACCGTCAACACCAACGCCGCCTTCCTGGCCGCCCAGCTCACCCAGTCCGGCGTAGAGGTGGTGCGCCAGGCGGTGGTGCCCGACGCCTTGGCCGATGTGGCGGCGTCGATTCACGACGCGCTCGCCGCCGCTGACCTGGTGGTGCTGATCGGCGGGCTGGGGCCCACCGTGGACGACCTGACCAGGCAGGCCCTGGCCCTCGCCACCGACCGACCCCTGCACGAGGATGGAGCGGCTCTGGCCGAGATCGAGGGCTACTTCCGGGAGCGGCGGCGGCCGATGCCCGTCTCCAACCGCCAGCAGGCACTGGTGCCGGAGGGCGGCCAGCTGCTCCCCAATCAGCGCGGCACGGCGCCCGGTCTCTGGCTGGAGGTGGATGGCCGGGTGCTGGTCGCCCTGCCGGGGCCGCCGATCGAACTGGAGCCCATGTTCCAGGAGGCTGTGTTGCCCCGGCTCCTGCCCCGCTTGGGCGGCGGCCGCCGCGTCATCTGGGTGCGCACCTCCGGCATCGGCGAGTCCAGCCTGCAGGAGCTCTTGGGCGATCTGCTCACCACCGCCAATCCGTCACTTCTGCCCTACGCCAAGCTGGGCGAGGTCCACCTCCGCATCCTGGCTGACGGCAAGAGCCAGGAGGCGGCCGACCAGGCCGCCCAGGGCCTGCTCGAAGCGGTCAGGTCGCGCATCGCTGCCTACATCTACGGCCTGGGCGACCTAACCCTGGAGGAGGTGATCCTCCGCCGCCTCGGCGCCAGAGCACAGACGGTCGCCGTGGCGGAGAGTGCCAGCGGCGGGCTGGTCAGCGAGCGGCTGAGTGCTGTGGCGGGAGCGTCCCGGGTCTTTCTGGGCGGCACCGTCGTCTACACTGCCGGGGCCAAGGCGCGCTGGGCCGGGCTCGACCCTGAGCTGCTCAGCCGAGAGGGGCCGGTCAGCGCCTTCACAGCCAGCCACCTGGCGCTGGCGGTGCGCCGGGAACTCGGCGCCAGCTGGGGAGTGGCCACCTGCGGCTGGGCCGGCCCCGAGGCTGATGGCGAGATCGGCCTCGCCTACACGGCGGTGGCCGGGGAGGACGGCGTGGCCTGCCGGGAGCACAGGCTCGGCCGTAACCGGTACGACATCCGCCACCGGCTGGCTCAGGCCGCACTCTGGCAGCTCTACCAGACCCTCGGGGAGGAGAGCTGAGATGCGCCTGTTTGTGGGCCTGGCCGCCGATCACCTGGCGACTGAGGTGGCCGGGCGCCTGGCCGAGCTCACACCTCCGGCCGGAGGCCGCCTGGTGCCGGCCGAGATGTGGCACCTGACGCTCGCCTTCCTTGGGGAGATGCCGGAGATGGCCCTTTCTGCCATCACCCAGCGCGTCGAGGAGTACGCCCTCGGCCAGCCGCCAATGGGCATCTCCTTTGGCCGGGTGGGCGCCATCGGCCGGCGGCCGCCGATCCGGGTGTGGGCGCTCTCGTCTGACAGCGACCGGGCCAAGGCCGCCATCCAGAGAGCCCACGAGATGTTCCGGCCCTGGCTGCCCGAGCGGGAGCTTAGGCGGCCGCCCTTGGTTCACCTGACGCTGGCCCGCGGCCAGTGGGCAACCGAGCCAAAGGGGCATGCCGTCGACCCTCCGATCGCCTTTCGCCCTGGCCCGGTGGTGCTCTACGAGAGCCACATGCAGCCAGCCGGCGTCCGCTACGAGCGGCTGGCAACCTTTCGCCTGGCCAGGTGAGGAGCGCAGGTGCCAGCCGTTGGCTGTGGTAATCGGAAAGCAATCAGATAAACGAGAGGCGGACGCAAAGTGGACCGGAACAACGCATTGGAGTTGGCCTTGGCCCAGATCGAGCGGCAGTTCGGCAAAGGCTCGGTGATGCGGCTGGGCGAGCAGTCCCAGGGCTATGAGATCGACGTGATCCACACCGGATCGATCGTCCTGGACAACGCCCTCGGGGTCGGCGGTGTGCCCAGGGGCCGGGTGGTGGAGATCTTTGGACCGGAGTCCAGCGGCAAGACCACGGTTGGGCTGCACATCATCGCCGAGGCCCAGCGCCTGGGCGGCAACGCCGCCTTCATCGACGCCGAGCACGCCCTCGATCCCCTCTACGCCAAGAACCTGGGCGTGAACGTCGACGAGCTGCTCATCTCCCAGCCTGACACCGGCGAGCAGGCGCTGGAGATCGTCGAAGCGTTGGTCAGAAGCGGCGCCATCGACGTGATTGTGGTCGACTCGGTGGCGGCCCTGGTGCCGCGGGCGGAGATCGAGGGCGAGATGGGCGACTCGCACGTCGGGCTGCAGGCCAGGCTGATGTCGCAGGCGCTGCGCAAGCTGACCGGCGTCATCTCCAAGAGCAACACCTGCGCCATCTTCATCAACCAGATTCGGGAAAAGGTCGGCGTTATGTTCGGCTGCCTCGACTACGATACCCCGGTCGTGCAGGCGGACGGACGCCGGCGGTCCATCGGCCGCCTGGTCCACCGCCAGGAGGCGCCGCCGGTCCTTACCTTCGACCGCCAGAGCGGTGAGGTCAGGGAGGGCAAGATCGTGGGCTGGTACCGCAATGGCGCCGCCCCGGCCTTCCTTGAGCTCCAGGTTGCCGCCGCCAAGGCCGATCCGCACCGGCTGCGTCTGACCCCGAACCACCCGGTGCTGACCCCGGACGGCTTCCGCCAGGCCGGCGAGCTGGCCGTGGGCGATCTGGTGATGACGGTGGAGGAGGGCGGCGGCGAGGCGGTGTGGTCGGTGGCCCGGGGCTGGCTGATCGCCGGCGGCCGCGTCTACAGGCGAGGCGCCGGCGTGCAGGTGCGAAGCCCCCGCCTGGACCCGGCCCTGCTCAGCTGGGAGAAGCGCCTGGCGCCGGGCCTCAGCCGGGCCCGGGCCCATCTGGAGACGCCCGCCCTGCCCAGCACTCTGCTGGAGAGCGAGGTTTCCGACCTGGGCCGGCGCGCCTACCACCAGGCCTTCTTCGATCACCTGGACGCTCTGGCCCTGGCGGTCTGGACCATCGAGGGCGGACACATGGAGCACGACCATCTGGTGCTGCCGGCCCAGCTCACTCCGGACGGTCTCTCGGCACTGGCCACGACCCTGTCTCAGCGCTTCCAGATCGACTGCGAGATGCGGATCAGCGGCCTTCGCTCGGAGGTTCTGGTGGGGCGGCCGGCCCTGGCCAGGCTCCTCGCCCTGGTCGCTCCCTTCATGCCGCCGGAGCCCGGGGAGGCCAAGCAGCCGCCGGCCCAGACGGGCGGCTGGCAGGTGGTGCCGAGGGCAGTGGTCGCCATCGGCCAGGCCAAGGCCCTGCGCTCCCGCCAGCGCTTCGACATTCAGGTGGAAGGCTCCCACACCTTTGTGGCCGACGGCGTGATTGTGCACAACAGCCCGGAGACCACTCCCGGCGGGCGTGCCCTCAAGTTCTACGCCTCGGTGCGACTCGACGTCAGGCGGATCGAGGCCATCAAGCTGGGTACCGAGATGGTCGGAAACCGCACCAGGGTGCGGGTGGTCAAGAACAAGGTGGCGCCGCCCTTCCGGGTGGCCGACTTCGACATCCTCTACGGTCACGGCATCTCGCGCGAGGGCAGCCTGATCGACCTCGGCACCGAGACCAAGGTGCTGCAGAAGAGCGGCTCCTGGTTCAGCTACGGCGACCTGCGCATTGGCCAGGGCCGGGAGAGTACCCGCGAGTACCTGAAGTCACACCCCGAGCTGGCGGACGAGATCGACGCCAAGATCCGGGAGAGCCTGCTCCAGGCCCCGGTGCACGTGATCGGGCCCAGCCCGCAGGACGGGCCGGAGGAAGAGGTCTAGAGTGCCTCAAAGCGCCATCGCCGCCGCCCTGAGGCGGCTCGGCCAGCGTCCCTACACCGCCCATGAGATCGCCCAGTATTTGGTCACCAGGCACTACGAGCAGGGCGAGGTCGCCCAGGCGCTGGCCCGGCTGGGCGAACTGGGTTACCTGGACGACCTGGAGGCGGCCAGGGCCACCGTCCGCTACCGGCTCCGCCATCCGCGGGGCAGGCGCCTGGTCGCTCAGGAGCTCTACCGGCGAGGGATCGACCAGGAGACGGTCTCGGCAGCACTGGCCGACTACGACGAAGCGGAATTGGCCAGAGCCTTGGCGGAGCGCCTGGAACGCCAGGGCAAGTCCGGAGAGGCTCTCAACCGGGCGCTGGCCAGCCGCGGCTTCTCGCCGGCGGCGATCCCACACCAATCCTCCGGCTGGCCGCCGGAATCGGACATTCCTTGACAGGCCGGGGTCCGGTTTCGGAGAATGGATAATGAGGAATACCTCGGCGCCACGCGGCGCTGGCATAGAATGCAGATCTAGAAGGGAATGAGTCCGACGAACGCCACCGACATCATCGTCGTGGTTGTTGTCGCCTTACTCGGCTTGGGCGGTGGATTTATCATCCGCCGGCTGGTGGCCGAGGGTGGCCTCAACGCGGCGCGCGATCAGGCCCGCAAGATCCGGGAGGGCGCCGAGCGAGACGCCGCCGAGAGGCTGAGAGAAGCGGCCATTGAGGCCCGCGAGGAGCTGCACAAGCTCCGCCAGGACGTGGAACACGAGCTGAACCTGAGGCGGACCGAGATTCAGGAGCGGGAGCGCCGGCTGGCCCAGCGCGAGGAGGGACTCGACCGCAAGAACGAGGCCCTGGACGCCCGAGCCCTGGCCCTGGAAGGCAAGGAGAAAGAGCTGGAGGGTGAACGGGAGGCCTTGCGCCACGGCGAGGCTCAGATCCGGGAGCGCCTGGAGCAGGTGGCGCAGATGACCACCGACGAGGCCAAGACCCGCCTGCTCAGCCAGGTGGAGGAGGAGCTGGGCGGCGAGATCGCCCGCCGGGTCAGGGAAGCCGAGGCCCAGATCAAAGAGGAAGGCGACCGGCGGGCCAGGGGCATCCTGGCCACGGCCATCGAGCGCTACGCCGCCGACCACGTGGCGGAGGCCACCATCTCGGTGGTGAAGCTGCCGTCCGACGAGATCAAGGGCCGGGTGATCGGCCGCGAGGGCCGCAATATCCGCTCCTTCGAGATGCAGACGGGGGTCGACCTGATCATCGACGACACCCCGGAGACGGTGGTGCTGTCCAGTTTCGACCCGGTCAGGCGCGAGATCGCCAGACTGTCCCTGGAGCGGCTGATCGCCGACGGCAGAATCCACCCGGGCCGGATCGAAGAGGTGGTCGAGAAGGTCAAGAAGGAAGTCGACGACAAGATCAAGAGCGAGGGAGAGCAGGCCGCCTACGACGTCGGCATCCACGACCTGCACCCCGAGCTGATCAAGCTGATGGGCCGGCTCAAGTTCCGGACCAGCTACGGGCAGAACGTACTGGCCCACTCCGTGGAGGTGGCGCACGTGGCGGGCATGATCGCCGCCGAACTGGGCTGCAACGTGGCGGTCGCCAAGCGCGGTGGCTTTTTGCACGACATCGGCAAAGCGGTCACCCACGAGTCGGAAGGCACCCACCTGGAGCTCGGCGTCGAACTCCTCACCAAGTACAAGGAGAGCCAAGAAGTGATCTGGGCGATGGAGGCCCACCACGGCGCCGAGCCCAAGTCGGTGGAGGCGGTGCTGGTCACCGCTGCCGACGCCGCCTCGGCGGCCCGGCCAGGGGCCAGGCGGGAGTCGCTCGAACTCTACGTAAAGCGGCTGCGCAAGCTGGAGGAGATCGCCGACACCTTTGAGGGTGTGGAGAAGTCCTACGCCATCTCGGCCGGGCGCGAGGTGCGCATCATCGTCAAGCCGGACAAGATCGACGATCTGGCAGCGACCAGACTGTCGCGCGACATCGCCCGCAAGGTGGAGAAGGAGCTGACCTACCCCGGCCAGATCCGGGTCACGGTGATCCGAGAGGTGCGCGCCGTCGACTACGCCCGCTGAGACAGGACTTTCTACGCTGATCGGCCAAGCCAGGCGGTGAGGGAGGGATCGGCGTGAGCCAGGACGTGTCGGAGCTTCTCGCCCGCTACGTGTCCAACACGGACCGCAACGTCTACACCATCACCAACCTGCCGGAAGAAGTCATCGCCGTCATCTTCGCCTACGTCTCCCGCTCGCCGGCCAGTTTCCGGGACAACCTGGTGCACCTCCTGGCCGATCAGGAGCTGGCCGACGTCACCCCCCTGCCGGAAGATGCCGCCACCAGCCGGCGGGTGGCCCGCGCCAGCGAGCAGGCCCAGAAGTTTCATGAGAAGTGGGTGGTCGGATACGGCCACTCCTCGGTGGCCGAGCACGGCGTCGTGCACATCGGCATCGAGCGCATCTCAAGGCTGGCCTCGGCCGCACTGGAGCTGTCCAACCCGTTTCTCTCCTTCACCGAGTACTCGCAGCGCTATCAGCGGCCCCAGCGTGACCGCTTCGTGCTGCCCAAGGAGCTGGACCGCTGGCCAGTGCAGCGGGAAACCCTGGAGAGCCTCCAGCACCTTACCTTCGACGCCTACGAGCGGATCGAGGAGGGGCTGTTCGGCTACTTTGCCGCCACCAACCCGCCCCGGGCCAACGAGGACGACGGCGCTTACCGCCGCCGCATCGGTCGGCTTGGCTTCGAGGATGCCCGCTATGTCCTGACCCTGGCCGTCGAGACCAACCTGGGCATGACCGCCAACGGCAGGGCGCTGAGAGACGGCCTGATCCGGTTGCTGGGCGACCCGCACCAGGAGGTGCGCAGCCTGGCCGAGAGCCTGGAAGCTGAGGCGTCGACGGTGCTTCCCACATTGCTCCGCCACATCGTGCCGCCGCCCGGCCGGCCGGCCCTGACGGGCTCCCGGACAGCCGGTGCGGCCGGCGCTGCCGTCTGCCTCCTGTCAGCCACCGGCGAGGGCAGCCCGGATCCTTGCCAGGAGGCGCTGACACTGCTGCTGGGCAGCGCCGGCCATAGCGCCGGTGTCGAACCAGGTGAGATCAGCCTGGCCAGTTACCAGACGCTGTTTCAAGCCAGGAGCGAGTATGACCTGATTCCGGACGAGGCCCAGCAGGTCAGCTACCGCTTCCGCCTCCAGATCTCGGAGGCCGCCTGGCATCAGCTGCTGCGCCACGTGAGGCGGGTGAACTTTGTGGTCTCCCCACCCGGTGTGGAGGCGGGGGTGGTGGTGCCTCAGTCTATCCGCCAGGCCGGTCTCGAGCCCTTGTTCCGGGCCACCGTGCGGGCAGCCGAGAAGGCCCACGCCGAGATCGGCGCGGTCAGTGCGGAGGCCGCCCACTATGCAGTGACCAACGCCCACCGCCGTTCCCTGGAGGCCAGCCTGACGTTGGCCGAGATGGCCCACCTGGTGCGGGTGCGCGGTGCAGCCAACGCCCAGTGGGAGATCCGGGAGTTGGTCCAGGCCATGGCCGCCGAGGTCGATCGGGTCCACCCCGGCCTGCTCGCTCCCCTGGTGGGGGCGAGGGCGTGAAGGTCCTGTTCGTCGCCGACGTGGACGGCAAGCCGGGCCGGCGCGCCCTCAAGGAGGCGTTGCCCGCCCTCGCCAGGACGCACGGCGCCGACTGCATCATCGTCAATGGCGAGAACGCCGCCGGCGGCGTCGGCATCACTGCCGACACCTATCACGAGATCGTTGCCGCCGGCGCCCGGGTGGTGACGCTGGGCAATCACACCTTCGACAAGCGGGGCACGGAGGAGCTTTTGGACCAGGAGCCCTGGCTGCTGAGACCGGCCAACTACCCTCCTGGCACGCCCGGCCGGGGCTGGCTCAAGGTGAGCGTGGCCGGTGTCCGGCTGCTGGTGGTGAACATGCTGGGCCGAGCCCTGATGGGGCTTGCCGCCGACTGCCCGTTCCGGGCCATGGACGCCATCCTGGCGGACGAGGCCGGGCAGGCGGACGCCGTGTTCGTCGATTTCCACGCCGAGGCGACCAGCGAGAAGAAGGCCATGTTCCACTACCTGGACGGGCGGGTGGCAGCAGTGGTCGGAACCCACACCCATGTGCAGACCGCAGACTTGGAGATCAGCGCCAGGGGCACCGCCTCCATCACCGACGTGGGCATGACCGGCCCCCGCCACTCGGTGATCGGGGTCGATCCCCAGGTGGCGCTGGAGCGGTTCTTGAGCCAGCGACCGGTGCGCTTCGAGACAGCGGCCGGGCCCTGGCAGCTCGATGCGGTCGCGATCACGATCGAAGAAGGGAAGGCGACCAGTGCAGATGTCATCCACCTCGTCGAAGCGTCCGATCGTTGACGCCCATTGCGACACCTGGCTGAAGCTCCTGGAGAGCGGCTCACGTGACTTCACCAAGATGGACGGGCACATCGACCTGGAACGCCTTTTGGCTTCACCGGTCGGTATCCAGGTGTTCGCCCTGTTCACGCCGCCCAGGTGGGGGGAGGATCGGGGACTCAGGCACCTGTTCAGGCTGATCACCCTGGCCCGGGAGGTGATGGCCGCCCACCCCCAGAGCCTAAGGCCGGTGCATAGCCGGGCTGACGTGGACGGCCCCGGGGTGGGGGTGCTGCTCGCCATCGAGGGCCTGGACGTCCTGGGCGAGGATCTGGACCTCCTGGACCTCTTCTTTCAGCTGGGCGTGCGCTCGGCGATGCTGACCTGGAACGGCAGAAACCGCCTCGCCGACGGCGCCACCAACCAGGAGTCGAAAGGCGGGCTGAGCCGGATCGGCCGCCAGGTGATCCGCCGCATGGGTGAGCTGGGCATGGTGGTGGATGTCTCGCATCTGGCCGAACGGGCCTTCTGGGACGTGCTGGAGGAGACAGGTGGGCCCCTGATGGCTTCCCACTCCAACGCCAAAGCCCTCTGCGACCACCCGCGCAACCTCAGCGACGAGCAGCTAAAGGCGCTGGGTGAGCGAAGGGCGGTGATCGGCATCAACTTT
>JAJZLH010000007.1 GCA_021803575.1 Bacillota bacterium | reverse complement strand
CTCCGCCTGAAGTGCCAGGACGTGGTCGACTTCAACGAGGCGGTGTACCTCCGCCAGATCGACACCTTCTCGCTGGACGGCAGCCGCGGCGGTGAGCTGAGGCTCTTCTTCCAGCAGGACTTCCACCTGCTCGAGACCACGGTCGGCGATTCCGCCACCTACCTCAGCCACATCCCGGCCATCGTGCACTTCAAGGACGACCGCTACGTGCTGCGCTCCGGGCTGGCGCCGTCCGGCTCCTTCGACCAGTTCGCCGTCGGCCAGAGCGAGATGCACGGCCTGGAGGGCACCTGGCGTGACGCCGAGGACGGCGAGCTGGAGGGCAACCCGGTGGCGCAGGGTGCGGTCGACGCCACCATCCGCTTCACGCTCAAGGTGGGCGAGCGCATGTGGTACTGGATGGCCTTCGGAGAGAGTCTGGCCGAGGTGGAGCGGCTGAACCGGATGATCCTGGACAAGGGTCCGGAGGAACTGCTCCGCCGCACCAGGTCCTACTGGCGGCTATGGGCCAACTCGCGCCCGCCCGATCTGGGCACCGTCACAGACGCCCAGATCGCGCCGCTGTTTAGGCGCAGTCTGCTCACCATCGCCACCCAGGTCGACCATCAGGGTGGCATCATCGCCTCCTCCGACTACGACCTGATCCGCTACGCCCAGGACACCTACAACTACGTGTGGGGACGGGACGGCGCCCTGGTTTCGGACAGCCTCGACCAGGGCGGGCACAGCCACCTGGCCGAGAAGTTCTTCTCCTTCATCTGCCCCCTGATCCAGCCAGGAGGCTACCTCGGCCACAAGTACAACCCAGACGGCACGCCCGGCTCCACCTGGCACGCCTCCTGGCGCGACGGCAAGCCGGCATTGCCGATCCAGGAGGACGAGACCGCCCTGGTGCTGTGGGCGCTGGGCCGCATGTTCTCCCGCCACCACCAGGTGGAGGTGATCCGCCCGCACTACCGGCCCTTCATCATGCAGGCCGCCGCCTTCATGGCCAGCCACGTCGACCCGGCGACCGGCCTGCCGCTCCCCACCTACGACCTGTGGGAGGAGCGCTGGGGCATCCACGCCTACACCATCGGCGCCACCGTGGCCGGACTGAGCGCCGGCGCCAGCTTCGCCCGCTCCTTCGGCGAAACCAAGGAGGCGGAGGCCTTCCAGGAGGCGGCCGACAAGATGGCGGCAGCCTTCTACGATCACTTCTGGAACGACCAGGCCGGGCGGCTGGCGCGCTGTGGCCTGACCAACGCCGACGGCCACCTGGTGGAGCTGGACATGACGGCCGACTCGGCCCTGCTCGGCCTCTCCCAGTTCGACGAGATGGACCACCCCCGCCTCCGCCAGACCTGGCGGGAGCTGCGGCAGGTGCTCTCCGTCCAGCCCTCGGACGGCGGCATCGCCCGCTATGTCAACGACCAGTACCAGACCGCGCTGCCCAACTCCCAGGAGATCCCGGGCAACCCCTGGTTCATCGCCACCCTGTGGGCGGCCCGCACCCTGATCCGAGAGGCGGAGGACCCAGCCGCGCTCGCCGAGGCCCAGGCCCTGGTCTCCTGGTGCGCCAGCCACGCTCTGCCCTCCGGCATCATGGCCGAGCAGGTGCACCCCCTCACCCACGAACCGCTCTCCGTCTCGCCGCTCACCTGGTCGCACAGCGCCTTCGTCTCGACCGTGCTGGCACTGGCCAAGAAGGGGGCCGAACTGGGTGGCGCCCCGCATTGAGCTCAGCCAGCGGGCCACCCTACTCACCCTCCGCTTTGAGGGCATGCCGCCCCGCCCGCTCTACCTCCTTCTGCACGGCAAGGACGGCGCTGTGATCCTGGAGTCGACCTTGCCCAGCGGGTCAGCGGGCATCGCCCGGCTGCGCCTGCCCAGAGGCGGCCGGCCGGCCTGGGCCGAGGTGGTGGACCAGCCTGGCAGCCAGATCGCCCGCTCCGATCTGGCCGCCGCTCCCCAGGCGGCCCGCCTCGGCCCGGTCACAGCGAGGAGGCACGGCACCCCGACCTCCGGCTCCTAAGGGATCGGGAAGGGAGGGCTCGTCCTGGGACGCCACGTCTTTCTGCTGTCGATGGAGGGGCCAGACCCCTACGCCACGGCCGGCGGCCTGGAGGTGCGGGTGTGGGGCATGGCCCGCGCCCTCGCCCGCCACGGCGACCGGGTCACGCTCACCTTTGTGGGCGACCCCGACCGGCCCGGCCACGAACTGCGCCAGGGGGTGGAGCTCTGGCGCTGGAGTCAGCGCATCTCGGTCCATCACCGGCGCGGCGTGTACGAGGGCGAGGAGGCCAAGCTCACAGACCTGGCCCAGTCCTGGCCCCTGCGCGTGCTGCGCGACGGCATTGAGCCGGCGCTCGCTCGCGGCGACCAGGTGCTGGTCCAGGCGGAGGACTGGCAGACGGTGCCCGCCCTGATGGCCCTGGCCGAGCTCTTGGCCGCAGCCGGCCTGTCCAGGCGGGTGCCGCTCCTCTACAACTCCAACCAGCTCTACGGCGCCACCCGCATCGACTGGCAGGGCCTGGCCCGGGTGGCCCGCATCTTCACGGTCAGCCGCTACATGAAGATGCGCCTCCAGGAGTACGGCGTGGACGCCGTGGTGGTGCCGAACGGGCTGGACCCGGAGGCGTTCCTGCCAGGCGATCCGTTGCTCTCGGCGCCGCTCAGCCAGCTGGCCGGCAAGCGGCCGCTGCTCTTGAAGGTGGCCCGCTTCGACCCGCAAAAGAGCTGGCTGGAAGCGATCGAGGCGGTGGCGCAGCTGAAGAGGGAGGGCTTCGCACCCCTCTTGTTCGTGCGCGGCGACGACGGCGCATACGGGCAGGAGGTGCTGGCCAGAGCCCGTGAGCTGGGGCTGCGCATGGCGCCTGGGGCCGGCCGGGAGGTGGACATGGTCG
>JAJZLH010000008.1 GCA_021803575.1 Bacillota bacterium | reverse complement strand
GGTGGAAGTCCTGCTGGAAGAAGAGCCTCAGCTCACCGCCGCGGCTGCCGTCCAGCGAGAAGGTGTCGATCTGGCGGAGGTACACCGCCTCGTTGAAGTCGACCACGTCCTGGCACTTCAGGCGGAGCCCGAGATCGGCCGACACCAGCGACACCTGGGTGACCAGCGTGTCCTCCTGATAGGCCATCGACTCCGGCAAGAAGCCCTCGTCTCCGACCCATCCGAAGCGGCCGCCCCGCCAGGCGCCGAAGTGGCAGGGCCGACCCGCCGTCTGGTTCTCCTTGCCGATGTTCGGGTAGTAGATATCGGTCAGGTGGTAGGAGCGGTCAAAATTGACCGCCAGGCGCCCGTTTCCCAGCGGCAGATCACGCGGCATGGCCACACCTCGCTTTATCGATCCATTCTCGCCCAAATGTGGTGCCTGTGCTACTGGCAGGAGGAGTCCCGAGGCGAAGGGAAGGGTCGAAGAGATGGCCAAGCGACTTCGGGACGTAGGACGGGGGCGGATGGGTGCGGGCGGGAGTGGTCACACCAGGGGTGAAGGACTCGTATCGGGTCTTGGAGATGCCGGCACCGGAGGCCGAGGGCAAGGTGCTGTTCCGCCCCGACCTCATCGGTATCTGCGGCACCGACCAGGAGATCGTGGCCGGGCTGTATGGTGAGGCGCCGCCCGGCGAGGATGTCCTGATCCTCGGCCACGAGGTGCTGGGCACCGTCCTGGAGGTGCCGGCCGGCAGCCGGCTAAAGGCCGGCGACCGGGTGGTGCCGATCGTGCGCCGGCCCTGCGATCACTGCCACCCTTGCGCACTCGGCCAGTGGGACCAGTGCCAGAGCGGGGACTATACGGAGCGGGGGATCAAGGGCCGGCACGGCTCCCTGTCCGAGCGGGCCGCGGCTTCTGAGCCCTTCCTGGTGCGCATCGCAGCCGAGGTCGGCGATTCCGGTGTGCTGGTGGAGCCGGGATCGGTGGTGGCCAAGGCATGGCGCCAGGCCACGCTGGCCCAGCGGCGCCTGCCCTGGGTGCCGAGGCGAGCTTTGGTCACGGGGGCTGGCCCGATCGGCCTTCTGGCCGCCCTGCTCCTCACCCAGCAGGGACTCGCGGTGACGGTGATGGATCAGGTCTCGGCCCAAAGCGGCCGGGCCGAGGCGGCTAGAGCCCTGGGTGCCGCCTACGCCGAGGGAAGCGCCGGCCTGGCCAAGGGCACTGCCTTCGACCTGGTGATCGAGGCGACTGGCTTCAGCCCGCTCGTGTTCGAGGCGGCGGCCTGGCTGGCGCCGGGCGGCGCCATGGTGCTCACCGGTGTGACCGGCGGGCACCGGGAGGTGGAGGAGGACACCAATCAGTTCAACCAGCGCATGGTGCTCCAGAACCAGCTGATGGTCGGATCGGTCAACGCCGGACGGGAGGACTACGAGAGCGCGGTGGCGATGCTGGAGCGGGCGGCCAAGGACCACCCGGGTTGGAGCCAGGCGCTGATCACGCGCCGGGTCAGCCTGGCCGAGTTCCCAGACGGCCTCTTGCACCAGCCGGACGACATCAAGGTGGTGGTCAGCGTTGGCAGTGCCTGAGCGAGACCGCCTGGCCGAGGTCGCCTGCAGGGCCGCCGGCGCCGGACGGATCCAGGGCTGATGGCAGTCCTGGCCCTCGACATCGGCACCTCGTCGGCGCGGGCGGTAGTGTTTGACGGGCACGGGCAGCGCCTGGGACAAGAGGGGCAGACCCGCTACCAGACCGTAACCACCGCCCAGGGCGGCGCCCAGCTCTCGGCGCCGGCGGTGCGAGACGGGCTCTATCAGGCCATCGACCAGGCGCTGGAGAGCGTCGACCAGAGCATCGACGCCGTCGGCACCTCGTGCTTCTGGCACAGTTTTCTGGCCATGAGCCGGCAGGGCAGAGCCCGCTCCATGGTCTACACCTGGGAGGACCGCTCCTTCAGAGGCAGCCTGTCCGCCATGGCCACGGCACTCGACCGGGAAGCGTACCGCCAACGCACCGGCTGCCACCTCCACCCCAGCTACCCCCTGGCCAAGGTGGCCGGCTGGCGTTTGGCCGGCCGCCCGCTGGAGGTGGCCGGCTCCTTCAGCGCCTATCTGGTCGGCCAGCTCTTTGGCGAGGTGGCCGAGGGCATCTCGATGGCGTCCGCCTCTGGCTTGTTGAACCGGCACAGCCGCGCCTGGGACGGCCCGGCCATGGCGGCCGCCGGCATTGGTCCGAGCGCCATGCCGGCCCTGGGCGAGGGCTGGATGCCCTTTCGCCTCCGGCCCGGCCTGGCCCGGCGCTGGCCGAAGCTGGGCCAGGCCCGCTGGCTGTTCCCGATCGGCGACGGTGCCGCAGCCAGCCTCTCCTCACAGGGCCGGGCCGACACCGCCGTCTTGTCCCTGGGCACCTCGGGGGCGCTCCGCCGGCTCACCGCTGAGATGCCTGAGCAGCTGCCGGGACCGCTCTTCTGCTACCTGCTGGACCAGAGGCGGGCGGTGGTGGGCGGTGCGCTGAGCGGCGGCGGCAACGCCCTGGCCTGGTTGCACCAGGTGGCCAGGCTGCCGGAGTGGGAGACGGCGGCGACCCTGCTGAACCGGCGCCCGATCGGGCTGGGCAGCGTGCTGCTCTGGCCGCACCTGGCCGGGATGCGCAGCCCGACCTGGGAGTGGGACGCCAGCGGCGCGGTGCTCGGCCTCTCACTGGCCACCCAGCCGGTGGACCTCCTGGGAGCGGTGGTGGAGGCGGTGTGCCTGGACTTTCGCACCGTTTTCCTGGCGCTTCAGTCTGTGCTGCCGGCCCGGCGGGTGGAGGCCAGCGGCGGTGCTTTGGCCGCGGTGGAGCGCTGGCCGCAGCTTCTGGCCGATGCCCTGGGCGCCGCCGTGACGGTGCCGGAGGACCCGGAGGGGTCTGCCTGGGGGGCGGCCCGACTGGCCTTTGAGAGGCTGGGCGAGGCGACGGGGCGCGGCTCCGGCCGGCGCCGGCGCTACCGGCCAAGGGCGGGGGGCGAGGCCGCCTTCAAGCGCCTCGAGGCGCGCCGGCTGGCCGTGGAGGGGCAGCTTGGCGCAATATGGACATTGCTGGGAAAAGGAGACTGATCATGACGAGCGAGCAGGACCATCTGGCCATCACCACCATCCGGATGCTGGCCCTGGACGGCGTGGAGAAGGCGAAGAGCGGCCACCCCGGGCTGCCTCTGGGCTGTGCCCCCCTGGCCTACACCGTGTTCATGCGCCACCTGCGCTTTGACCCCAAGGTCCCGGACTGGCCGAACCGGGACCGCTTCGTGCTCTCAGCCGGGCACGGCTCGATGCTGCTCTACGCCCTGCTCCACCTGTTCGGCTACGATCTGCCCCTGTCCGAGCTGGAGCGCTTCCGGCAGTGGGGCTCGAAGACACCTGGCCACCCGGAGCACGGCCTCACCCCCGGCGTGGAGACCACCACCGGACCGCTCGGCCAGGGCATCGCCACCGCCAGCGGCATGGCGCTGGCCTCGCACCTCCTGGGAGCCCGGCTCAGGGACAGCCAGGGCCCGCTGATCGACTACCGTGTCTATGCCCTGGTCTCGGACGGCGACCTGATGGAGGGCCTCTCTCAGGAGGCGGCCTCCCTGGCCGGGCACCTCCGCCTGGGCAATCTGATCGCCATCTACGACTCCAACCACATCACGATCGAGGGGTCGACCGAGCTGGCCTTCACCGAGGACGTGGGCCGCCGCTTCGAGGCCTACGGCTGGCAGGTCCAGCACCTGGAGGCGGTGGAGGACGTGGAGGCGATCGACGCCGCCCTCACCGCCGCTGAGGCCGACCCCCGGCCCAGCCTGATCGTGGCTCACACCCACATCGGCTACCTGTCGCCGCTCCAGGACTCGGCCAAGGTGCACGGCAGCGCCATGGGGCCGGCCAACCAGGCGGCGACCAGAAAGGCCTACGGCTGGCCGGAGGACGCCTCCTTCCTGGTCCCGGACGAGGTGCGCAGCTACCTCCAGGCTCGGCAGAGTTGGGGGACCGACCAGCGCCAGGCCTGGGAGGCGCGGGCGGCCAAGGCGGAGGGCACCCTCGGCTGGTACCGGCGGGCGCTTTCCCGCCAGCTGCCGGATGGCTGGGACAAGGCCCTGCCCACCTTCACCCCGGCCGACGGACCCCTCGCCACCCGGGTGGCGTCGGGCAAGGTGCTGAACGCCATTGCCGCCTCCCTGCCGGAACTGGTCGGCGGCGCCGGCGACCTCGCCCCCTCCACCGAGACCTGGCTTGCCGCCGAATCTGCCGTGGAGCCGGGTGCCTTCTCGGGCGGCAACTTGCACTTCGGCGTGCGCGAGCACGCCATGGGCGCGGCCCTGAACGGCCTCGTGCTCAGTGGCTTTCGCCCCTTCGGCGGCACCTTCCTCATCTTTTCGGACTACATGCGTCCGGCCATCCGCCTGGCCGCCCTGATGAAGCAGCCGGTGATCTACGTCTTCACCCACGACTCGATCGGCCTCGGCGAGGATGGCCCCACCCACCAGCCGGTGGAGACGCTGATGAGCCTGCGCCTCATTCCCAACCTGGTGGTGATCCGCCCGGCCGACGCCAATGAGGCGGCGGACGCCTGGCGGGTGGCGCTGGGGCGCATCGACGGGCCGACCGCCCTCATCCTCTGCCGCCAGAAGCTGCCCGTCTTCGACCGCACCACCATGGCGGGAAGCCGAGTCGCGGAGGGCGGCTACGCTCTGATCGAGAGGGACTCGCCCCAGATCGTGCTGGCCGCCAGCGGCTCCGAGGTGTGCATCATGGCCGAGGCGGCCGGCCGGCTGGCAGAGGTCGGGATCGGGGCCAGGGTGGTGAGCGTGCCGTCCTTTGAGCTGTTGCTCGCCCGGCCTCAGGCGGTGGCCGCCCTCTTCCCCAAGGACGTGCCGTCCCTATCCCTGGAGGCGGGGGTCAGCCTGGGCTGGCAGGCCCTCACCGACCACCAGATGGCGATCGACCACTTCGGTGCCTCTGCGCCCTACGAGGAGATCTACCAGCACTTTCACCTCACCGCCGACGATGTGGTGAAGCGGGTCCACGCCATCCTGGCCGGGAGCCGCTGAGCCCGTTGGCCACCTGGCAGCTGTGGCTGAGCGGGGTCGGGCCCGCCGAGCTGACCTATGGCCGGCTGGCGGCAGGGGTGGCCGCTGGCGCATCGGGCGTCGTGATCGACGGAGTGGAGGCGCTTGGCCGGTACGCCGAAACCGGCCTGCACCAAGGCCCGCTTGGCCTCGACCCGGGCCATGACCGCCGCCCGCAGGCGGTCGCCATCCTGGCCGAGATGGCGGCCGATGTCCGGGAGGTGGCGGGGCGGGCCGCTCCCGGCCGCCAGGTCGAGGTTGCCGTCTTGCTGCCGCCCGCTCTTCGTGCCGAGGAGCTGGTGCAGGACGGTCTCACCTTGGTGGCAGGCCAGCCGGGGCGGGTCCTGATCGGCCTCGCCGCCACGGCCCAAGGCACCCTGGCTGCGGCCCGCCTCTTGGAAGCGGGGCAGAACGTCTGGGTGAGTGGCCTGGCCAGCCCGGCTGACCTCGGCCGCCTCCTGGACGGCGCGGCCCGGGCCATCCGCCGGGCCGATCCTGAAGCCCGGCCGACCCTGCTCGCCATGAGCCCGGGCGTGTGGCCGGGCCTGGCCGTGGTGGCGGAGCGGCTCCAGAGGATCGGCGAACCGGTGGACGCCCTGGTCACCGCCACCCTGCACGCCCTGCTCCGGCCGTATGTGGAGGCCCTTGCCCTGGCCAGAGGGGAGTGGGCGTCTTCGCCGGAGTTAGGAGCGGTGAGGCTCGCTCTGGTCCTGGCCGACCGGGAGGTGGAGGCCGCCCCGGCCAGCTGGTGGCGTGCGGCGAGCGGCTGGCAGGATGAACTGGTGCTGGCCCCGGCCATCTCTGCCACCGAGCAGGTGCGCCAGGCCCTGGAGCCTGGCCCGCCGGACGGGCTTGTGGACAGCGAGGAAGAGCTGGAGATGGCGCTCTTGGGCCGCGACCTCAAGCTCTCCCAGCTCACCGGCCTTGCGGATGACAGCCGGCGGGACAAGGCCTGGCACCAGCTCCTCGGCCGCTGGCAAGCAGATCAGAGGACCGACGGCCGGATCCAGGCTGGAGCCCTGGCCCAGCCCGTCCAGGAGACGGCCGAGGCCATGGTGGGGGACGGTATCCTCACCCGCCTCATAGCCCCGCCAACGGCCCCGGCCGGTGCTCTGGCCGCAGCCGACCGACTGGGCTGGATCGGTCTGCCCGGTGCCACCAGGCGGCAGCTGGGCGAGGTGGCTCGGCTCAGGCAGGCGGTCTGGCGAGACGGCTTCACCCACCTCTTGGTCCTGGCCGACCCGGCCTCGGGGCGAAGTCAGCGGCTGTGGACCGAGGCGGCCGGGGCGGGAGCGGCCGGACTCATCCCCAGCGTGCTGGACGGCACCTCGCCGGGGGCGGTCGGCCGGCTGGCCACGAGCCTGCCGGCCAGCCGCACCCTCATCCTGGTCGTTTCCAAGCCGGGAGAGGGCAGCGATCTGGAGGATCTCCTCTCCTGCTTCCAGCCATGGCTGGAGCGCCACCTCGGCCGTAACTGGCCGGGCGCCGTGGTGGCCATCACCGACCCCGGGACACCGCTGGCCGTCCGGGCCCAGGACGAGCGCTGGCGCTGGCTGGGCCTCCTGCCGCCCCAGTTGTCCGAGCCGTATGCCGCCCTCGGTCTGGCCGGTGCGCTGCCGCTGGCGCTGGTCGGGCACGATCCGGCCGCCTGGCTCGAGGAGGCAGAGGCTCAGGCGGAGGCGCTCAGGGCCGGGGAGGCGGCAGGCGGATTGGAGCTGGGTGCCCTCCTCACCGCGGCCGCCGTGCACGGCCGGCGCATGCTCACCATCTATACCGACTCCGGCCAGTCCAGCTGGGCCGCCTGGCTGGCCGGGCTTTTCACCACAAGCCGCCAGGGCAGGGCCCTCGGGCTGGTGCCGGTGATCGGCGAAGCCGCCCGGGAGGCCTACGGCAAAGACCGCCTGTTCGTCTCATATGCCAGCGAGGACCCGTTCGCCCTCCACCAGCTGGCCGAGGGCGGCCACCCCATCGCCCGCTTCAGTCTGGGCGGTGCACCAGGGCTGGGCCGGGAGGTGATGCGCTGGCAGGCGGCCGTGGCCCTGGCCGCCGAGCAGCTGGCAGACAGCGCTCCGGCGCCCGGGGCACAAGCGGCTTCCCAACGGTTGCCTCCCGCCCTGGCCAGGCGGGTAAGCCTCCGCCCGGAAGAAGCCCTGGCGGAGCTGGTGCGGCTGTTGGCCGCCCGCCCCGAGCTCAGCCTCGTTCAGGTCCGCTCCTATCTGGACCCAGAGGGCCCGGAACGGGAGCTCACCGCCGAGTTGGGGAGGCTCCTCGCCACCCTGAGCGCGCTGCCGGTGAGCTGGGCCGATGTCCCTCTTGGCACCGAGGGGGCCGGGGCCTACCCGGCGGCCCTCCCCGCCGGCCTCTTGCTCCAGCTCCTCGCCCAGCCGGCGGAGGAGCCGATTCCCGGCCGGCCGTATGGATTTGGCGCCAGGGCCGAGGCCCGGGCCGCGGCCGAGCGCGAGGCGCTGGCGGCCGAGGGCTGGACAGTGATGACGGTGGCGCTGGGCGAGAGCGCTAAACTGGGTCTGGAGAAGCTTTTTGGCAGCCTGCCAGGGGGGAGGCGGTAGAGGACGTGGAGACACTGACCCTGGTCGTGTTCGGAGCGACCGGTGACCTGGCCCGGCGCAAGCTCTATCCAGCCATTGCCAACAACATCATGAGCGGGCTGTTGCCAAAGGACACCCGCCTGATCGGCACCGCCCGCCAGGTCATGACCGACCAGGGCTACCGCCGCCTGGTCGAGGAGAGCGCCGGACGAAGCTGGCCGAAAAGCGCCCCGCTCACCTACCTGAGCGGCGACGCCGATCAGCCCGCTGTCCACCAGGCCCTGGCCGAGCACCTGAAAGGGACCAGGGGATTGCACCTCTTCTATCTGGCCGTGCCCACCCAGCTGATCGGGCCGGTGGTGGCGCGGCTGGCCGAGGCCAAGCTCGGCCGCAGCCGCGGCCGGGTGATCGTGGAGAAGCCGTTCGGCGTCGACGAGGCCTCGGCCCGCACCCTCAACCGGCAAATGCAAAAGGCCTTTGCCGAGGGCGAGATCTACCGCATCGACCACTACCTGGGCAAGGAGACGGTGCAGAACATCCTGGTCTTCCGCTTCTCGAACGGTGTGATGGAACCGCTGTGGAACCGCGGCCAGATCGATCACGTGCAGATCACGGCGGCCGAGACGATCGGCATCGAGGGCCGCTCCGACTACTACGATCACTCCGGCGCCCTGCGCGACATGGTGCAGAACCACCTCCTGCAGCTCCTGGCGCTGACCGCCATGGAGCCGCCGGCCGTCTTCTCGGCGGAGGGCGTGCGCAGTGAGAAGGTGAAGGTGCTGAGCGCGGTGCGCCCGGTGCGGGCGGAGGACGCCGTGCGCGGCCAGTACCAGGCCGGAATGGTGGAGGGTGTGCGGGTCCGGGCCTATACCGCCGAGCCGGGGGTGGCCAAAGATTCCCGGCGCGAGACCTTCTGCGCGCTCCGGGTGTTCATCGACAACTGGCGCTGGCACGGCGTGCCGTTCTACCTGCGCACCGGCAAGCGGCTGCCGGAGCGGGCCACCCGTATCCAGGTCGTGTTCAAGGCGCCGCCGCTGGACCTGTTCGAGGGCGCCGCCCAGACCAACATCCTGACCATCCACATCCAGCCAGACGAGCGGATCAGCCTGCGCATCGGCGCCAAGCGGCCGGGGCTGGGCACGCATGTTGACCCGGTGGAGATGGAGTTCGTCTACGCCTCGAGCTTCCGGTCCGCCTCGGCGGAGGCCTACGAACGCCTCCTGGTCGACGCCACCCAGGGCGACCCCACGCTCTTCACCCGGGAGGACGAGGTGGAGGCCGCCTGGCGGGTGCTCGATCCCCTGGTGCAGCGCTGGGACCGGGAGACATCCTGCCCGCCCTACGCCGCCGGCTCCTGGGGCCCCCAGACTGCCGCCGCCCTGATCGCCCGCGACGGCCGCACCTGGCTCGACCCCTGATGCCGGGGGCCCGAGTGGTATAATGCGATTCCTCAATGGCATGAAAGTGGGGCCGAGCGGTGAAGGTAGCGAGCGAGTCCCTGTCCGACCACGAGCTGTCGATCCAGGTCACAGTCGAGCCGGACCGCATGGAGCAGGCGATGGAGGCCGCCTACCGGCGGCTGGTCAAGCGGTACAAGGTGCCGGGCTTCCGGCCGGGGCGGGCGCCGAGAAGCGTCTTTGAGCGCCATGTCGGCCGTGAGACCCTGTGGGACGAGGCGGTGGAGGCCGTGGTGCCCTCCGCCTATCGCCAGGCCCTGAAGGAGACGGGCATCGAGCCGTACGAGGAGGGCCGGGTCGACCAGCTTACCCCCGGCCCGGACGGGTCGCTCAGCTTCGAGGCCAGGGTCTACCGCAAGCCGAAGGTGGTGCTGCCGCCCTTGGCCGAGGTGGTGCCGGCCGCCAGCATGGCTGAAGAGCCGCCTGTGGAGGAGGAGCTGGAGGCGCTGATCACCGACCTGAGGCGGCGGGCGGCGGCCCTGGTGCCCGCCGAGAGCGCCGGCGAGGACTCGGTGCTGGTCGTCTCCGGCGTGATCCGGGGCGGGGGCGGTCAGGACGAGAGCTTCGAGAATACGGAGCTGGCCCTGGCCGATGCCATCCCCGAGGTGCGGGCCAGCCTGATCGGCGCCAAGGTGGGGGACGTCCGCCAGGCCAGCTACGGCGAGGGGGCCGAGGCACGCCAGGCCACCTTCACGGTCAGCCGGGTGGCCAACCCGGACTGGCCGCCGCTCGATCAGGACTTCGCCGCTTCCCAGGGTTACACCAGCCTGGAGGAGATGCGCCAAGCGCTCACGAAATATCTCAAAGAGTCCCGCCAGCGGCGGCTCGAAGAGGAAAGGGCCACCCAGGCCTTCGACGCCATCGTGGCAGCGGCCGAGGTGGAGGTGCCCGCGTTCCTGGTCGAGCGTGAGGTGGAACATCAGCAGACCCACCACGCCCGGGCGGACGAGCCGGAGGAGCACCTTCGCCAGGAGGCGCTGGCGGCGGTGCGGCGCACCCTGGTGACAGAGGCGCTGATCGAGGAGAGCGGCGCCCAGATCAGCCAGGCGGAGCTCGAGACAGCCGCCCAGGCCGTTTCCGAGAGGGAGCGGCGCAAGCTCACCGAAGAGGAGTTGCGCACCCTGGCCCGGATCCTGATCGACCGCAAGCTGACCCGATACCTGGCCAGCATCGGCACCGGCGCTCAGACCCCCGAATCCTGAGGAGGAGGCTACCAGGTGGGCTACTACGTGCCGATGGTGGTGGAGCAGACCAACCGGGGCGAGCGCGCCTACGACATTTACTCCCGCCTGCTCAAGGAGCGGATCATCTTCCTGGGCACCGTGATCGACGACCAGGTGGCCAACCTGGTGATCGCCCAGCTCCTGTTCCTGGAGTCGGACGACCCGGAGAAGGATGTGCACCTGTACATCAACAGCCCGGGCGGCTCGATCGACGCCGGGCTCGGCATCTACGACACCATGCAGTACATCAAGCCCGCCGTGGAGACGATCTGCGTGGGCATGGCCGCCTCGATGGGCGCGGTGCTCTTGGCCGGAGGCGCCCCAGGCAAGCGGCTGGCCCTGCCCCACTCCCGGATCATGATCCACCAGGCGGCGGCCGGGAACATCGGCGGCAAGGTCAGCGACGTCGAGATCTACACCAAGGAGCTCCGCAAGGCCCAGGAGGTGATCAGCCAGATCCTCTCCCGGCACACCGGCAAGAGCTTCGAGGATGTGATGAAAGACACCGAGCAGGACAAGTTCATGAGCTGTGACGAGGCGAAGAGCTACGGGCTGATTGATGAGGTGCTCACGCCGCGCATGGCGGGTGGCCAGGGGGGCTAGACATGTTCAAGTTCACGGACGAGAAGGGGCAGCTCAAGTGCTCTTTCTGCGGCAAGTACCAGGAGCAGGTCAAGCGCCTGATCGCCGGGCCCGGCGTGTACATCTGCGACGAGTGCGTGGAGCTTTGCTCCGAGATCATCCAGGAGGAGTTGGGCGAGGAGCTCGAGGTCGAGCTCAAGAACGTGCCCAAGCCGCACGAGATCAACGGCATCCTCGACCAGTACGTGATCGGTCAGGAGCGCGCCAAGCGCAACCTGTCGGTGGCGGTGTACAACCATTACAAGCGGGTCAACCTGGGTGCCAAGATCGGTGACGTGGAGCTGCAGAAGTCGAATATTGTCATGCTGGGGCCGACCGGCTCCGGGAAGACGCTCTTGGCCCAGACCCTGGCCCGCATCCTGAACGTGCCCTTCGCCATCGCTGACGCCACCTCGCTGACCGAGGCCGGCTACGTCGGCGAAGACGTGGAGAACATCCTGCTCAAGCTGATCCAGGCTGCCGACTACGACGTCGAGAAGGCCGAGAAGGGCATCGTCTACATCGACGAGGTGGACAAGATCGCCCGGAAGGCGGAGAACCCGTCGATCACCCGCGACGTGTCCGGCGAGGGCGTGCAGCAGGCGCTGCTCAAGATCCTGGAGGGGACGGTGGCATCGGTGCCGCCGCAGGGCGGGCGCAAGCACCCCCACCAGGAGTTCATCCAGATCGACACCACCAACATCCTGTTCATCTGCGGCGGCGCCTTCGACGGGCTGGAGAAGATCATCATGAACCGGGTCGGCAAGAAGGGGCTGGGCTTTGGCGCCGACCTGCAGGACGAGGAGCTGCGCCGCCAGCGCGGCCGCATCCTGGCCCAGGTGCTGCCAGAAGACCTCCTCAAGTTCGGGCTGATCCCCGAGTTCGTGGGCCGGCTGCCGGTGATCGTGACGCTCGATCCGCTCAGCGAGGAGGACCTGGTCAGGATCCTGGTCGAGCCCAAGAACGCCCTGGTCAAGCAGTTCCAGAAGCTCCTGGAGCTGGACCAGGTCGACCTGGAGTTCACCACCGAGTCGCTGAGCGAGGTCGCCAAGGAGGCGATCAAGCGCAAGACCGGGGCGAGGGGGCTGCGCGCCATCATCGAGGACATCATGCTGGACGTGATGTACGAGGTGCCGGCCCGCAAGGAGATCACCAAGTGCGTGGTGACGCCGGAGGTGGTCGCCAAGCGGGAGGCGCCGCTTCTGGTCACGGCGGAACGCAAGCCGAGCAAGAAGAAGCAGGAAGAGTCAGCCTGACGCACGGGGCGCAGGGCCGGAACTGGGCCAGGAGATACTCTCCTGGCCCAGCCTGTTCGTGGCGAGGCCGGTGGCAGGAGTATGTTCCGCAAGGTCGGGGCGGCTGCCACGGAGGGTGGTGACTTTGGCGATGTGGTGGCGGCTCAGAGGTCGCGTTGGCCGCATGCCGCTGGCACCGAAGGTGGCGGTTGGCCTGCTGGTGGTGGGGGCTGTGGTTGCCGGCCTGAGCCACACCTGGAGCGCCGACGAGCCTGACCATGGAGTCGGCGATTGCACGGGCCCGATCGCCTGCATCAAGCCCCAGCTCGAGGGGACCATCGTGGGGATTCAGCCCGGTACCAGGACAGTCGTGCGGTTGAGCGGCGTGCAAGAGGTGTTCGTGACACAGGGACCGTTCCACCACTACGCCAGGTTGACGGTGACGATCGGGCCCGGCCGTTGGGTGGCGCCTGGGCACTGGCAGGCTGCCCATGACGCCATGGATCTGTTCATCGGCGAGCCGATCATGGCCGTGCCTGGTCACATTGCCACCACGATCGCCGGCCAGACGATGGGCTTTTCGGGCGTGGTCTACCGGATCCGCGGCAACCTGGTCACGCTGCAGCGCGTGAACTACTTTGGCGACAACAGCCAGGGCCAGGGTCTGTATCAGCTGGCTCCCACCCTCACCACCTTCCACATCGCCCCCTACACGCTGTTTTCCTGGGAGGGACTGAATGCGCCCGCCTTCGATCTGGCCCAGCTGCGGGTGGGCCAGTACATCGACGGCCTGTGGGAAGGGAGCACCGCCTACCCGGTGGCCGCCCAGTGGACGGTTTTCCCGTCGCTGGCGGCATGGGCGGGGACGGCGCCGCTGCCGTCCGACTACGCCATTCTCTATCCAGCACCGCCCTAAGCCGATGCAGCCGCCAGCGGCCTGACCGGGTGGCCAAAACTGAATGCTGAGGCATGAGATCTCTCGGTTCCATAAGCAATTGATATAGATATAATGGAGCGTAGACCTGACCAAAGAGAGGGAATGGCGTGAGCCTGCACCCGGTGTTCTCGGGCCCGAACCTGGCGGCGGTGCGTGAGCTGTATGACGTCTATCGCCGCGATCCCGCAGCGGTGGATGTGGAGACCCGTACCTTCTTTGCGGCCCATGCCGGAGAGGCCTGGCTGGAAGGTGACGCGGAGCCGACGGCGACGGCGGCTGGGGCCGACCTGCGGGCGGTGGTGGGGGCGGCCCGCTTGGCCAGGAACATCCGCGAGTACGGCCATCTCTCCGCCGATGTGAACCCCCTGGCCCCGCCCGCCCCGGCCCGGACGCTCGAGCCGGAGACCCATGGCGTCAGCGAGCGGGAGCTCGCCCTCTTGCCCGGCACCATCGTCTGGCCGGACGACCCGAGGGGCGCCCAGAGCGCGGCGGCTGCCATCGGCGCCCTGCGCCAGCTCTACTCAGGCCCGATCGGATTCGACTTCGCCCACGTCGACGCCCTGGAGGAGCGCCAGTGGCTGCGCCAGGCGGCCGAAGACCACAGCTGTGCGGTGACGCTCAGCGCCGACGAGGCCAGGGCCCTGCTCAGCCGCCTCACCTGGGTGGAGGGGCTGGAGCGCTTCCTGCACCAGACCTTCCTCGGCCAGAAGCGGTTTTCGATCGAGGGCACCGACATGCTGGTGCCGATGCTGGACCTCCTGATCGCCGACGCCGTGGCGGCCGGTGTGCGGGCCGTGTTCATCGGCATGGCGCACCGCGGCCGGCTGAACGTGCTGGCCCACGTCCTGGGCAAGCCCTACGCCGCCATCTTCTCGGAGTTTCACGGCGACGGGGCCAGACCCAGCCATGAGATCGACATGGGCCAGGGCTGGTCTGGCGACGTCAAGTACCACCTGGGCCGGCGGCGCACCATCCAGGGCCAGGGCGCGGTGGAGGTGCGGGTGGTGCTGGCCAACAACCCCTCCCACCTGGAGTTCGTGAACCCGGTGGTGGCCGGGCTGACCCGGGCTGCCCAGGAGACGCGCGACCAGCCGGGTGCCCCGGAACAGGACCCGGGCCGGGCCCTGGCCGTGACCATCCACGGCGATGCCGCCTTTCCGGGAGAGGGTGTGGTGGCAGAGACGCTCAACCTGTCGCGGCTGGGCGGCTACGGCACCGGCGGCACCGTGCACATCGTGCTCAACAATCAGGTCGGATTCACCACCGAGCCCGAGGACGGCCGGTCCACCCGCTACGCCGCCGACCTGTCCAAGGGCTTCGAGATCCCGATCCTGCACGTCAACGCCGACCGCCCCCTGGCCTGCCTGGAGGCGATCCGCATCGCCCACCGCTACCGCACCGCCTTCGCCAAGGACGTGCTGGTCGACCTGATCGGCTACCGGCGCTGGGGGCACAACGAGGGCGACGACCCCGCCTACACCCAGCCTGTGGCCACCCGCCAGATCGTCTCCCACCCCACGGTGCGCGCCATCTGGGCTGCAGAGCTGGCCAAAGAGGGTGTGCTCACGGCGGAGGAGGCCCAGGCCCTGGAGGCCGAGGTGGCGGCCCAGCTGAAGGCCGCCCAAGGGGAGGCGGCGCCGCCTCCCGCCGAGCCGGCATCTCCCGCCCTGCCCGACCCCGTCACCGCCGTGCCGGCATCCCGCCTCCGCCGCCTGCAGAACTCCCTGCTCGAGGTGCCGGCCGGCTTTCACGTCAATCCGAAACTCAGCCGGCTGGTGCTGGAGCGGCGCCGGGAGGCGCTCGACAAGCCGGGCGGCATCGACTGGGCGCAGGCCGAGGCCCTGGCCTTCGCCAGCCTGCTCGCCGACGGCGTGCCGGTGCGGCTGAGCGGCCAGGACTCCCTGCGCGGCACCTTCAGCCAGCGCCACCTCGCCCTGTTCGACGCCGAGGACGGCCACCCGTTCGTGGCGCTTTCCGCCATCCCGGAGGCGCGGGCCGCCTTCGCCGCCTACAACAGCCCCCTGTCCGAGGCGGCGGTGCTGGGCTTCGAATACGGCTACAGCCTGGAGGCTGCAGAAACCCTGGTGCTCTGGGAGGCGCAGTTCGGCGACTTCGCCAACGCCGGCCAGGTGATCATCGACCAGTTCATCTCAGCGGCCCGGGCCAAGTGGCGGGAGGTGTCCGGACTGGTCCTGCTCCTGCCGCACGGGTACGAAGGCCAGGGCCCGGAGCACTCCAGCGCCCGCCTGGAGCGCTACCTGCAGCTGGCGGCCGAGGACAACCTGGGCGTGGCCAACCTGACCAGCGCCGCTCAGTATTTTCACCTCCTGCGCCGCCAGGCCGGCCGGCTCACGGGTCAGTCCCGGCCCATCGCCCTGATGGCGCCAAAGAGCCTGCTCCGCAATCCCTTGGCCGCCTCCAGCCTGGACGAGTTGGCCCACGGCTCGTTTTGCCCGGTGCTGGCCCAGGCCGGCGACCCGGCTGCCGTGCGCCGGGTGGTGATCGGCAGCGGCAAGGTGATGATCGACCTGGCGGCGGCGATGGCCGACGCTGGTACGGGCGGCGAGATCGCCACCATCCGCCTGGAGGAGATCGCCCCCTTCCCCAGGGCGGCCCTGGCCAGAGAACTGGCCGCCCTGCCCCATCTGGAGTCAGCCATCTGGCTGCAGGAGGAGCCCAGGAACATGGGCGCCTACGCCTTTGCCCAGCCGGAGCTGTCCGCCCTCTTGCCAGCCGGCGTGACCCTCTCCTACGCCGGGCGGCCGCCCCGGGCTGCCACCGCCGAGGGCGATCCCGACGTGCACCAGGAGGAGCAGAACCGGATCATCGCCGAGGCCCTGGGACACTCCCCGCTGCTGGCTGGGAGCAAGGGAGGCTCACGCCGTGGCAGTTGAGATCAAGGTGCCGGAGATGGGGGAGTCGGTGGCGGAGGCCACCGTCGTGCGCTGGCTGAAGGCGGCCGGCGAGGCCGTGGCCGCTGGCGAGCCCCTGGTCGAGCTGGAGACGGACAAGGTCAACCTGGAGGTGCCCTCTCCGGTGGCGGGCGTGCTGGAGGCGCAGCGGCAGGGCGAGGGCGCCACGGTGGCGGTCGGCGACCTGCTGGCCACGGTGACCGAGGGCACGAGCGCGCCCCAGCCGGCGTCGCCCCTGCCGCCGCCTGAGCCAGCGGCCAGCTCTACGCCCGCAGCAGCCGCCCGCCCGCCCGCACCGCCAGCACCGCCCAGCGTGCCGCTGCCGGCGCCCACCCTGCCGCCGCCGGCGGCTCCCACCGTCCGGCAGCAGGCGAGGGCGGAGGGCATCGACCTGTCCCGCCTCACCGGCAGCGGGCCGGGCGGCCGCATCCAGCGCCAGGACCTGCCCGCCGCCCAGTCTGGGGGCACCGCAGCAGAGGCCCTCGAGGCGGATGAGCCGGTCGAGCGCCAGCCCATGTCGCGCCGCCGGCTGACCATCGCCCGACGGCTGGTCGAAGCCCAGCACACCGCCGCCATGCTCACCACCTTCAACGAGGTGGACATGAGCCGGGTGATGGCGATCAGGAGCCAGTACAAAGACGCTTTCAAGGAACGCCACGGCGTCGCACTGGGCTTCATGTCGTTCTTCACCAGGGCCACCGTGGAGGCGCTCAAGGCCTTCCCCCGCCTGAACGCCGAGATCGCCGGCGAGGAAATCTGGCTGAAGCGCTACTACCACATCGGTGTGGCCGTCTCCACCGACGAGGGCCTGGTGGTGCCCGTCATCCGCCATGCGGACCGGCTGAGCTTCGCCGAGATCGAGCGGGAGATCCAGCGCCTGGCCAAGCGGGCCAGGGAGCGCCAGCTCACCATCGCCGACCTGCGCGGCGGCACCTTCACCATCACCAACGGCGGGGTGTTCGGCTCACTGTTCTCGACGCCGATCCTCAATCAGCCCGAGGTCGGCATCCTGGGCATGCACACCATCCAGGAGCGGCCGGTGGCGGTAGGCGGCCAGGTGGAGGTGCGGCCCATGATGTACCTGGCCGTCACCTACGATCACCGCATCGTGGACGGGGCGGAGGCGGTGCAGTTCCTGGTGCACATCAAGCATCAGCTGGAGTCTCCGGAGCGGCTGCTTCTGGAGATCTAGGTCTCCTGGCGACGCCGGTCGGGTTCACTACCTGGACCTACCCACCAGTCTCCAGGTGAGCGGGAGCAGTCCGGAGGCGACCAGGAGCTTCAGCGCATCTCCGATCACGAACGGCACAAAGCCGAGCGTCACCGCCTTGGCCATGCCCAGGTAGAGGCCCAGCCAGGGCACGGCGATGGCGTACATCACCACTTCGCCCAGGATCATGGCGAGGATGACCTTGCCGTCCCGGTCCCAGCCCCGCTCGGCCAGGAGGCCAACCAGGTAGGCTGCCACCACGAAGCCGATCAGATAGCCGCCGAGAGGGCCGAACATGGTCGCCGCGCCGCCGCTGCCACCGGCGAACACAGGGGCGCCGGCCATCCCGGCCAGGGTGTACACCAAAAGCGCCAGGGCGCCCTTGCGGGAGCCGAGGGCGGCGCCGGTGGTGAGCACGGCGAAGGTCTGCAATGTGACCGGCACCGGCGTGAAGGGCAGCGGGATCGACACCTGGGCGAGCAGCGCCGTGAAGAGGGCGCCGCCCAGGACCAGGAGGGCCGAGGACAGCACGCCGGGCCGGACCAGGCGGTCGGACAGGGTACGGGGAGCGGCGAGCACGGCTGTGGACAGAAGAGATCCCTCCCGTCTGAGTGTGGCCCGGCGCTCTTAGGCAGATGGAGCGCTAGTTCCTGCCAGGCCGTCGGCCATGGCCAGCCGCACGTCAGGGGAGAGACCCCAGACCAGAGCGAGCAGGATCATGGAGGCGCCAGCCGCCAGCCACAGGAAGACGAGAGACAGATGCAGGGCAAAGAATCCGCCAGCCAAGAGCGGCCCGAGCGGCGTGGCAATCGTGAAGAGCGTGAACATCATGCCCATCACCCGGCCGCGCACCGCCTCGGGGATGAGACGCTGGAGGACGGCGAAGGCGGTGGCGTTCAGGATGCCGCTCAACACACCGCTGAGAGCTAACAGCACCAGTTCCGGCCAGAAGGATGGCCACAGCGCGAAGGCGACCAGCAGAACTCCCTGTGCGGCCGCCGTGGCGGACACCACCAGCCAGGCCGGCCGCCGGCTCAGTGAGGCGGCGAGCAGGTAGCCGGCGATGGCGCCGCCTGGGAAGGCGGCATCGAACACGCCGTACGACACCACGGTGCCGTGCAGGAGGTGATGCACCCAGTAGGGCAGGGTGATGAAGGCGCCAAAGAAGAGCAGGTTGGTGAGAGCGATGGCAGGCACCGTCTGGATCAGCCAGCGCATCTGGCGGGCAGCGGCCAGTCCCTCCTTAAGGGCCCGGATCGAGATGGCCGGGGTGTCCGCGGGTGCGGTCCTGGCCCGGGAGGAGGTCGTGACGAACAGGAGGGAGAGTGCGCTTGCCACGAAGGTGACGGCGTCGAAGCCGAGGATCAGGCCGAGCCCGATCACGGCTAGAGCGGCGCCGCCGATGGCGGCCCCGGCCATGTTCACCGTCTG
>JAJZLH010000034.1 GCA_021803575.1 Bacillota bacterium | reverse complement strand
CAGGTCGAGCTGGTGGCATTATCGGTGGTCAGGTAGTAGAGGGTGAGGCCCTGGCTGTCGGTGAGCACCGTCGTGAGGCTGCCGGCGACGGTGGCCTGATGGGTGGTCACCGTGTAGGCGGTGGCGGTGGTGGTCGTGCCGGAGCTGGAGGAGGGAGAGCCGGTGCTGCCGGTGGAGGAGCCGGAGCTCGGACTGCTGCCGCTGCCGCTCGAGGAGCTGGAGGGCGATGTGGAGGTGGAGCTGGCCGGTTCCACGCTGACCGTGACTGTGGCGGTGGCGGTGGGGATGAGCTGGCCGTTTCGGATCAGCTCGGCCTTGATCGTCTCTGGACCCTGGCCGCTCAGCGTGATGGTGGCGTGCAGGAAGGTGGAAGTGGCGACCTCATGCCCGTTCACGAACAGCACGACCTGACCGGTGCCCGGGGCGTCGTTGCTTGCCGCTCTGACCAGTTGAAAGTTCCACACCACGAGGCGCACATTCAAGGGGCCGGGCGTGAGCTTGGCGCCGGCCAGCGGCGACTGGATGAATACCTTGGGCGCCGTGACCGTGGTGGTGGCGGTGGGCTGGGTCGGTGCCGTAGCGGTCGTCTTCTTGGCGGGTGTCTGGGTGGTGGCCTTGGGCGTGACCTGGGGTGTGGCGCCGCAGGCGGCGAGGAGCCCAAGCAGCATGACCAGTGCGATCAGGGGTCCGAGTCTCGGGCGCACGGCGACCACCTCCGGATACCGCCTATCATACGGGATCGGGGCGGCTGGAGTTGGGAGGAGGCATGAGGCGATGGCAGGAGCGAAGGCGCGGCAGGTGGTCCTGGCCACCAGCGGCGGCAAGGACAGCACGATGGCGCTCCAGGCCCTGCTCAAGGACGGCGTGCCGGTCTCGGGGCTCCTCACCACTCTGACCGAGGGCTACCAGAGGATCAGCATGCACGGTGTCCGCCATAGCCTGATGCAGGCCCAGGCCGACGCCCTCGGCCTGCCCCTCCACGAGGTGTGGATCCCCCAGAACTGCCCGAACCAGGTCTATGAAGAGCGGATGGCGAGGGCGGTCGAGACTCTAGCGGAGGAGGGGTGCGACGCCGTCGCCTTCGGCGATCTCTTCCTGGAGGACGTCAGGGCCTACCGGGAGGAGAAGATGGCCGGCACCGGCCTCGCCACCTTGTTCCCGCTGTGGGGGATGGACACCCGGCTTTTGGCTGAGTCCTTCATCGACCAGGGCTACCGGGCGACATTGGTCACGGTCGACCCCAAGCAGGTGCCAGCTGAACTGGCGGGCCGGGCCTTCGACCGCACCCTGCTCGCCGACCTGCCGCCCGGTGCCGACCCCTCGGGCGAGCGGGGCGAGTTCCACTCCTTCGTCTGGGACGGGCCGATCTTTCGCCGGCCGGTGGAGGTGCGAGCCGGCGAGGTGGTGCTCCGGGACGGATTCTATTTCGCCGACCTACTGCCGGCAGGTCACCAGGCCACCACCTGAGCGGTCAGCTGGCCCGTGCCGCTTAGGGTGGCGAGCACGCTCACGGTGCTGCCAACCGGCGGCGGGTCGGAGGCGGCGCCGCTCGGCCCCTGGTAGGCGGTCTGGGGCGTGGTGGCAACCAGCCAGGTGCCGGCCGTCAGAAAGGGCGAGGGGGAGGAGGCCACCGCCACCGTCAGGCTGTTTTGCCCCACGCGCACCACCAGGCCAGAGAGGTCTGGCAGCGTCACCTGATCGAGGCGGAGGGGAGCGCTGGCGCTGGGCGGTCCGGCCAGCACCGCCCCCACCAGGTCGGAGGGCAGGACCGGGGCTGTGACCTGGCCGAGAGTGGCGGAGAGGGAGGCGGGGACGGTCCAGACGGTGCCGTCGGATAAGAAGAGGGATGCCATCGAGGCGTTCTCCACGGTGAGCGGGGTCAAGCCGCCCGGACCAAAGTCGATGACGAGGCCGAGGCTGCCGTCTGCCTCCAAGAGGGCGGAGACCGGATCGCCCTGGGCCAGGGCGTAGAGGTCCGCCGGCTGCCCCCCTACCCAGACGGTGGCGCCGGGCCCAAGCGGCCACACCCGGCCGCTGGCCAGGAGCACGCCGCCAGCCGGGCCGGCCAGGCCGGACTGGACGGCAAGTGTGCTCTGATTGGGCGCGATCCACTGGCTGACCCGTCCGGCCACCGCCCGGGGCAGGCCGGGCATGGCGGCCAGATCGGGCTCCACCCGGGCCAGCATCAGGGCGAAGGCAGCCCGGCTGACCGGCGCTTCCGGCTGGAAGAGGTGACCGGGCAGCCCCGTCACCACGCCGAGGGCGGTGAGGGCCGAGACGGCGGGGGCGGCCCAGGTCGGGATCTGCGCCTGGTCGGCGAAGGGAGGAGCGGCGGCCAGGGGCGTGGGACTGCCGGCCAGCCGCCAGAGCAGGACCGCCGCCTCAGCCCGGCTCACCGCCTGGTCGGGAGCGAGGAGGCTGCCCTCGCCCTTGATCAGGCCGGCCGCCACCGCCTGGGCCATGGCAACCCGGGCCCATGGCGCCACCTCCGCCTGATCCTGGAACGGCAGGAGCGATGCCTCGGCGCCAAGGGCCAATATCCGCGACAGGATGACCGCCACCTCCTGCCGAGAGATGGCGACCTCTGGATCAAAGCGGCCCGCACTCACCCCGACCATCGCCCCCTGGCCGGCCAGGAGGTCGATGGCGGGGGCGGCCCAGGGCACTTGAGACAGGTCCTGGAATCCGGACGCAGCGGCTGGTCGGCCCCCGAGCAGGGAGAGGACCAGACCCAGGGCGGACACGGCAACGGCGGCGCGCCGATACATCTCATCACCTCGCCGCCGGGTTCGAGGGGATGGCAGAAAGTTCCTGTATCAGAATGGCAATTGAGAGAAAAGGCAGGAGACGACCCTAGACGGCGATCACCTGATTGACGGCCGGGATCAGCTTCTTCAGGTTCATCTCCAGCCCCGCCTTCAGGGTGAGGGCTGAGATCGGGCAGCCGATGCAGGAGCCGAGCAGGCGGACGTA
>JAJZLH010000079.1 GCA_021803575.1 Bacillota bacterium | reverse complement strand
TGGCCACGGTGGAGGGGCTGAACTACTTCTACCCGCACCTGGTGGCGGCCAGCGGCGCCCCGACCGTGGCCGGCGCCCTCCTCGGCGTGGTGGCCATGCTCCTGTTCGTGCCGTTCAACTACTACGGCGTGCGGGCCTTCGGCCAGAGCACCAGCGGCCTCGGCATCGTCAAGCTGGTGCTGTACGTGCTGGTGGCGATCGGCTTCGTGTCCTTCGCCCGCTTCGCCAACTTCTCCAGCTACGGCGGCTTCGTGCCGCTGGGGCTGGGCGGCGTGTTCGGAGCCATCCCGCTGGCCATGTTCGCCTTCGGCGGCATCCGGGTGATCCCGGACTACGCCGAGGAGGCCAACCAGAGCCAGGACATGCGCTCCTCCATCATCTGGGCCGTGGTCGGCCAGTCCATCATCTACCTCTTGTTCGCCATCGCCTTCGTGGCCAGCATCAACTGGGCGGCGGACGGCTTGAAGACCGGCGTGTGGTCGTCGGTGTCCTCCTTGCCCGGCAACCCCTTCCTGGTCATCGCCCAGCACGGCAACGTGGCCTGGCTGGTGGTCCTGACCGTGATCATCGCCATCCTCGGCCCCTTCGTCACCGGCTACATCTACCAGGGCGCCGGCACCCGGGTGCTGTTCGCCATGGGGCGGAGCGGCATCGTGCCGACCAGGATGAAGACGCTCAGCGAGCAGTACAAGATCCCCTTGGCGGCCCTCATCGTGTTCACGGTGGTGGGGGCGGTGGTGGCCTACATCGCAGAACCCCTGCCCTCCATCTACAGCCTGATCACGGATGCGGTGGTGGCCGGGTACATCGGATTTGCCATCAACCCGGTCTCGATGCTGGCGCTCCGCCGGCAGGGGGACCCCGGCCGGGTCAGCGGCAGCAGCTTGGTCGGCTACGTCGCCTTCGCCTCCGCCTCGCTGATCGTCTACTGGAGCGGCTGGCCGTCCGTCCCCTACGCCGTCGTCCTGCTCGCTATTGCCGCCCTGGTCTTCGGCGTCATCTACCGGGTGAAGGGCGGCTTCTCGAACGCCCTCTGGTACATCGTCTACATCCTGTTCCTGACCGTGATGACCTACATCGGCAGCGTCGGCAGCCTGACCACCCTGTCCTTCTTCGTCGGCAGCGCGGTGGTGATCGTGGTCTCGCTGCTCGTCTTCCTGCCCTGGGGGGTGGCCTCCCGGCAGGCGTCCATCCCGACCCACTCCGAGGAGTTCCAGGAGGCCTGAGTCCGGCCCCCCGTCGATGCCGGAGTGCCCCAGGCGGGCGGTGAGCGATGCGCGCCCCAGGCGATGGATCGGCAGTGAGACGGCTCCTCGGCCAGGACGTCCTGGCCGGCCTCACCGTGCCCATGGCGCGTCAGGCCATGGCCGGCGCCCTCAGCGACCTGGCCTCCGGTGCGCTGGTGGCGCCGCTTCGCCAGGCGGTGGCCAGCCCCGCCGGCACCACCCTCCTGATGCCGGCCTGGTCCAGGCGCACCGTGGCGGTGAAGGTGCTCCACCTGCGGCCGGGCAACCCGGACCGCGGTCTACCCACCATCTCTGGCGAGCTCGTGGTGTCTGAACAGGAGACAGGCCGCCTGCTGGCCCTGATCGATGCCCCGGTCCTGACCGCGCTCCGCACAGCCGGGCTGGCCGGTCTGTCCAGCCGGCTGATGGCGCCCGAGGGCACCACCCTGGGCGCCCTGATCGGCGCCGGCTTCCAGGCCCCCTTCCAGGCCCGGGCCATGGCCGAGGCCTGCCCAGGCCTGCGCCGGCTGCGCCTGTTCAACCGCACCAGGGAGCGGGCGCTTGCCCTGGCCGATGCCCTGCGGGCCGATCTGCCCCAGATCGAGCTGGAGGTGGCGGCCAGCGTGGAGGCGGCGGTGAAAGGCGCCCAGCTGGTCACCACGGTGACCAGCGCCCCCGAGCCCCTGATCCGGCAGCGCATGCTGGCGTCTGACTGCCACATCAACGCCATGGGCGCCTACACCGCCCACATGGCCGAGCTGGGGCCAGACGTGCTGGCCCATGCCGATCAGGTGTACGTGGACACCATGGCCGGCTGTGCGGCTGAGGCCGGCGACCTGATCCAGGCGGCGGCGGCTGGGGCCTGGAGCTGGAGCCAGGCCGCCGTCCTGCCCGAGACCCCTCGCTCCCGGCCCGGTCTCACCGTGTTCAAGAGCGTGGGCTCAGCGGCCTTCGACCTGGCGGCGGCGGAGGCGCTGCTGGGAGCCGGCTAGAGGCCGAAGCGGCTGGCTGCCAGGAGCGCTGGCGGCGGGGCGTCCCGGCGCACGATGTCCGTCACCAGATCGCCGATCACGGGCGCGAACTTGAAGCCGTGGCCGGAGAAGCCGGCTGCCACCACCAGCCGGGGGGTGGCCCTCAGCCGGCCGATCAGGAAGTGGAAGTCGGGCGTGTTGGTGTAGGCGCAGACACTGGCCTCGGCGGCCCTCTCGCCCAGGGCGGGCAGGGTGGCAGCCACGAACTCGGTCACCACCGAGAGGTCTTCCTTGGACACCGCCCGGCTGATGCCGGCCATGGTGGTGGTGCCGGCGCCATGGTGGCGGGCGGCCTTCACCAGGTCGCCGTCCACGGCCGGAATGCCGTAAAAGAGCTGTCCGTCCGCCTGCTCCCGCATCCAGATCGGCAGCCTGGGCAGGCGGAACGGGGCTGGGTCGGCCGGCCGGAACCAGACCTGCACCTGCCGCTCCACCTGAAGCGGCAGCGGCCAGTCGGCCAGGAGGTCGGCTGTCCAGCCGCCAGCCGCCACCACCACCTGGGAGAAGTCCATGTCCTGCTCCCGGGTGTGGATGCGGATGGCGCTGCCCACCGGCTCCAGCGCCAGCACCCGCTGGTGCACCACGGTCAGGGGCGCGTCCGCCTCCAGGGCGGCCCGCACCATGGTCTCTACCCCCAGTTCGCAGCGCAGGATACCGGCGTGCTGCTCGAGGAGGCCGATCTCGCCAGATGCCAGCTGGAACTGCGGGAAGCGCTCGCACA
>JAJZLH010000069.1 GCA_021803575.1 Bacillota bacterium | reverse complement strand
TCGGGACCGGCCTGAGCGCCCCGCTCCGCTCCGACATGCGGGCCTACCTGGAGCAGGCGGCGGTGTGGCAGCTGCCGACCATCGCCTGCGACCTGCCGTCCGGGCTGGACGCCGACAGCGGCGTGGCACTGGGCCGGCTGCCCAAGGCCACCGCCACGGTGGCGCTGGGCGCCGTCAAGCCCGGCCTGCTTCTGGCTGACGGGCCAGGCCTGGCCGGTGCAGTCGAGCTCTGTGACCTGGGCATGACGCCGGAGGAGCTGGGCGTCCATCGCTGGTGGCTGACGGTGGACGAAGTTCCCGCCCCCGCCTTCGCAGCGCGGGAGCACAAGGGCCAGCGCGGCCGGGTGCTGATCCTGGCCGGCTCGCCCGGCATGGCCGGCGCCGCTGCCCTCGCCACCCTCGGTGCGCTCAGGGCCGCGGCCGGCCTGGTGCGGCTGGCGGTGGACCAGGCGCTGGAGCCCCGCTACACGGCGATCTGCCCGGAGGCCACCACCCTGGCCCTTGCCCCCGACCTGGCGGCAGCGACTGGCGCCCTTGGCCAGGCCGTGAGCGAAGGGTTTGGCGTGGTGGCGGCCGGGCCCGGATTGGGACGGGGCGAGCGGGCCAAGGAACTGCTCTCGGCCCTCTTCTCGAGCCCGTGGCAGAAGCTGGTGCTGGACGCCGACGCGCTCTGGCACCTGGCGCACGGCCTCAGCTGGCCCACGCGGCCGAAGTCGGTGGTGCTGACCCCGCACCAGGGTGAATTCGAGGCCCTCTTTCCGGACCTCTCAGACACTCCGGTCGTCGCCGCAGAGACGGCCAGCCGGCGCGCGGGCGCCACCATTCTGCTCAAGGGACCGACCACCATCGTGAGCGATGGCAGCCATACCACGCTCCTCACCGGTGCCTCCGACGTGCTGGCCCAGGGCGGCAGCGGCGACGTGCTGAGCGGGCTTTTGGCAGCCATCCTGGCGCGCACAGAAGACCCGCGTCAGGCGGCCGTCCAGGCGGCTGCCATCCACGGCCGGGCCTCGCGCCTCCTCTTGGCGGAGCGGGGGCACGGCGCCGGGGCCAGGGCCCTGGCCGAGCTGATCCCGCAGGCGATGGCCCGCCCGGCATGAGACGCTGGGCGTGGCTGGAGCGGGATCGGGCAGCCTTCATGGCCAACCTCGGCCGGATGGAGGCCCTGGCCGGCCGGCCCCTGATGGCCGTGGTGAAGGCCAACGCGTACGGCCACGGCGCCAGCTGGGCGGCCGAGGCGGCCCAGGCGGCGGGGGTGAGGGCACTGGCCGTGGCCACCGCCGAGGAAGCACTCAGCCTGCGCCAGGGCGGTAGCCGGCTGCCCATCCTCATCCTGGGGGCGGTGCCGCTGGAGGTCGTGGCCGATCTGGTTCGGGCCGGGGTCGCCCTCACCGTCCACCAGGCAGCGGGCGTGGGCGACCTCGCGGCCCGGGTTCCGGCCGGCTGCCGCCTGGACGTCCACCTCTTTGTCGACACCGGCATGCACCGCCTCGGCGTGTCGGCCGAGGAGGCGTTGGCGGTGGGAGCGGAGCTGGGGCGGCTGGAGCGTCTACGCTGGCAGGGAATCTACACCCACCTCGCCACCGCCGACTCGGACCCAGAGGCGGCCGAGCGCCAGCTGGCCCGATTCGGCGCCGTGCTGGAGCAACTTCAGCCCCGGCCCAAGTTGGTGCACGCCCTCAACTCGGCCGGCATCTTCCGCCTCGGCTTTCCCGAGGCGACACTGGCCCGGCCGGGAATTGCCCTCTACGGTCTCAGCCCGTTCGGCGAGGCCGCGCCGCCGGCCGGCCTCCAGCCGGTGATGCGGCTTCTGGCCCGGGCGGTGCAGGTGCATCGGCTCCAGGCCGGCGAGGGCGTGGGCTATGGGTTTGCCTACGTGGCGGAGGCGCCGGTGCAGGTGGCCGTGCTGCCGCTGGGCTATGCCGACGGCTACCCCCGTCAGGCGGGCGGCAGGGCCGAGGTTCTATTCCGCGGTGAGCTGGTGCCGGTGGTGGGGCGGATCAGCATGGACATGCTGGCAGTGGCTGTGCCCTGGGAGCGGCCGCTTCAGGTCGGGGACGGCTTCACCCTGATCGGCCGGGAGGGTGGGCGCCAGATCACCGCCGACCAGGTGGCAAAGTGGGCGGGGACGATCGGGTACGATGTGACCTCAGGACTGTCCCGCCGCCTTAGGTTTGAGAACTCGTCAGAGGAGCGGATCTGAGGCGATGGCGGACGTGGTGGTGGCCGAGGGCCTGACCAAGCGATACGGGGAGCTGGAGGCGGTGCGGGGCATCTCCTTCACCATCCCCCAGGGCCGCTGCGTCGGGTTTTTGGGACCGAACGGGGCCGGCAAGTCCAGCACCATCCGCATGATCTCCTGCCTGTCGCCGGTCACCTCCGGGCGCCTGGAGGTGTTCGGCTACCCAGCGGGGATCGAGCGCCGCCAGATCAAGTCGCGCATCGGTGTGGTGGCCCAGGAGGACACCCTCGACCCCGACCTCTCCCTGCTGGAGAACCTCCTTATCTACGCCCGCTACTTCGCCATCCCGCCCGACCGGGCCATGAGCCGGGCCCAGACGCTGCTCGCCTTCATGCAGCTCTTGGAGCGCAAGCGGGACCCGGTGCGGCAGCTCTCCGGCGGCATGCGCCGGCGGCTGGTGGTGGCCCGGGCCCTGATGAGCGAGCCGGAGCTTCTCATCCTGGACGAGCCCACCACCGGCCTTGACCCCCAGGCCCGCCTGTTGGTCTGGGACTCGCTCCGGCAGCTGAAGAACCAGGGCATCACCATCCTGCTCACCACCCACTACATGGAGGAGGCCAGCCGGCTGTCCGACACGGCACTGGTCATCGACCACGGGCGGCTCCTGGCCGAGGGCACGCCGCTGGAGCTGATCCGGCGCGAGGTGGGTGCCGAGGCGGTGGAGATCGAGCAGCCGGCCGCCCTCGACCAGGCTCTGCTCAGCCAGCTGGGGCCCCTGGTGCGCCGCCACGACCGCCAGAGCGAG
>JAJZLH010000048.1 GCA_021803575.1 Bacillota bacterium | reverse complement strand
CGGCCGGCCAATCTGGGCTTTTTCCTGAAGAATCTCGCCCGCCGGTGACCGCCATGGGCGGGATGGGTCCGCCGCCGGCGCCGGTGCTGGCCGACCGGGACGCCCGCCGCTACCTTTTGGGGCGGGTGGTCTCCGAGATCGGGTCGCGCATCACCCGGGAGGGCCTGCCGGTGACGGTGGTGCTGGTGCTCGCCGCCACCCCGCTCCAGCTCAGCTGGCTGGCGGCACTGACCATGCTGCCGGCGCTGCTCTTGAGCCCATGGGCCGGTAACCTCACCGACCGCCTGCGCCGGCGCCCGCTCCTGATCTGGGGCGACCTCTTGCGCGGGGTCTTTCTCTTGGCCATCCCCGCCCTGTGGCTGGCCGGGGCGCTCACCTTCTGGCAGGTGGTGGCCGTCTCGGTGCTGGTCAGCGCCACCAGCGTGCTCTACCGCATCGCCGACCAGGCTTATCTGCCCTTTTTGGTCGGACGCAGCCGACTGGCTGAGGGCAATGCCCTGGTCGGCCAGGCGGACGCCACCGGCGAGATCGCCGGGCCGACCCTGATGGGGGTTCTGGTGCAGGCCCTGGGCGCGCCCCTGGCCATCCTGGTCGACGCCTGCTCCTACCTCTTCTCAGCCGTGGCCCTCGCCACCATCCGCCGCGCCGAGCCCGCCCCAGAAGCCCGGGCCAGGCAGGTGCCCCGCCCAAAGGCAACCAGCGGCCTCGGCGCCAGCCTGGCCCACCCGCTCCTCCGCTGGTTTCTGTTCAGCTCGGGCGGGATGCAGCTGTTCGTGGGCGGCGCCTTCGGCACGCTGTACGAGATCTACGTGCTGCGAATACTGGGCCTGAGCCCCTTGGCGATGGGGATCCTGGTCACGGCTGGCGGCGTCGGGGCGATGGCCGGCGCCAGCCTGTTCCGGCCGGTCAGCCGCCGCCTGGGCGTCGGCCGCACGCTCACCTGGTCGCTTCTTGCCTACGCGTTGCTCACCATGCTGGTGCCCCTGGCCGGCGGCGTCTGGCTGAGCGCCTTTCTGGCCCTGCTCGGCGCCCAGTTCCTGGGCGACCTGGCCGGCACCCTCTCTGAGATCGGCGAGACCACCCTCCGCCAGGCACTCACACCGGACCGCTTTTTGGGCCGGGTGAACGGGGCGATGAGCTGGGCAACGGGGGCCCTGGGCGTGGTGGGGGCCCTGGCCGCCGGCCTTCTGGCCACGGCCATCGGTGTCCGGGCGGCCTTCTGGGTGGCCTCGGCCGGCGCGGTGGCGGTGGCCCTCACCCTGATGGCCGCCGGGGTGGGCACTGCCACCCTAGCGGCCGGGCCGGACGAGGCCCACTTTCAGGGCCGCTGAGGGGAGTGCCGCCTGCGGTAGCGGGCGGCCAGTAGGCAGATGAGCCAGGCCAAAAGGCCGATCCGGATCATCACATCAGCCAGGTTGAAGCTGAAGGGATAGGGCGGGAGGCGAAAGGGGTCCGGCACCCCACCGAGGAGGAGCCGGTCGAGCAGGTTGCCGAGGGCACCGCCCAGGGCCAGCGCCTCCGGCCAGATGCGGCCAGAGGGCAGGCTCCACACCGCCAGCAGGAGCACGCCTACTCCGGCCAGATCCAGGACCAGGGGCAGGGCACCGGCCGCCGAGAGGAGGCCAAAGCTGATGCCATGGTTGTAGAAGACGGCGAGGTGCCCGGCCGCCGCTGCCACCAGCGCCAGCTGACTGAGCAGGAGAGCCAACCCCGACCAGAGCCACAGTGTGAGCGAGGGCTTGACCATCGTATGAGGAGCCTAGCAGGTGCGGGCCGGGCCGGCCATCCATCTCCGGCCCGATGCGCGACAATGTGCGGACAAGGGGATGATGGGGATGGCCGAGACGTCGTTCCAGCAGCCGACCACCAGCCAGCGCATGGTGCTGCAGGTGAAGGCCGGCCAGGCCACCTGGGTCAGGGACCGGGTGGTTACGGAGTGGCCGCTCACCCTCTACCTGAACGGCGAGGAGTTCGTCACACTGGTGGCCAGCCCCGACCACCTGGACGAGCTGGTGGTCGGCTTTCTGGCCTCGGAGGGCGTGATCACGGAGCTCAGCCAACTTCGTCAGCTCAGCTTCGATGACGACAGCGGAGACGCCCGGGCGGAGCTTGCGGTCGACACCGCCGGGCTGAAGGAGAAGCTGTTCGCCCGCCGCTACATCACCTCTTGCTGCGGCAAGGGGCGAGCCGCCATCTACTTCGACAACGACTACCGGACGGCCAAGGCGATCCGCTCCGACCTCACCATCACTCCGGGCCAGATCAGCCACCTGATCGGTGAGCTGCAGGCGGCCAGCGACGTCTTCCAGGCCACCGGCGGCGTGCACAACGCCTGCCTGGCCACCCCTGGCCAGGGCCTGTGGGTGGCGAGGAGCGACATCGGCCGCCACAACGCCCTGGACAAGCTGTACGGCTGGACCTGGCTCCATGGCAAGGACGTCACCGCCGCCGTGGTGGCCTTCAGCGGCCGGGTCTCCTCTGAGATCTTGCTCAAGGTCTCCAAGATGCAGATCCCGATCGTGCTCTCCAAGTCCGCGCCGACCGAGCTGGCCCTGGCCATGGCCGACGACCTCGGCATCACGGTGGTCGGCTTCGTGCGCGGCGAGCAGCTGAACGTCTACACCCACGCCGAGCGGGTCGCCCTGGGCTGAGGCGGCCGGTCCCTTCGCCGTCTACCCGCCGCAGCGGACGGCGCTGAGCGCCGTGCTGCCGACCGCCTGGCCGCCCGAAGTGCCGCGCACATACCAGAGCCGGGCGCCGATCACCGCCGGCTGCGAGACGAAGCCCGTGGGCAGAGCCGTTACCGGGCACCAGGCCGTGGCCAGGGGCGGCAGGAGGATCCAGGTCTGTGTGTTGGGGTTTTGGGCCAAGAGGGCGCCGGAGGGCAAGATCACGGCGTCCGGGAGGCCGCTGGCGCCGTTTTGGGCGTCCGGCACCGCCGGCAGGGCGATGTTCTGCCAGTGCCGGCCACCGTCGCTGGTGGCGCGGAGCGTGTAC
>JAJZLH010000021.1 GCA_021803575.1 Bacillota bacterium | reverse complement strand
CCGCCCGCGAAGGCAAGCTTTCTGCGCAGCCAGGCGTCTTCCGGAAACCCGTCCTGGTCCGTGTCGATCAAGAGGTTCGCCCGAAAGCGGCGGGGGTCGACCGGCTCTTCGCTCAGCCACTGGCTGAGCTGGGCCAGGGCGGAACTCGTGATCAGGCTGACCGGTCCGTCGTCGAAATGCGGCACCTCGCCCTCCCGCCGGAGGGTGAGCGGCTGATCGAACCAGGCGCTGAGGCGGGCGTCAAGCTCGGGGTCGCCGGCGGAGAGCGTCTCGCCGCCCCGTGCCACCCACACCGCCTCACCGGCGCTCTTGGCAGAGGCCATGAGCAGGCCCGGAATCCTGGTGAAGCGACGGGTCTCCTTGCCGCTGCCCAGCTTCCCCTCGGCGTTGACCAGCGCCCAGGCCCGGTCTCCGACCAGTCCCCGCTGGTCGACATCCACCTGAGAGAGCGCCTCGCCGCCGAGTGACTTCACGGGATAGCGCCAGATCGCCGTGAGCCGTCCGACCGGGCCCTCCGGCTGCATCAGGCCGGTCCGGCCAGCCCCAGCTCCGGCGCCACCAGCATCAGATCGGAGATCACCAGCCCGACGTGCTCCTCAAGGGGGCGACCGATTTCCTGGGCGCCGTCCAGCACATCCTGACGGCTGACGCCGCGGGCGAAGGCCTTGTCCTTCATCTTGCGCAGCACAGACCCCGGCTCCACCGCCGCCAGCTGGCGGCCCTTCACCATGGCGACGGCCATCACCAGCCCGGTCAGCTCGTCGACGGCAAAGAGGTGGTGGGCCATGGCCGTGGTGCGGGCTACGCCGGTGTGGTTGCCGTGGCCGAGGATGGCCACCACCATCTCCTCTGGGTATCCCTCTTGGCGCAGGATCTCCGACCCCTTGAGGGGGTGGTCGGCCAGGGTCGGCCAGCGCTCGTAGTCGAAGTCGTGCAGGAGGCCGGTGAGGCCCCATAGCTCCTCGTCCTCGCCCAGCCGCCGGGCGTAGCCGCGCATGGCCGCCTCCACGGCCAGGGCGTGGCGGATCAGATGCGGCTCCGTGGTGTAGGCGGTGAGCAGCGCCCAGGCGTCCTGCCGGCTCTTCATCGTCTTCCTCCTCGCTCCCCCGCTCCATCCCACCGAGACTACCACAGCACGCCTCATCGGGCCTGCTCACGCTATACTGGAGCGGCAGATGACACGACGGGAGGGCGACGATGGCCGAACGCCTGCCTCCGAACCAGCGCCTGGTCACCAATTGGCCGGTGCTGCACTACGGCTCGGTGCCGCACATCGACCCCAAGCAGCTGCGCCTGGCCATCGGCGGCCTGGTGGACGCACCCCTGAGCCTTAGCTGGGATGAACTGATGGCCCTCCCTCAGCATGAGGTGACGGTGGACATCCACTGCGTGACCGGCTGGAGCCGCTACGACAACCGCTTTTCGGGCGTGCGGGTGGCGGACCTATTGGCCCGGGCCCAGCCCCGGCCGGCTGCCGCCTTCGCCGTGGTGGCCTCGGCCCAGGGATTCACCACCAACCTGCCGCTGGCCGATCTGATGCGGCCAGACGTGCTGTTCGCACACTCCCACGGCGGCCAGCCGCTTGCGCCAGAGCACGGCGGACCGCTCCGCCTGATGGTGCCGCACCTCTACTTCTGGAAGAGCGCCAAGTGGGTGCACGGCCTGGACCTGGTCGCCGACGACGAGCCTGGCTTCTGGGAGCGGGCCGGTTACCACATGCGCGGCGATCCCTGGCAGGAGCAGCGCTTCCAGGACGACGTCTGAGACCGGAACCGAAGGTGGCCTGCGGCCTAGGGGTTCTGGGCGGGACCGCTCGCCACCAGCGACCAGCTCTGGCCGCCGTTGGCCGTGCGGTAGATGGCCTGGCCGGTGAAGAGATCGATGAGCTGGGCCGATATGACGGATGGCGGGCTTTGCAGATACGTATTGGCTGGCAATCGAATCTCGACCGGGGCGGAGTGCTTTGGCCAGAGCCAAATCTGGCTCAGCCCCTCGGCCCAGAGAGTGCCGTCAGCGGCCTCGCCGATGGCCTCCACATCAGCACTGGCCGGCAGCGAGCGCACCACCTGCCAGGTCCTGCCGCCGTTGGTGCTGCGCAGAAGCGCGGTTGTACTGCCGCTTGCCCGTGCGGCGAGCAGGGCACCACCTGGCGTCCAGGCAGCGGCCCGAACCCCGGAGAGGACCGTCCGCCAGGTCTTGGCGCCGTCGGTGGTGATGTCCAAGACGCCCGGGCCGCCCTTGCTCTGGTCGACGATCAAGCTGGCGTGAGTGGCGCTGGGAAACGCCAGCGTCACAATGAACCCACCCGGCAGCGTGTGCACACTCCAGCTCCGGCCGCCGTCTGTGGTCAGGTAGACTCGTCCGTCGCCCAGCACCCAGCCGTCTGCCCGGCTCGAGAAACCTGACCAGTTGAGGTTGACCATCAGCCCCTTGGGGAAAGGCGTCAGCGCTTGCCAGGACTTGCCCCCGTCCGAGCTGATCATAAACTCGGGACCGCCAAGGCCGCTGCCAACGCCCCAGCCCTGGGTCGTGTTCCAGAACCCGACGGCGTCTTCAGGGAACAGCCAGCTGGCGGTAGCCGACACGGTCTTCCACGAAGCTCCGCCGTTGACCGTGAGAAACACGTCGCCGCCGGTGGGCCCGTTTGCCATCACCAACGCCGCCTGTGCGGAAATCGGCACCAGGCCCGTCGGCGTCACACCTCCGGGCAGGGCGTGCGCTTGCACCTGCACCTTGCCGTCGAGCACGGTCACCGCTCCAGCACCGATCTCACATCCTGAGCAGCCGGCGGTCGGGGCGACTGGCGCGAGCGCCCAGGGGCTGCCATCCGGCGCCAGCGCCAGCTGGAAAAAGGAGTCGGCAGGACCGATGCCAAGCCGGCTCCAAGCCGCGCCGCCATCGGTGGTCTGGAAGAACTGCATGCCGGTACCGGTCTGGTTGCTTTCGCTGGCCCAGCCGACGCCCGACGGAGCGATCACCACCTCTGGCGCGCCTCCGGAAAGGGAGAGGGTTGTCTCCCA
>JAJZLH010000022.1 GCA_021803575.1 Bacillota bacterium | reverse complement strand
CCACCAGGTCGAGATCGCTGGCCGCGGCCTGCCAGCCGCCCGTGGCCGCTGATCCATGCAGGTAGAGGCCGAGCAGGCGCTGGCCGAAGTGGGCCTGGCAGGCGGTGGTCAGCCGCCGGAGCTGGCGCCCGGTCGCCTTGGGCAAGAGGGCGACGCGCTCAGCTCGCGACGGCATGAGCCAGGAAGAAAGCGGGCATGAGGTCGCCGGCGGCCCGAGTCCAGGTGCCTAGCCAGGTCTCCCGGTCCGTCGCGGTGCGAGTGGCAGTGCGCTCAGCGCGCCAGGAACCCCCGGCCGCTCTGGCCAGGGAAGGCGACGAGGCGTCAGCCGCGCCGGTTCTCCGCATGCCTCGGGCCTTCTCCATCCGTCGCCGATATGCCTGTCCCAGCGCACCGGCCGGGGTGGGGCCCTGGCGGCCGGCTGGAGGGCGAGGCCGGCGGCATGGCCGTAAGAGGCCGCGGGCCTGAGGCGGCGAATCTCAGTAAATAGGACAAGCAGCTCGGCTCCCGGGAGGCGTCTCACCAGGGGTGTCCGACTCCCGGCCGGGAGCCCGCCCGGCCGGTGCCCTGGCGGGCATTGGCGAGGTGCCCAGGAAGCAGTCGGCGCGCCCGGTGTGTGCCCGGGTGCCGGGGGACCATCAGCCGGTCCGGCCTCCGCACCATGAGCGTGAAAGGAGATGGCACCGACGGGACGCCTGATCGTGGTCTCCAACCGCCTGCCGGTGACCGTCCGGCGCCAGCGCACCGGCATCGGACTCAGCGAGAGTTCCGGCGGCCTGGCCAGCGGCCTCAAGAGCTATCTGGATCGCCACCCCGGCATCTGGGTGGGCTGGCCCGGCATCGCCGCCGACCTCCTCACCGCCGGACAGCGGCAGCAGGTGGCCGAGCGGCTTTCGGCCAGAGACTGCCGCCCCGTGTTCCTGTCGCGCCGCCTTGTCACCGACTTCTACCTCGGCTTCGCCAACCGGGCGCTGTGGCCGCTGGCCCACTACTTCACGCAGTACCCGGTCTACTCCCAGAGCCAGTGGCAGGCCTATCAGCAGGGCAATGAGCTGTTCAGCGAGGCGGCGCTCGGCGAGGCAGCCCAGGACGATGTGATCTGGGTCCACGACTACCACCTGATGCTGGTGCCGGAGATGCTGCGCCGGGAGCGGCCGAAGCAGCGCATTGGCTTCTTCTTGCACATCCCGTTCCCGGACTTCGAGGTGTTCCGCCAGCTGCCCTGGCGCTCTGAAATACTGGCTGGACTGCTGGGTGCGGACGTGATCGGCTTCCACACCGAGTCCGACCGCCGCCACTTCGCCGACTGCCTGGAGCGCCTGCTCGGCCTCACCGTTTCTAAAAACCGGGTGGCGGTGTCCGGCCGCTGGGTGACCTTGGGCGTCTACCCGATGAGCATCGACTGGCGGCGCTTTGCCGATGCCGGAGGGCTGCCGGCGGTGCGCCGCCAGATCGCCAACCTGCGCCGCCAGCTCGGGGAGCGGCGGCTCGTACTCTCGCTCGACCGCCTCGACTACTCGAAGGGCATTCCACGCCGGCTGGAGGCGTATGGGCGATTCCTGAAGAGCCACCGCGAGTGGCATGGCAAGGTGACCCTGGTGGCGGTCACGGTGCCGTCCCGCCAGGAGGTGGGCGAGTACGAGAGCCTGCGCCGCACCGTGGCCGAGCGGGTGGGGGAGATCAACGGCCAGTTCAGCACCCTGGGCTGGGTGCCGATCTGGTACCTGCACCGCTCCGTGCCCTTCGAGCTCCTGTGCGCCCTCTACCGGCTGGCGGAGGTGGCGCTGGTCACGCCGCTGCGCGATGGCATGAACCTGGTGGCCAAGGAGTACGTGGCCAGCCAGTCCGACGGCCAGGGCGTGCTGATCCTGAGTGAAACGGCTGGAGCCGCCGTGGAGCTGGACCGGGCCCTGATCGTGAACCCTTTCGACCTGGACCAGGTGGCGGCGACCCTGGCCACGGCGCTGGACATGCCGCTGGCGGAGCGCCAGGAGCGAAACGCCGCCATGCAGGCGCACCTGGCCGAGGCCACCGTGGAGACCTGGGCGGCGAGCTTCCTGGCCGACCTGGATCGGACCTAGCCCCGGTCCAGCGCACCGCCGTCCAGCCCGTGCTTGGGCCGGCCGGCCGGGGCGTGGTGAGAGGGTCCGCGGCCCGGCCTCAGGAGCGGGGCGCATCCTCCTCCCTGGTCAGGGTGAACGGGAAGGGCAGGAGGTCTGATGCGGTCACAGCACGGCTCTGGCCGGTGGTGTTGCACAGGTAGATCACGGCGTCACGGGCCAGTTCATAGATCACCTGCCGGCAGGCGCCGCAGGGGCTGACCACTCCCGGCAGGTCGGCCACCACGCACAGCTCCACCGGCTCGGTGCGGAGGGCGGCCACCATGTCGAAGAGGGCCACCCGTTCGGCGCAGCAGGAGAGGCCGTAGGAGGCGTTCTCGACATTGCAGCCGATGGTGATGGCGCCGCTCCGGTCGCGCACGGCCGCCCCCACCTGGAAGTGGGAGTACGGCGCATAGGCGCGCTGGCGGGCGGCCATGGCTGCCTGGAACAGGTCCTCTGGCACCGTCATCGGGCCATCTCCTCTCTCTCCTGGCGGCGCACGGCCATGACCGGCGGCGTGACGTCCGGGGGACGGTCGCCGATAGTGAAGGCCCTAGCCGCCTCCGCCAGGGCGGCCTCGAGCCGGGCGGGATCGGAGGCGCGCACCACCGCCAGATCCTCCCCCTCGGCCACCCGGTCGCCCACCGAGACGCGTAGGCTGATGCCGGCCAGGGGGTCGACAGCGTCCTCCTTCCGGCTGCGGCCGGCTCCGGCCAGGGCTGCCGCCCGGCCGATGTCCAGCGCCGAGATGCGCCCGACCACTCCGGTCAAGGGGGCGCCGAGCACGCCCTCGGCACCGGCCGCCGCACCGAGGCGGCGCCGCCAGGCGGCGAGGTCGCCGCCCTGGGCCCGGATCCAGGCCTCAAAGCACTCCCGGCCCCGGCCCGATGCCAGCGCACGTCTGCCGGCCTCCCGGCCGGCGGAGAGGTGGGCGGCCTGGCCCGTCATCTCGAGCAGGTGGGCGACCAGGTCAATGGCGACCTCGGCCACGTCTGCCGGGCCGTCTCCTCCGAGCACCGCCACCGCCTCCGCCACCTCCCGGAGATTGCCCACCTCCTGGCCGAGCGGGCGGTCCATG
>JAJZLH010000026.1 GCA_021803575.1 Bacillota bacterium | reverse complement strand
GCGTCATTGCTTGTGCTGCTGGAGCGCCTGGAGGAGCTGGACGACGTGCAGGCGGTGTGGACCAATGCCAAACTGGGAGCCGAAACCTGAGTCAGAGAAAGCGGGGCGGTCGGGTGCGGGCGTTGGGAGTTGACCCCGGCCTCGAGCGTGTCGGTTGGGCCGTGGTCGAGGACGATGGGCCCAGTTTCCGGCCGCTCAGCTGGGGACTGATTACCACCGACCCGGGCGAGTTGGCGCCCAGCCGCCTCCGCTCCGTGTACCAGCAGGTGCACCAGCTGGTCGAGACCGCCGGCTGCGACCTGGCTGTGGTGGAGCGGCTGTTCTTCACCCGCAATACCACATCGGCGATGGCGGTGGCCCAGGCCAGGGGCGTCATCCTCCTGGCCCTGGCCGAACTCGGCCTGAGAGTGGTTGAGCCCAACCCGATGCAGATCAAGCAGGCCGTGACCGGATACGGCAGGGCGGACAAATCGCAGATCACCGCCGCCGTGCGCCGTCTCCTGGCGATTGGACCCGAGCGCATGGTGGACGACACGGCCGATGCCCTGGCCGGTGCCCTCTACGGCCTCACCCAGCGGGGGGCCTGACGGTGTTCGCCTTTCTGGAGGGCCAGCTCGCCCAGCTTTCGCCGGAGCAGGCTGTAGTCGACGTGGGCGGCGTCGGCTACCGGGTCTTTATCTCCCGGCTCACCGCCGCTGCCTTGCCAGCAGTGGGCAGCCGGGTGCGACTGATCACCCGGCTGGTGGTGCGCGAGAACGACCTGTCGCTGTGGGGTTTCCTCAGCGTGGAGGAGGAGCAGGCCTTCCTGCTTCTGACCGGCGTGAATGGCGTGGGGCCGAAGCTGGCGATGACGGTCCTCTCCCAGATCACGCCGCTGGCGCTGTTCGCAGCGGTCGGCCGCCAGGAGAGCGCCCGGCTGGAGATGGTGCCAGGGATCGGCCGCAAGCTGGCGGAGCGGATCGCCCTCGATCTCAGGGACAAGGTGCCAGAGGTGGCATACACGCTGGGGCCGCTGGACGAGGCGGTTTCGGCCCTCACCGCCCTCGGGCTGAGGGAAGGAGAGGCCCGCGCCGCCGTGGAAGGCCTGAGCGGGGATACCGAGGAGATTCTGCGGCAAGCGCTGAGACGTCTAAGCGAGGCGAAGTGATGGACGAGCGGCTCATCTCTGCCCAGGCCAGCGCCGATGAGCGGCAGAGCGAGACTGCGCTCAGGCCGACCAGCCTGGCGGAGTACGTCGGCCAGGCCCAGACCAAGGCGCAGCTGGGCATCTTCATCGCCGCTGCCAAGGGCCGGGGTGAGACGCTGGACCATGTGCTGGTCCAGGGCCCGCCTGGGCTCGGCAAGACCACCCTGGCCTACGTGATCGCCAGGGAGATGAACACCAACATCCGGGTGACCAGCGGCCCGGCCCTGGAACGCCCGGCCGACATGGCGTCCATCCTCACCGGACTCGGGGCGGGGGACGTTCTCTTCATCGACGAGATCCACCGCCTGCCGCAGGCGGCCGAAGAGGTGCTCTACCCGGCGATGGAGGACAAGGCGATCGATCTGGTGATCGGAAAGGGCGTCGGCGCCCGCACGCACCGGCTGCACCTGGAGCCGATGACCGTGATCGGTGCCACCACCCGACCTGGCCTGATCAGCGCGCCGTTGCGCGATCGCTTCGGCATCAACCTGCGCCTTGACTTCTACCCGCCGGAGGACCTGGCTCAGGTCATCCGGCGCAGCGCGCACATCCTGGGCGTGGCGATCGAGGAGGCGGCTGTGCCGCTTCTGGCTACCCGCAGCCGCGGCACGCCCCGCATCGCCAACCGCATCCTGCGCCGGCTGCGCGATGTGGCCCAGGTGGAAGGCGAGGGGAAGGTGACCGTCAGCCTCGCCGAGCGCGGCCTGGCGCTGATCGGCATCGACCAGGGCGGCCTCGATGAGATTGACCGCCGCTACCTGAGGGTGCTCGGTTCCAAGTTCCGAGGCGGTCCGGCCGGAGTGGAAACGCTGGCCGCCGCCCTCTCCGAGGAAAGCGAGACGGTGGAAGACGTAGTGGAACCGTACCTGATGCAGCGCGGCTTGATCGAGCGCACGCCGCGCGGCCGTCAGCTGACGCCGGCCGGGCGGCTGGAAGCTGGCCTGGAGCAGCCAGCCGGAGGCTTGTTTGGGCCGTGAACCTGGCTGCCCTGGGACGCCTCTTCCTGACGGTGGGGGTGGCGCTCATCGTCGTCGGGGCAGCGCTCTGGCTGTTCGGGCGGAGACTGCCGGCATTCCGGATCCCCGGCGACATCGTGCTTCAGCGCGGCCCGCTGACTGTCTATCTGCCGCTCGGACTTTCGCTGCTGGCTTCCCTGGTGCTGACTGGACTCTTGTGGCTGGTCGGCCGCTGGAGGCCCTGAGTCATGCCTAAGCCGATCGAGCCGGACCCCGATCAGCTGCTCACCCTGGCCCGGCAGGGCGACGCCCAGGCCCGCGAGGACCTCTTGTCGCGCTTTCGGCCGTTCGTGTTGAAGAGCGCCTCCCGTATCTCCAAACGGTACTTGCAAGAGGGTCTGGATGATGAGTACGCCATCGCCCTCGAGGCCTTCAATGAGGCGATCGACCACTACGACCCGGCCCACGGCACGGCCTTTCTCACCTTTTCCGACACGGTCATCCGCCGCCGCCTGATCGACTACTTCCGCCAGCAGGGCCGCCGCCAGGAGATCCCGATGAGCTCCCTGGAGAGCGAGGATGACGAGGGCGAACCGTACAGCCTGCTCGACCAGGAGGCAGCGGAAGAGGTCTGGGACCGGGAGCAGGCGGAGCAGGCGAGGCGGGACGAGATCGTCGCCTTCAGCCAGCTGCTCGAGGAGTTCGGAGTCACCTTCAGCGACCTGGTGCGCACCAGCCCGCGCCATCAGGACGCCCGTCAGTCGGCGCAGGAAGTGGCCCGCAGGCTGGTCGCCGATCAGGAGTTGCTGGAGCGGCTGCACAAAGAGCGAAAACTTCCGATGAAAGAGTTGTCGGAACGGGTCTCGGTGAGTCGCAAAACACTCGAACGGCAACGAACATATATCGTGGCACTGGCACTTCTGATCAGTCACGACTTTCCGATTCTCAGGGAGTATGTGCCGTGAGTGGAAGGGGCCCGGGATGGAGCGGACGGGAAAGGAGGGACGGAGAAGGTGGCAAAGGGCGCTAGGCAGATGCGGGCGGTCGTGGTCGAGCTCCAGGCCAGAAGGGCCGTGGTCTTGACCAAGGACGGCCGCTTTCTGAAGGTGGCGCGCCGCAACCACCGCCTCGGTGAAGAAACCTGGGTTACCGTCCCTCAGGACGCCTTTGTGCCGGCGCTGCGCTGGGCGACAGCCGCCGCTGCGCTCGCCCTGGTGGTGGCGGTGATGGGCCGTGCCTTGCCTGGCGCCTACGCCGCCACTGTGGCCTACGTGTCGGTGCAGATCGATCCCGGCGTCACCCTGGGTGTGGCCAGCAACGGCACGGTGACCTCGGTCCGGGCCCAGGATCGGGACGCAGCGGTGGTGCTCGGCCACCTCAGTCTGGTCGGAGAGAGCCTGCCCAAGGCGGTCACCGCCATCGTCGACAGTTCGCTGGCGGCGGGCCTGGTCAAATCCGGTCACTGGGTCGCCTACGTGGTGGCTGTCTACCCGGCCAAGAACCAGCCCCTGGGGCTCACCCTGCGCAAGGAGGTGGCCCAGGCGGAGGCCTCGGGGCAACGGGCCCTGGCCGCCGCCCACGTCACGGACACCCACGAGGTGCTGGCCGTGTCAGCGAAGATCGCAGCCCAGGCGCAGGCTCGCGGTGTGCCGGTTGGTACCTACGTCGTCTATCTGCAGCTCAAGACGGCGACTCCGACGCCGTTGCCGCTCAGTGCCCTGGAGGGCCAGGGACTCAGTCAGAGCATCGTCAAGAGCGGGGACCAGGCCGTCTTTGAACAGGAGGTGGAGGGCGAGGGCTCCGGCTCCGCCTCCACCTCCGGCCAGACCGGGCCGCCAGGCCAGACCCAGGGCAAGGGCCAGAAGAAGAAGCAGGGCCAGCTGCCGGAAGGCATCGAGAATCTCCTGCCGTCACTGCTCCCGGGCTCCGGGAGCAGTGGGAGTTCTGACGCGCCCGGTCAGGGCGCGGGCCCGGGCAAGAGTCAGGGCGGCTCAGGAGACCAGGGCGCGAAGAGCCAGGGCAAGTCGGACGGTCAGGGGGGCTCATCCGATAACTCAGGGGGATCCCTTACCACGCCCCTGCTGCCCGGTACGGGCGGCAGCAGCCTCTTGCCCAGCGGTTCTGGTACAGACTCGACCGCTCCCGGGACGGACTCCACGTCCGGCGGCTCCAGCACCACCCAGCAGGGTTCGAGCAACAACGATTCCGGCGGCTCCTGAGAGGTGATCGGCCTTTGGTCGGAGGCGATCCCCGCCCGGCAAGGGGATCGCCTTCCTGTGTCGAAGGCCTTCGGCCTGAAGAGAGGGGGTCGTTTGGTTGCAGCTGGCTTGGGCGAGCACGGGTGCGGGTTTTCCCCCATACCTGATCGTCCTCTACGTCTTGTTCTTCGGTGCGCTCTGGTATTTCATGATCCGTCCCCAGTCGGTCCAGCAGCGCAAGCATCAAGCGCTGGTGAGCGGCCTGAAGCGGGGGGACCGGGTGATCACATCGGGCGGCATCCACGGTGTGGTGGTGGAGGTCAAGGACGACACGGTGGTGGTTCAGATCGCCGCCCGCACCGAGATCACGGTGCAGCGCGGTGCCGTGCAGAGTGTGATCGGCAAGATCTCCCGCGATGACCTGCGCCGTCAGGGCAGGGGCCGGACGGCCGGCGGCGACGTCGAGGACCTGACGGCCACGGCCGACGACAGTGACAGCGACCCGTCTCCGCCGTCCTCCTGAGCCGGTTGACAATCGGCGCCGAGGCGTATAATCGTCCCGTGCCCGGTTCCGGTTAACCGACGACTGTGACTAAAGGAGACGGTATAGGAATGGCCAGCGTCGTCACTGAGACGCTTGACCCGTTTGCGACTGCCCAGGGACAGGTCAGGCAGGCGGTGGAGGCGCTGGGGGCGCCGCAGGCCGTCTACGAATACCTGAAAGAGCCGTGCCGGGTCCTGGTCTGCTCCATCCCGGTGCAGATGGACGATGGCCAGGTCAAGAGCTTCATCGGCTACCGGGCCCAGCACACCGATGTGATCGGCCCGACCAAGGGCGGCGTCAGGTTCCATCCCCAGGTCACCCTGGACGAGGTTAAGGCCCTGTCGATCTGGATGACGTTCAAGTGCGCCCTCCTCGGACTGCCTTACGGCGGTGCCAAGGGGGGCGTTGTCTGTGAGCCGGAGCAGCTCTCCATGCACGAGCTGGAGCAGCTGTCGCGCGGCTACATCCGGGCGATCAGTTCGATCGTTGGCCCAGAGCGGGACATTCCGGCCCCGGACGTCAACACCAACTCCAAGCTGATGGGCTTCATGCTGGACGAGTTCGACCGGCTGAAGGGCCAGAACACGCCTGGCCTGATCACCGGGAAACCGCTGGTGCTGGGCGGATCGAGAGGCCGGGCAGAGGCGACCGGCCGCGGTTGCGCGGTCGTGATCAGGGAGGCAGCCCAGGTGATGGGATTCGGCCTGGCCGGGTCGACGGTCGCCCTGCAGGGATTCGGCAACGTCGGTTCCCATGCCGCCAGGCTCTTGGCCGAGATGGGCTGCACGGTGACGGCGGTCGTGGATGCCCGGGGCGGCGCCTACAATCCACACGGGCTGGACGTGGCCGCTCTGACCGCCTGGGTCGGCCAGGAGCACAGCGTGGCCAACTTCCCCGGCAGTTCGCCGCTCAGCTCCGAAGAGCTGTTCGCCTTGCCGGTCGACATCATCGTGCCGGCGGCCCTGGAGAGCCAGATCACCGCCAAGGTGGCTCGTACCGTGCAAGCCAAGCTGATTGCCGAGGCAGCCAACGGCCCCACCACGCCCGAGGGCAGCGAGGTGCTGTTCGCCCGCGGCATCCGGGTGATCCCGGACATCCTGGCCTCCGCCGGCGGCGTCACCGTGTCCTATTTCGAGTGGGTGCAGAACCTGATGAACTACTACTGGCCGGAGTCAGAGGTCCAGGAGAAGCTGGAGCGGATGATGGTGGACAGCTTCCACGCCATGGCCGATATGGCCGACCGGCACGGCGTTACCTACCGCAGGGCCGCCTTCATGGTTGGCATTGAACGCCTGTCTGAGGCCATGGCCGCCCGCGGCTGGATCGCCTAGGAGGGGCCGGTGGACCGGCGGGGGGGTGCGCCCAAGACCGGCGCCGACCGGCGGAGGCCAGTCTTTACCACCCTGTCCGGCATAGAGGTTCCCGAGGCGGCCGGTCCTGCCGATCTGGCCGGGTGGGACCCAGCCACAGCCCTGGGTGAGCCCGGTGCCTATCCGTTCACCCGCGGCATTCACCCCAGCATGTACCGGCAGCGGCTTTGGACCATGCGGCAGTACGCTGGCTTCGGCGATGCCGAGGGTACCAATCAGCGCTTTCGCTACCTCCTGGCCCAGGGCCAGATGGGGCTGTCCGTGGCCTTTGACCTGCCGACCCAGATGGGCCTCGACTCGGACCATGAGCTGGCCGAGGGTGAGGTCGGCCGCGTTGGCGTGGCCATCGACACCCTGGCCGACATGGAGCGCCTGTTCCATGGCATCCCGCTGGACCGCATCTCCACCTCGATGACGATCAACGCGCCGGCCGCCATATTGCTCCTGATGTACGAGGCAGTGGCCAGGTCTCAGGGCGTTCTGGCCGAGCGCATCCGGGGCACGGTGCAAAACGACATCCTCAAGGAGTATGTGGCCCGCGGCACCTACATCTACCCGATTGTGCCCTCGATGCGGCTGGTCACCGATACGTTTGCCTATACGGCCGGACACCTGCCCCAATTCACGCCCATCTCGATCAGCGGCTACCACATCCGGGAGGCGGGCTCGACCGCGCCCCAGGAGATCGCCTTCACCCTGGCCAACGGGCTGGCCTATGTACGGGCCGCCCAGGCAGCCGGTCTCGATATCGACAGCTTCGCCGGCCGGCTGTCCTTCTTCTTCAACGCCCACTCCGACTTCTTCGAAGAGGCGGCCAAGTTCCGGGCGGCGCGCCGCATCTGGGCGCAGCTGATGCGAGAGGCAGGGGCCATCAGGGAAGACTCCTGGCGGCTGCGCTTCCACGCCCAGACAGCCGGCTCGGCGCTCACCGCCCAGCAGCCGGAGGTGAACATCGTGCGGGTGGCGCTGCAGGCCTTGTCGGCGGTCCTGGGCGGGGCGCAGTCGCTGCACACCAACAGCTACGACGAGGCCCTGGCCCTGCCGACCGAGGCCTCGGCCCGGCTGGCCCTGCGCACCCAGCAGGTGATCGCCCATGAGACGGGCGTCGCCGACACGGTGGACCCGTTGGCTGGCTCCTACTGGGTGGAGCGCCTGACCGGTGAGCTGGAGCGGGAGGCCAGGGCCTATCTGGACCAGGTGGAGGCGATGGGCGGGGCGGTGGAGGCGATCCGCCGGGGCTACATGCAGCGGGAGATCCAGGATGCCGCCTACCGCTTCCAGCGCCAGGTGGAGGCCCAGGAACGCCAGATCGTGGGCGTCAATATCCATCAGATGGAGGCGGCGGAGGTGGTCGAGACCTACCGCCTGGACCCGGCCCTGGTCAGCCGGCAACGGAAGGCGCTAGCGAAGGTCCGCCGTCAGCGCGACCAGGCGGCCGTGCGAGCCGCCCTGGCGCGGGTGGAGGCCGCGGCCCGGGGCAAGGAGAATCTCCTGGAGCCCCTGGCCGAGGCGGTGGCTGCCTACGCCACCGTGCAGGAGATGTGCGACTGCATGCGCCGGGTCTTCGGCGAGTACCGGGAGGGGGCGTCATGAAGGCGATCCGGCTCGCCCACGTGGCGGTGGCCGCCGACCAGGGCCAGGACCTCCTAAAAGTGCTGCGCCAGCTTGGCCTGGAGGCGGTGGAGCCTGAAGCGGTCCCCGGGGACGGTGTGGCGGTGCAGATGGTGGCGATCGGCCCCGACCGGCTGGAACTCCTGACCGCGACCGGCCCCGATACGGCGGTGGGCAGATTCGTGGCCGCCCGCGGCGTGGGCCTCCACCACCTGGCCATTGAGGTGGACGACCTCAGGGCGGCCCTCGGTCAGCTAAGGGCCAGCGGTGTGCGGCTGGTGGACGAAGAGCCCAGGATCGGGGCCGGCGGGCGGCGAATTGCCTTCCTGCACCCAGCCAGTTGCGGCGGGGTCCTGATTGAGTTGTGCGAACGGGAGGAACGGACCACCCTTGGATAGCGAGCGCGACCGGGAGTTGGAGCGCCGCCGCCAGCAGGTGCGGGCAGGCGGCGGCGAGGCGCGCCAGGCCAAGCAGCGCCAGCAGGGCAAGTGGACGGCCCGCCAGCGCCTCGCGGCCCTATTCGATCCGGACTCGTTCCAGGAGCTGGGCATGTTTGTGGAGCACCGCTCCGCCGAGTTCGGCATGGCCGATACCGAGGCGCCCGGCGACGGCGTCGTGACCGGCTTTGGCCAGGTGGACGGGCGGCTGGTCTACGCCTTCGCCCAGGACTTCACGGTACTGGGCGGCTCGCTGGGCGAGATGCACGCGCGCAAGATCCATGCCATTCAGGATCTGGCTCTGAAGTCCGGCGCTCCCATCGTCGCCATCGCAGACTCCGGTGGCGCCCGCATCCAGGAGGGCATCGACTCTCTGAATGGGTATGGCGAGATCTTCCGGAGGAACACCATGGCATCGGGCGTAATCCCGCAGCTCTCGGTGGTCGTCGGCCCGTCTGCCGGGGGCGCCGTCTACTCGCCCGCCCTGACCGACTTTGTGCTGATGGCAGAGGGCATCGGCCAGATGTACATCACCGGACCGCAGGTGATCAAGGCGGTGACCGGGGAGGACGTCACGCACGAGGCACTGGGGGGTGCTGAGACGCATGCCAGAAAGAGCGGCGTCGCCCACCTCACTTTCCCGGATGAACCGGCTCTTTTCGCCGGCGTGAAGCACCTGCTGTCCTACCTGCCGAGCAACAACCTGGCGTCACCGCCAGCGGCGCCGGCCGCCGACCCCGATCCCGCCGCCGCCGCCCAACTGGGCAACGTGGTGCCGGACGACCCCAACAAGCCGTACGACGTGCGCCAGGTGATCCTCGGCCTGGTCGACCAGGGCACCTTTCTGGAGGTGCAGCCGGGCTACGCCCAAAACATGGTGGTCGGCTTCGGTCGCCTGGCCGGCCGGGTCGTGGCGTGGTGCGCCAACCAGCCGAGGATCCTGGCCGGCTGCCTCGACATCGACGCCTCTGACAAGCTGGCCCGGTTTGTGCGATTTGCCGATGCCTTCAACCTGCCCCTGGTCACGCTGGTCGACACGCCGGGATACCTGCCCGGGACCGCTCAGGAGTACGGCGGCATCATCCGCCACGGTGCCAAGGTCCTGTACGCCTACAGCGAAGCCAGCGTGGCCAAGATCTCCGTGGTGCTCCGCAAGGCGTACGGAGGCGCCTATCTGGCCATGTGCTCGAAGTCGCTGGGTGCCGACCTGGCACTGGCGCTGCCCACGGCGGAGATCGCGGTGATGGGGCCGGAGGGAGCGGCCAACATCATCTTCCGCTCCGAGATCGAGCGGGCCGACGATCAGGATGCCATGCGCAAACGGCTGGTGGCCGAATACCGAAATCGCTTCTCGTCACCATACGTGGCGGCCGCCCGCCAGTTCGTGGACCAAGTGGTGACGGCCGAAGAGCTCCGCCCGGTGCTGATCAGCGCCCTGTGGGCACTGGGCGAGAAGGGTGAGGACCGTCCGGCCAAGAAGCACGGGAACATCCCGCTGTGAAGGACGTGAGCAGCCGGGATGAGCTATCGGAGGAGGTCCTGGCGGTGATTGCCGCCGCGGTGGCGGCCGCAGTGACGGCCGAGTTGCCCCCAGTCAAGCCCGGCCCGGCCCTCGCCACCAGAAAGGATGCCGAACTGTACGCGCAGATGGCCCGGCAGCTCCTGATGTCCAAGCGGCGGCGAGGAGGCAGAGCCTGAGGTGAGACGGTTCAAGATCACGGTCAACGGCCACGCCTATGAGGTCGAGGTCGAGGAGGAGGGGGAGCGTCCGAGTGGCGGGCGCTCCCAGCATCACGTGAGCCACGCCCGCCACGAGCCCGATCCGGCAGCGGCCAGGCCGGCGGAAGCGGCAGGCCCGGGCGAGCCGATCCTGGCACCATTGCCGGGCACGGTGCTCGACGTCAAGGTGAGCGCCGGCCAGACTGTGGCCAGCGGCCAGGTGCTGTTGGTGCTCGAGGCGATGAAGATGGAGAACGAAATCGTGGCACCCAGGGCTGGCACTGTGAAGGAGCTGCATGCCAAGAAGGGTCAGTCCGTGACCACCGGCGACCTGTTGCTCGTCATCGGCTAGCGGGCCCGACGCACCGAGCGGGAGCCGTTTGCCGGCCGCCCGGCGCCAGGTTGCCGCGGCCTGACGCCGCTCTGAGCCGGGCAGGGAGTCGGCACCGCCGCGGCTAAGGCCTCCGTACCGTTGGCACTGCTTGAACCGGAGGAGGGCTTGGGTGCAGGGCGAGGTTGGCTCTGTTCTGGCCTTCGCGGTCCTGGCCGTGGTGGCGCCGCTCCTGACCACCCGCATGCGCGGCCTCAGGCTGCCGGTGGCGGTGGTGGAGATCTTACTCGGCCTGGCCCTGGGCAAGAGCGGACTGAACCTGCTCACCGTCACGCCGATCATCCGCTTCCTCTCCCTGTTCGGCCTCTCCTACCTGATGTTCCTGAGCGGCCTGGAGATTGACGCCACGCAGCTGACCCGGCGCGGCTCCGGCCAGCCTGGCCTGACCTGGCCGATTGCCATCGCTGTTTCGGTGCTCGTCGTCGGCGCCGGCGCAGGCCTCTTGCTCGGTAGTCACCACCTGGTGCACAGTCCACTGGCCATCGGTCTCCTGATCGCATCGTCGGCGCCGACGATCGTGCTGCCGACGCTGCGCGAGGCGGGCCGCACCGCGACCCGCAACGGACAGATCACACTGCGGGCCACCTTGGTGGTGGACATCCTGGCCCTGCTCGGGGTGTCGCTGGTTGCCGGCGCCAGCGCTGGCGGGTCCCACGTGTTGTTTGTGCTGGTGCTCTTGGTGCCGCTTCTGGCGGCCCTGCTCTCCTCCAGGACGATCCGCCGCTGGTGGCTCGGTCACGGCCTGGAGTCGGTGACGGCGCAGATTGCCGTGCGCGGATCGCTGGCCGTGATCTTGCTCTTCATCGCCGTCTCTCAGACCCTGGGCATCGCCACCGTGCTGGGTGCCTTCATGGCCGGCGTGATCATCTCGCTCGTCTCCGGAGAGCACCGCGGGCCGCTCCAGGAGAAGATGGAAACCGTGGGCTACGGCTACTTCATTCCTTTCTTCTTCCTCCTGCTCGGCGCCCAGATCACCATCGCCGGCCAGTTCAGCCGCATCCTGACCCTCGGTGTGATCCTCCTGGCAGCCTTCGTGGTGATGGCCGCCGTGGCTTCGGCCCTGATGAGCTGGGCCTTTAGGAGCTGGCGGGAGGGCGTCGGCAGCGGTTTTCTGCTCAGTACCCATCTCTCGGTGACGGTGGCAGGCACGGCCATCCTGGAGGCGGCGCATGTGATCGACCCCACCGTGGGCGTCACCGTCATCCTGGCCAGCGTGGTCAGCGCCCTGGTCTTTCCCGCCATCTACCTCAAGCTCTGCCCGCCGCTGCGCAAGGAGAAGGGCTGCATCTTGCTGGTCGGTCCAGCCGAGCGCACCGACCCCTTGCAGCGCAGCCTGGCCCGCCGCGGCGCCGAGGCCTACACAGGTCAGCCGCCTGCCGGCCGCCGGGCCGTGGAGGTGGCGGTGGTGGTGGGCGAGGACAGCCAGCGCAACCTGATCACGGCCGCCGAGGTCAGCCTAGGCATGAAGCCTGAGCGCATGGTGGTGGAAGTGGACCAGATGGAGGCGGACGTCGCCCGTGAGCGAGGCTGGACACCCTTCGTGCGCACCCAGGCCGCCACCGATCTCCTGGACGTCCTAATTCTGACACCCGGCGGCGGCGATCTGCTCCTCGGCACCGGTGGCGGCGATGTGCTGCAGGTGCGCCTCGAGGACGACCGCTTCGACCGCCTGCCGCTCCGCCGCCTGCCGCTGCCGGCCAGCGCGCTGATCGTGGCCATCCGCCGGGAGCGGGAGCTCTTGGTGCCACGCGGCCAGACCGTGTTGCGCCAGGGCGACGTGCTGACCGTGATGCTGGATCCGAACGATCTGGCGGAATTCCGGCGCATCTTTCCGGACCAAGCCTGAGCGCAGTAGGAAATCTTTTTGTATCGTCAAATAACCCCACTGTCCTGATCGGTCGGCCCAATGTTGGTGGCCGCCGTGGCTGCTTGGGAAGGGAGGTGAACCGATGGCCAGTCGCGGTTCCGGATCAGCGTCTTCCGGTAAGTCCTGGTGGTATCTTCTGCTCCTCATTCCCTTCATCGCCGTGCTGTTCCCGCAGTTCTACAACAGCGCGACACCGGTGTTTGGCGGCATGCCCTACTTCTACTGGTACCAGTTGCTGTGGATCGTCTTGAGCGGAGTGGTGACCGGCATCGTCTTCCTGGTCACTCGCTGAAGGCAGCCAGCTGCGCCCAGGTTCCGGTGACCCAATCCTGGAGGGGGGACGTCCGTGAATGCCGCTGCCCTAAGTGTCTTCATTTTTCTATTCCTGCTGGTCACTGTTCTCGGCTTCTACGCCTCTAGATGGCAGCGGGGTGACCTGCGCCAGATCGACGAGTGGGGACTCGGCGGTCGCCGCTTTGGCACCCTGATCAGCTGGTTCCTGATCGGTGGCGACCTCTACACCGCCTACACCTTCATCGCCGTGCCGGCTCTGATCTACGCCTCGGGAGCCATCGGCTTCTTCGCTGTCCCGTATACCCTGATCGTGTACCCCCTGGTCTTTCTGATCATGCCGCGCTTTTGGGCGGTGTCGAAGGCCAAGGGCTACGTCACCGCCTCTGACTTCGTGCGGGGACGCTTCGACAGCCACCTCCTGGCCCTGGCCGTGGCGCTGACCGGCATCCTCGCCACCATGCCCTACATCGCCCTGCAGCTGGTCGGGATGCAGGCGGTCCTGACCACGCTCGGCTTCAGCGGTGAGCTGCCCCTGATCATCGCCTTCGTGGTGCTGGCCGTCTACACGTACACCGGCGGCCTGAGGGCGCCGGCCCTGGTCGCCATCGTCAAGGACGTTCTCATTTACGTGACGATCATCGCCGCCCTGATCATCATCCCCGCTAAGCTGGGCGGCTTCGCCAACATCTTCGCCGCTGCCCAGGCCCATCTGGCGGCCGGCAAGACACCTGGGTCGATCTTCCTCTCGCCCAAGGCCTACACCGCCTACGCCACGCTGGCGCTGGGCTCGGCACTGGCGTTGTTCCTCTACCCGCACGCCATCACCGGCGTGCTCTCCACCAAGAACCCGAACGTGATCAAGCGAAACGCCGTTCTCCTGCCGCTCTACTCGCTGGTGCTGGGCTTCATCGCCCTGCTCGGCTATATGGCCATCGCCGCCCACGTCAACATCGGCAAGACCACCGCGCTGGCCGTGCCCGCCCTGTTCGAGAAGATGTTCCCGCAGTGGTTCGTCGGCTTCTCCTTCGCCGCCGTGATGATCGGCGCCCTGGTGCCGGCCGCCATCATGTCGATCGCCGCCGCCAACCTGTTCAGCCGCAACATCTACAAGGAGTACATCAAGAAGGACGCCAGCAGCGAGGACCAGGGCCGCGTCGCCAAGATCGTCTCCCTGGTCGTCAAACTGGGTGCGCTGGTGTTCGTGATCGCCATCGCCACCCCCAACATCATTCAGTTCCAGCTCTTGGGCGGCATCTGGATGCTGCAGATCCTGCCGTCTGTGATGCTCGGGCTGTACACCCGCTGGTTTGACCGCACGGCGCTCTTCATCGGCTGGCTGGCGGGCATGGTGGCCGGAACGGCCATGGTCGCCTCCTTGGCCTTCAAGAGCTCGGCCTATGCGCTGGTGATCGGCGGCTCCACCATCGTCGGCTATGCCGGGGTCTGGGCCCTGATCGTCAACCTGGTGCTGGCCGTGGTCCTGACCTTGATCCTGAAGGCAGCCAAGGTACCGGCCGGTGTCGATCAGACGGTGCCGGACGACTACCGGGAGCGGGTCGAGGTGGCAGGGCGCTGAGCCTGGACAGCTGACCGCACCGGACCACCTGATTGGGCGGCGTCTTGGTGAAGGCGCCGCCCACCCTTGTCAGCCGACCGACAGGAGATGAGGACGCTGCACCGATCGGGCGAGGCCATCCCCGTCCGGCTGGGAGGCTGGGCAGTGCTGGGGGCGCTGGGCTGGACACTGGTCTATGCCGACCGGGCTGTGTTCGGGCCGCTGCTCCTGCCGATCGGCCGGCACTTTCTGGTCGGCCCGGTCGCCCTGGGGGCACTGGGCAGCGCATTCTTCCTGGCCTACACCCTGCTTCAGGTGCCGGCCGGACTGGTCGTTGACCGCTGGTCGCCCAGAATTCTTCTGGCCGGGTCGTTCGTCGTCTTCGGCGGCGCGATCGGCCTCGGCGCTGTCGCCCCATCCTTCACCTGGCTGCTGTTCCTGCTGGTGGTGGCCGGTGCGGGGCAGGCTGTGTATTTCCCGGCCCAGTATGCGGCGACCGCTAGGGCGGTGCGCGGGCACAGTCGCGACCTCACCACTGCGGTGACCAACGGCGGCATGGGCCTTGGTGTGGCGGTGGGATTTGGCGTGGCCGCCTGGCCAGCAGCCATCCGGCACTGGCAGGTGCTGCTGGGCGGCGCAGGGCTCTTGACGATGCTGGCCGCCGCCCTGTTCTGGCGCGCCGCACCGACGCGGGTGTCGACCCAGGCAAGCCCTGCCAGGCGGGCGGTGCCCTGGAGCCCGGACCTCTGGCTGCTCTGCGCCGTGAACTTCGGCTCACTGTTTGGCTTCTTCTTCATGCTGACCTGGCTGCCGTACTACCTGGAGACGGTCGCCCACCTCAGCGGCGGCGCCCTTGCTCTGGCCAGCGCCCTGTCTCCGCTGGTGGCCGCCCCGGCCGGCGTGGTGTGGGTGCGACTGATCAAAGAGGGGCGCCTCTTCGCCATCCGCGCCTTTCTGCCGGTGGCCGCCCTGTCCCTCCTGGCGGTGCCGCTGATCAGATCCGCCGGCCTCCTGCTCCTGCCGCTGGTCGTGTACGGACTCACCGGCAAGCTGGCCACCGACCCCTTGATTTTGGGTGAAGCCACCCGGCGGCTGCCGGCGCATGGGCTTGGTGCCGGTCTCGGCGTGCTCAACTTTTCCGGCATGCTGGCCTCGGTGGTGGCACCGTTTGTGGCCGGTCTCTTTGCCCAGGGCGGCCGGCTGGCGCTCGGCTTTGACCTGGCGGCGGCCCTCTTGGGCGTGAGCCTCTTGGCGAGCCTGGTGCTCGCACCACTCAGGGGGCAGGGAGAGGCCGGTCTGGGAGTGAATTGACAGATGAGGCCCCGCCGCCCCGAACCGTCCCCGGCGCTGCCGAAATCTAGGAGGGCTAGGATGCCAGAGACGGGATCTGCCCCAGGGCCCCGGCGGCCCAGGCGCCGGGTCTGGCTCTATCTGACGGCTGTGGTGCTGGTCGGCGCCGCCCTCGCCTACGGCGTGGACCTGGCCCAGTTCTCGCTCCGGATCAGCCCCCGCCTGGTGCTGGTCGTGCACGGCCTCCTGGTGCTGCTGGCTGGCATCATCATCTCCAACCTGATCGAGCGCCACCTCCTTGAGCTGGGGAGTAAGCGGCTCGGTCCCCGCCGCTTTGCGATGGCCCGCTTCTTCACCCGTCTCATCCTCTATGTCGCCATCCTTTTGGCGGTGCTGGCCGCCTTTGGGGTGTCGATCGGCTCCCTGGCGGTGGGCGGCGCCTTCCTGACCGTGGTGCTGGGGCTGGCCGGGCAGACCTTCTTTGGCAACCTGATCGCCGGTATCGGCCTGGTCATGTGGCGGCCATTCGAAGTGGGCGACCTCATCTCGTTCATCACCTGGCAGTACCCGATCCAGCCGCCCACCTATCCGCACGAAATCGTCCGCCCGTACTACACAGGCCTGGTCAAGGACATCAACATCATGTATACGGTGCTGGAGACCGAGGACGGGTTGAGCATGACCGTGCCGAACGGCATCGTCATCGTCTCGGCGGTGGTGAACCGCACCCGCACCAAGCGGCAGCGGCTGCGCCTGCGCTTCGACGTCCCGGCCGGGGTGGACCCAGACCAGCTGATCAAGGCGGCCGAGGGCGTCCTGGCCAGCACCCCGCATGTGCTGCCCAGCCCGCCCGCCAGCGTCGAGATGGCGGATCTGGCACTGACCAGTTACGCTCTGGTGCTCAGCTTCTGGTCCGACGGGTCCGAGGAGAGCGTCAAGGGGGCAGTGCTGCGGCAGATCTGGCAGGTCATCCAGACTGCCGCCGCTGCGCCTGGCCATGCCTGACATCAGCCTGGGCCGGATCTGGGACGGGAGCGATGACGAGACAGTGCGCGTGCTGGTCGACCGGCTGTGGCCAAGGGGCGTGGCGAAGGCAGCCGCACCCTGGCAGCGCTGGGTCCCTGAGGTGGCACCCAGCACGGCGCTCAGGCGCTGGCTGCACGCCAACCGATCTGACTATCCCGTCTTCTGCCAGCGCTACCGCGATGAACTGACTGGGCCAGAGCAAAGGCGGGGGCTGGCCCAGCTCCGTGAGATCGCCGAGCATCGGCCGCTCCTGCTCTTGACGGCGGCCGCCCAGTGGCAAGAGAGCCATCTGCCCGTCATCCGAGAGGCGATCCGAGGCATCGCTAGGAGCGGCGCAGGGCTGGGCAGCCCGCCCACTGAGCGGTAGGGTCCGCCCCGCGCCCCGGCCAGAAGGCCGGCGCTTCCTGGCCGGGGCGTAACGCCCCCTCCCCGGTCAGGCGTTCAGCTGAATCAACCCGCGGCGGAGCGCGTATTTGACCAGGGCCACCCGGTCGTGCAGGTCGAGTTTCTCCATCAGATGGAGGCGGTGCGTCTCCACCGTTTTCACGCTGACGAACAAGGATGAGGCGATCTCCTTGGTGGTCTTGCCCGCCGCGATCAAGGTCAGCACCTCGAGCTCGCGGGCGGTCAGCTGCGGCACAGCCACCTGGCTGTGCATGAACAGGCCGCGGGCCAAGGACGGGTAGATCACCGCCTCGCCGTGGACCACCGCCCGCACGGCGTGCACCAGATCGCGAGCGGCGGTCTCCTTCAGAAGGTAGCCGGTGGCTCCCGCCTCCAGGGCCGCTTGGACGAAGGCCAAGTCGTCGTGCATGGTCAGGATCAGCACGGCGACCTCAGGGTGCGTGCGGTGCAGTTCACTGGTAGCCGTGATGCCATCCATCCCAGGCATCGAGATGTCCATGACCACCATGTCTGGCGGGGAGACCCGGCAGATGTCGAGCACCTCGTGACCGGTGGCTGCCTCCGCCACGACCGTGATGTCATCCTCGGTCTCCAGTACCGCCCGGATGCCCTGACGCAACAGGGGATGGTCGTCGGCGAGCAGAAGGCGGATCATCTGGCCACACCGCCGGTCGGCTCCGACAGCGGAACCGCCAGGCGGACCCGTGTGCCGCCGCTGGCGGCCGGGCCGATGTCGAACTGTCCGTCAAACAGCGCCGTGCGCTCTTGCATGCCCGGAATGCCGTAGCCGGTGGCAGCTCCATCGTGCGGGAATCCGTGGCCGTCGTCCGTGCAGAAGATACACAGCCACGTCCGGCCGAAGCGCAGCCGGATCCGGATCATCCGGCAGCCGGAGTGGCGGATGGCGTTCACCACCGCCTCGTTCACGGTGCGGTACACAGACGTCTCCAGCTCCGCCGCCAGCGGCCGCGGCCGGCCGCTGACATGGAGTCTGGCCTTGATACCCAGCGGCCGGGCCCGGCTCTCCAGGAGGCTGGAGATGGCGGCTACCAGTCCCAGTTGGTCGAGGGTGGGCGGCCGCATGTCCTGGATCACCAGGCGCAGATCGTTCAACGACTCCTGACCGAGGCGGCGAACTTCCGCCAGGGTGGCGCCGACACTGGGGGGCAGGGTTTCCTGCTTGGTCCGGTCCAGGACGATCTGCTGCAGGGCCAGAGACTGGACGGCCGAGTCGTGGATGCGCTGGGCCAGAGCCCTCCGCTCCTCCTCCTGCGCCGCCACCAGGCGGCGGGCGGACTGGCGGCGCTCCTGAGCCAAGGAGAGCAGGAGCCGGTTCAGGAGCTGGGCGGTGGCGCGCACATCGGGGTCGGCGGCATTGAGGGGCAGCCGGGCGGTCGGAAACTTGGGGTTCACGTCGGCCACCACCGCCGACAGGATGATCAAGGGAGAGGCCGCCATCCTGAGCAGGGCATAGTCCAGCATGACCACCACGGATGCCAGCAGGAGGACGGTCAGCCCGGTGGAGGACTGGCTGAGTCGGTCATCGAGGAGGAGGAGCCCCCCCACCAACACCAAGATCATGGCCAGGTTGGCGAAGAAGATCTTCCAGACCAGATTCAGCCGGCGGTGAAGCTGCAGCAACAGTCGCATCAGCCGATGTCCCCCCAGACTGCGAGAGCGGTCGTGCGCGCGACCGCACCCCTCCCATTGCGAACCGCCGGGTCCTGGCTGTCAACAGAAAGCAGCGCGCTGCAACCCGGGCCTCGGGCCTAAGACCAGATCGGGCTTGGGGTGGAGCAGGGTGTCCGATCGCTGCACCGCTGGGCTGGGGTGAGGGGGGCTGGGGGGCGTGTCCGGCCAGCCCGAGATCTGAATGGGTGCGTCGGGGTGTGGCCGGGGCTTGGCGCCCTGGCCTGCAGTCCCCGTCCACCGCCAGGAGCGAGCGCCTTGACCTCGGGTGGAGGAGCGCTCGGGGCCAGCCGCTCCCCGCAACGTTGTGTGCCCGGCCGCCTGGTGTTGGCCGGGCCCACGGCTTGGTGGGAAAGGAGCGGCTGTCGCCAGGACCCGCCGATAGAGGGGCAGGGCGGATCCAGGGCGGGCACAGGGCGTGGCCGCATCTTGTTGTGCGGTGGAACCCCCGGCTCCGCCAGGTCAGGGTTCAGGTAAAGACCTGACCCAAGATCAGGCCAAATGCTGATGGGCGAGTCGGGGCCTGGCGAGGACCATGGTGGCAGAGGCGCCCCAGTCCTCGCCTTCAGAAAGGTCGTGATCGGATGATTCGCAGATTCGTTCTTCGCAGCCGCATCCTGCCTGGCGTGCTGGCCTTTGGGGCCTTTGCCGCCTTCGCCGGCCTGGTCGCCGGCTGTGGCGCCCTCACCACCACCAGCGCCGGAAGCCAGCCCCAGACGACGGTGGCTCCTGCAGTGTCGTCAGTGGTGCACCTGAAGACCACCATCCTGAACGGTAACTGGCCGCAGTTTACCCCGACCGACTTCACGTTGGCCAAGGGTGACACCGTGGTGCTGACCATCACATCCTTTGACCCTGGTACCTCCACCCTGCCGGCCAGCTTTGCCAAGGTCTCAGGGACGGTGGGAGGCACCGAGCTCCTGAACGGGCAGGCGATCAGTGCCATTACCCCCGACCAGGGCGCACACACCCTGACCATTCCGGCACTGGGCATCAACATCGTGGTGCCTGCTGTTCCGGTCGGGCAGAAGAGCATCACAATCCAAGCGACCTTCAAGGTCACCAAGTCCGGCACCTTCGCCTGGCAGTGCATGGCCCCCTGTGGCACTGGCCCCTCCGGCTGGAGCGGCCCCATGGCGGAGCCGGGTTACATGAGCGGCACCCTCACTGTTGTGAACTGATGCTGTCGAGGACGCCGTGCCCGGGTGTCGGGGCACAGCAAGAACCAGGCTCTGACCTCTCCGAGCCGACCCATTGCGGAGAGGTCAGAGGCGCAATCTGAAGGGCTTCGACGGTCTCATCATGGCCGGTGGCATCTGGGCAGAGACATCGGGGGTGGCGCGTTGGCAGTGGACACCAGGCTGCGTTGCAGCATCTGCGGCAATCCGGTAGACGGGGACGGCGAGGTCTGCGCCGACTGCATCAGCGAGGGCCGAGTGGAGAAGGAGATGACCCGGCGCAAGTTTTTGCGCTCGAGCC
>JAJZLH010000013.1 GCA_021803575.1 Bacillota bacterium | reverse complement strand
CTCCGCCACGCCGATGCTGGGGGCGCTCCTGGTCGAGATCCTCACCGCCGCCGGCCTGCCGCCGGGCGTGGTCCAGTTCGTGCCTGCAGCCGGCGGCGCCATCGGCGACCAGCTGGTCAGCCACCCCCGGGTGCGTTTCGTGAGCTTCACCGGCAGCAAGGAGGTCGGCCTCCGCATCATCGAGCTGGCGGCCCACCACCAGAGCGGCCAGCGCTGGGTGAAGCGGGTGGTGGCGGAGATGGGCGGCAAGGACGCCATCGTGGTGGATGAGACCGCCGACCTGGCCCTGGCCGCCGACGGCATCGTCACCTCCGCCTTCGGCTTCCAGGGCCAGAAGTGCTCGGCCTGCTCCCGGGCCATCGTCGTCGATGCGGTCTACGACCAGGTGGTGGGGGCTGTGGTGGAGAGGACGCGGGCCCTGGTCATGGGTCACCCCAAGGACCCCGCCGTTCAGGTGGGTCCGGTGATCGACGCCCGGGCCAAGGAGAAGATCGCCGGCTACCTGGCGCTGGCCCCCAGCGAGGGCACCGTCGTCGCTGGCGGCCACGTGGCGGAGGGACCCGGCAACTATGTGGAGCCGACGGTGGTGGTGGATGTCGCCCCCGGCGCCCGCCTGGCCCAGGAGGAGATCTTCGGCCCGGTCCTGACCGTGATCCGGGCCCGGGACTTCTCCCACGCCCTGGAGATCGCCAACGGCACGGAGTACGGGCTGACCGGCTCGCTCTACTCGGTGGACCGCGCCCGTATCGTCGAGGCGCGCACCCGATTTCGGGTCGGGAACCTGTACATCAACCGGAAGTGCACCGGCGCCATGGTGGGCGCCCATCCTTTCGGCGGCTTTGACATGTCCGGCACCGACTCAAAGACTGGCAGTCCTGACTACCTACTCCTGTTCTTGGAGATGAAGTCCGTTGCCGAGAGGTTCTAGCTCCCAGAGTAGCCGCCGCTTCCGGCCCGCCCGGCTCCTGATCGTGCTCGTGCTCGCCGTGGTCCTGCTCCTGGTCCGCCAGGCGCTCTTTCCGGCCGGCCGGCCAGCCGCCGGCGCCTCCGGCAAGTCCACGGCGCCACCGTCCGCCGCCAAGATCCAGGTCAGCGTCCAGAGTCCGCTCAGCCAGGCAGTCTCTGGCGACGCCGCAACCGTCCTCGGCCAGACCATCTGGGTAGCGGGCGGCCTCACGGCCCAGGGACTCTCCTCGAACAGCCTGGTGCCATACCAGATCGGGACGGGCCCGGGCAACAGCGTCGCCCTGCCGGAGCGCGTGCATGACGCCGCCGCCGCCAGCCTGGGCGGCCAGATCTTCCTCTTCGGCGGCGGCCGCTTTACGTCGAGTGCCAGAGCCATGGCCTTCACACCACCCGGCCAGTTCACCACGCTGCTCAACCTACCCACGCCTCTCTCCGATCTCTGGGCGGGGGTGCTCGGCGGGCAGCTGGTGCTGGGCGGCGGCCACAATACGGGCGCACCGAACAGCACCATCTGGAGCTACCATCGCGTGACCAACAGCTACCAGGTGATCGGCGCTCTGCCTGTGGCAACCCGCTATGCCGCCACGGCCGTGCTGAGCCAGCATCTCTACGTCATCGGCGGCGAGACGGCCCGAGGCGCCAGCCCGGACATCATCTCGGTCGGAGCAAGTGGCAGCACCAAGGTGGTGGCCGAGCTGCCGGTCTCCGTCTGGAAGGCGGCGGCAGGTGTGCTCCAAGGCCAGATCTACATCTTTGGCGGCAAGGTTTCTGGTGCCCTGACCAGCACCATCTACCGCTTTGACCCTGCCACCGGTCAGGTCACGGCGGTCGGTCACCTGCCCGCGCCCTGGGCATACGGCGCTGCCGTCTCCACCGTGAGCGGCATCTACCTGCTGGGCGGGGAGGGGAGCGGCGGCACGCTCGCCACCGTCTACCGGGTGACATTGGTGCGCTGAGCCCGGGACCCCGACACCGTACCTGGGCCCCATGGTCGGACTCGGTGCGGGTTGTCACATCCCACACAGGCGTGTGGCAGGTGACGGCGAACTGGCGTCAGCGGAGGCTGTGCCTGCGTCCGGCGTGCCGGGTCTGCGGGCAAGAGCCGCCGTCAGGGCATGAGACCCCAGGTCCAGTAGGTGAGGGACGAGCGACCGGACACGCAGATGGGGTCACAGGGACTGGAGGTGAGCGCATTGCGGAGAGAGTTCGCGTTCCTGGGAAACCACATCCGCCTGTTGCGGGCCGCGGAGGACACGCGCGCCGCGTACACCATGGTGGAAATGACGTGGGATGCGGGGTTCAGCGTGCCGCCGCACGTGCACAGCCGGGAGGATGAGGCGACCTACATCCTGGAGGGTCGGATTCGGTTTTGGCTGGACGGACAGACCTTCGAGGCGGGCCCCGGTGAGTTTGTGATCAAGCCGATCGGCATCCCCCATGCGATGGCAAACAACCAGGGCGGGTCGTGCCGCTTTCTTGAGGTGTACACGCCTGCCGGTCTCGAAGCGTACTTCTGGGACGTCGCCCAGCTGTTCGCAAGTGGCAAGCTCTCAGCGCAAACCATCGGCGACATTCAGGCGACCTATGGCATCAGCCCGGTGGACCCTGGGGACGGGGGATAGCCTCAGCTCCGCCTTGCCCGCTCGAGGATTCAAACGCGCGCCTACATGCTCTGTGCCAGTCAGCGCCTGGATGTGGGTGCCGCCGAGCCGAGGCGGCCGGCTTGGCTAATGTTAACCGGCAACGTCCTGAAGCAGCCGCCACAGGTCTGGCCGCTGCTTGGCCAGATTGACGGGCGCCTTGTGCAGATCATCCCAGAAGGCGTGTTCGGTCATGCCGTCGGCGCGCAGCTGGCCGTCCGGGCCGAGAATCCGGTAGCCAAAGCGGAGCCGGGTCCGGCTCAGTTCGCCGACGGCAGTCTCGACCGTGATCAGGTCGTCAAAGAGCAGCGGCACCAGGTAGCGGCACTCGACGCGGTGCACGGGCAGGAGCAGCCCCTGCTCCTCGAAGGCCTGCCGGTAGGGCACCTGATGATGGCGCATCCACTCGGTGCGCCCGACCGTGAAGTAGTCCAGGTAGGTGCCATAGTAGACGACACCCATGCGGTCGGTGTCCCCGTAGCGCACCCGAAAGCTCGTCTCGTGCATCGGCTCAGGCCGGGGCCAACACCACGGCCGCGTTCTGGCCGCCGAAGCCGAAGGCGTTGGCCATGATCGCCCGGATCCGCATCGGGGTCGGCACCTTGACGATCGGCACGTCGATCTCCGGGTCCTGGTCGATCAGGTTCACGGAGGGCGGCACCACCTGGCGGAGCAGCGCTTCCACGCAGACCACGGCCTCCACCGCACCCGATGCCCCCAGCAGGTGGCCGAGGGCGCCCTTCAGGGAGCCGACCGGCGGTGTGCCAGAGCCGAACAGGCGGCGGATGGCCTGCGACTCCGCCTTGTCTCCGGCTGGCGTAGAGGTGCCATGCGCCTTCACGTACGAGATGTCCGACCGATCCATCCCCGCCGACGACAGGG
>JAJZLH010000072.1 GCA_021803575.1 Bacillota bacterium | reverse complement strand
GGCCCGCTCCTTCCGTCATGGGTCCAGGACCTAGGCCGGGATCTCCAGCACCACCTTGCCGACCGCCCGCCGCTCCTCCAGGTGCTGGTGGGCGAGGGCGGCATCCGCCAAGGGGAAGGTGCGGTCGATCACCGGCCGGATGGCGCCGGACAGGACCCGCTGCCAGGCGTCCAGGAGCTCGCCTTTGGCACCCATGTAGTCGCCAAAGATAGAAAGCTGCCGGCTGTACACGTAGCGCAGGTCGGTGATCGCCCGGTAGCCGGTGGTGGACCCGCAGGTGACCAGCCGGCCGCCCGGGCGCAGGGACTTCAGGCTGGCCTCCCAGGTGGCCTCGCCGACGTGTTCGAACACCACGTCGACGCCCTCCTTGGCAGTGAGCTGGCGGACCCGCTGGGCGATGTCCTCCTGGGCATGGTCGATCACCTGGTCGGCGCCCAGAGCCCGGAGCCGCTCCAGCTTGGCGCTCTGGGCGGTGGCGATCACCTGGGCGCCGAACAGCTTCGCCACCTGGATCGCCACCGAGCCCACGCCGCTGGTGCCGGCCAGCACCAGGACGGTCTCGCCGGGGCGGATTCTGGCCAGGCCGACCAGCATGTGCCAGGCCGTGACCAGGACCAGGGGCAGCGCCGCCGCCTCCACCGCCGTGAGCTGCGCAGGCAATGGCAGGAGGTTGGCCTCCGGCACCGCCACCGCCTGGGCGTATGTGCCATCCGGGCCGGCACCCAAGATCACGTACTCCCGGCACAGGTGGTCGCGCCCTGAGAGGCACTCCCGGCAGATGCCGCAGGAGAGGCCCGGGCTGATCGCCACCTGGTCCCCTTCCTTCGCCCGCCGGACGCCGGGGCCGACCTTCGCCACCACACCGGCACCGTCGGAGCCGCCGATGTGCGGCATCGGCACCCGCGAGCCGTAGACGCCCTCCCGCACCCAGACGTCCAGGTGGTTGACGCCGGCCGCAGCCAGCTCTACCACCACCTGCCCGGCTCCTGGCTCCGGCTGTGGGGCGTCCTCGTAGCGGAGCACGCTCCTGTCTCCGTACTGGTGGTAGCGAACGGCCTTCATCCGGGCGCCCTCCTCGTCCTCACTCCCACTCGATGGTACCGGGCGGCTTGGAGGTGATGTCATACACCACCCGGCCGACACCGGCCACCTCGGTCACGATCCGGTTGGCCATCCTCTCCAGGAGCGGGGCCGGCAGGCGGCCCCAGTCAGCCGTCATGCCGTCGGCCGAGCCCACGGCCCGGATCGCCACCACCTCCAGGTAGGTGCGGCCGTCCCCCATCACGCCGACGGAGCGGGCACCGGTCAGGACGGCGAAGTACTGCCAGAGATCCCGCCGGGCCTCTGAGCGCTCGATCTCCTCGGTCACGATGGCGTCGGCCGCCCTGGCCAGGGCCAGGCGCTCCGGGCTGACCTCGCCCACCACCCGCACCGCCAGGCCGGGCCCGGGAAAGGGCTGGCGGTCCACCAGCCGCTCGGGCAGGCCGAGCTCACGTCCGATCTGGCGGACCTCGTCCTTGAACAGGTCGCGCAGCGGTTCGATCAGCCGGAAGCCGATCTCGGCCGGCAGGCCGCCCACGTTGTGGTGGCTCTTGATCACCGCCGCCTGGCCACCGCCGGATTCAATCACGTCCGGGTAGAGCGTGCCCTGGACCAGGAATTCGACCCCGGGAAGGCGCTCGGCCGCCTCCTTGAAGACGTCGATGAACATGGCGCCGATGCGCCGCCGCTTCTCCTCCGGGTCACTGACACCGGCCAGGCCGGCCAAAAACCGCTCCTCGGCGTTGACCCTGAGGAACGGCAAGGGGTAGTCGCGGGTGAAGCCTGCCTCCACCAGGTCGGCCTCGCCCTGACGGAGCAGCCCGTGATCCACGAACACAGCCTGGAGCCGGCCGCCGATCGCCCGGTGCACCAGCGCCGCCGCCACCGCCGAGTCGACGCCGCCGGACAGGGCCACGATCGCCCGCCCGCTGCCCACCTCTTCCTTGACCCGCTCCACCGCCAGGGCGATGGCGTCGCCCATCGTCCAGTCCGGCGTCAGCCCGGCGCCAATCACGAGAAAGTTGCGCAGCATGTCGGCGCCGCGGTCGGTGTGGGCCACCTCGGGGTGAAACTGGACGGCGAACAGGCGGCGCTCCCGGTCCTCCATCGCCGCCACCGGCACCGTCCGGGTGCGCCCCACCGCCTTGAAGCCGGCGGGCGGCCTCATCACCGTGTCGCCGTGGCTCATCCAGACGGTGAGATAGCGGGGCAGCCCGGTGAACAGGGCCGACGGCTCACTGGAGAGGTCGGTGCGGCCGTACTCGCGCACCTGGCCGCTCGTCACCTCGCCGCCCAGGGCGTGGGCCAGGAGGTGCATGCCGTAGCAGATGCCGAGCGTCGGCAGGCCGCTTGACAGCACGGCCGGCGGCAGCGCCTTGGCGCCCTCGGCCGTGACGCTGTCCGGACCGCCGGTCAAGATCAGGGCCTGGGGCCGCCGTGCGGCGATCGCCTCGGCCGCCCGCTCACAGGGCACGATTTCGGAGTAGAAGCCGATCTCCCGGACGCGGCGGGCGATCAGCTGAGCGTACTGGGCACCGAAGTCGATGATCAGGACCGGCCGGCTCACGATGCCGACTCTCCGAGCACCATCACATCCGGCAGGTTGCGGTAGAGCCCGGCGTAATCCAGTCCGTAGCCGACCACGAAGGCGTCCGGGATCACGAAGCCGGTGTAGTCCACCTTCACCTCGATCTGGCGGCGCGCCACCTTGTCCAGGAGCACGGCCACCTCGAGGGAGGCCGGGTTCTTGCCCTTGAGGTGGGAGATCAGGTAGCGCAGTGTCAGTCCGGTGTCGACGATGTCCTCCACCAAGAGCACGTGGCGGCCGTCCAGGTCCTCGGTCACGTCCCGGGTGATGTTCACCGCCCCCGACGAGCGGGTGCTGCTGCCGTAACTCTCTACCGCCACGAACTCGACCGAGAGCGCCAGGTTCAGCTCGCGCATCAGGTCGGCGGCAAAGATCACGGCGCCGCGCAGCACGCTCACCACCAACAGCGGTTCGGGGTGACGGTGGCGGGCCTCGATCGCCCGCGCCATCTCCGCGACCTTGGCCTGGATGGTCGCCCGGTCGATCAGCACCCGCTCCGGCCGCAGCGACACCTAGCGAACCTCCTTTTCATGCCCGCCCCTGACATAGACGCCGCTCTTGCCGCCCTCTTTGCGGATGAGCCGCACGCCGCCCAGGATGGCGCCCCGGTCGACCGCCTTCACCATATCGTAGAGGGAGAGTCCCGCCACCGTCACCGCCACCAGCGCTTCCATCTCGGCGCCGGTGCGGGCGGTGACGGTCACCTCGGCCCGGATCCGCACCCCCTCCTCGACCAGGGTGAGCGTCACCTCGACGCCGTCCAGGGCCAGGGGATGGCAGAGCGGGATCAGCTCGGCGGTGCGCTTGGCGGCCATGATCCCGGCCACCCTCCCCACCGCCAGGGCGTCCCCCTTCTCCAGGCCGCCCTCGGCCAGAAGGGCGAGCGTCTCGGCACCGAGGGCCAAGAAGGCCTCGGCCACCGCCAGCCTCCTGGTCGGCTCCTTGTCGGCCACGTTCACCATGTGCATCTCGCCCTTGGCAGTGAGGTGGGTGAGGCGCCGGCTGGAATCTTTGCTCATGACCTGGCCCTCTTCTCCGGGGGCACCTGGGCATAGGTGTAAAAACCCCGGCCGCTCTTCCGGCCCAGATAGCCGGCCTGTACGTAGCTCCGCCACAGCGGGCAGGGCCGGTACTTGGGGTCGCCCAGTTCGCGCTGCAAGATCTCCAGGATGGCGAGGCAGGTGTCGAGGCCGATCAGGTCGGCCAGGGCCAGCGGGCCCAGCGGGTGGTTCATGCCCAGCCGCATCACGGCGTCGATGCCCTCGGCGTCGGCGATACCCTCCATCAGGCAGTACACCGCCTCGTTCAGCATCGGCATCAGCACCCGGTTTGAGACGAATCCGGCCATGTCCCGGACCCGCACCGGCGTCTTGCCGTATGCCGCCGCCTCGTCCGAGACGGCCCGCACGGTCTCCTCCGAGGTGGTGAGCCCCGCCACCACTTCGATGAGGGCCATCACCGGCGGCGGATTCATGAAGTGCATGCCCACCACCCGGTCCGGCCGGCCGGTGGCCGCCGCCAGGTCGGTGATGGGCAGGGTCGAGGTGTTGGAGGCGAGGATGGCCGGCGCCGCCATGAGCCGGTCCAGCTCTGCCAGAAGCCGGCGCTTCGCCTCCCGCTCCTCGACGATGGCCTCGATGGCGAGCTCGGCGCCCTGTCCAGCCGCGAGCTCGACGCTGGTGGTGATGCGGGCCAGGGCGGCCTGGGCATCCGCCTGGCTGAGCGTCCCCTTCTTGGTGAGCCGGGCCAGGGAGGCGTCGATCTGGGCGCGGCCGCCTTGGAGGCGCGCCTCGCTCACGTCCACCAGCACCACGTCACGGCCGGCCTCGGCCGCCACCTGGGCGATGCCTGCCCCCATCTGGCCGGCGCCCACCACCAGCACCCGCCGGATCACGCCCCGACCTCGACCACCGTCGCCTCACCCTGCCCCCCTCCGGAACAGATGGCGGCCACGCCCACGCCGCCGCCCTGGCGCTTGAGCTGATAGATCAGGGTGAGCAGGATGCGGCCGCCGGAGGCGCCGATCGGATGGCCGAGGGCGATGGCGCCGCCGTTTGGGTTCACCCGCTCCGGGTCGATGCCCAGCCGCTCTGTGGAGATGAGGGTGACGGAGGCGAAGGCCTCGTTGATCTCCCACAGGTCGACGTCACGGGCGGCCATGCCGAGTTTCAAAAGCGCCACCTCGGCGGCCTGAGCCGGTACCGTGGCCAAAAGCCGGGGGTGATCGGAGGCCTGGCCGCCGGCCAGGATCTTGGCCAGGACCGGGTAGCCGAGGGCCCGGGCCCGCTCCTCGCTCATCAGGAGCAAGGCACTCGCCCCGTCGTTGAGGCCGGGGGCGTTGCCGGCGGTGACCGTGCCGTCCTGGCCGAACACCGGGCGCAGCTTGGCCAGCTTCTCGATGCTGGTGTCGGCGCGGATCGCCTCGTCCCGGTCCATCACCCTGCCGTCGGCCAGGCCGATCGGCGCGATCTCCTCGGCCAAGAGGCCCGCCTCCGTGGCCTTGGCCGCCAGCTGGTGGGAGCGCAGGGCGAAGGCGTCCTGGGCCGCCCGGCTGCAGCCGAACTCGACGGCCACCTGGGAGCCGTAGACGCCCATGTGCACGTTGCCGAAGCTGCACCACAGCCCGTCGTGGACCACGGCGTCGACCAAGGCGCCGTCGCCCATCCGGTAGCCGAAGCGGGCTCCAGGCAGGAGATAGGGAGCCTGGGACATGCTCTCCATGCCGCCCGCCACCACCACCTGCCGCTCGCCGAGACGGATCCAGGCATCGGCCAGGTTGACGGCGTGCAAGGACGAGGCGCACACCTTGTTGACGGTGGTGGAGGCCACCTCCTGCGGGATGCCGGCCGCCATCGCCGCCTGGCGGGACGGGATCTGACCGGCGCCGGCCTGCACCACCATGCCGAAGATCACTTCGTCCACCCGCCGGCCGTCGTGGCCGACCTGGCGGAGCGTCTCGCCGATGGCGTGGGCGCCCAGATCGGTCGCCCTCACCTGGCTGAGCGCGCCGCCCAGCTTGCCGAAGGGGGTGCGCTTGGCGCTGACCACCACCGTCTGGTTCACAGAGAGACCTCTGAGGCCGTGGCCTCACCGTCGCGCGACACATCGGCGCCGAGCTGGCTGAGCTTCCCCTCCAGATCCTCATAGCCGCGCTCCACATACTGCAGGCCGCCGACCACTGTCCGGCCCTCGGCAGCCAGGCCGGCGATGACCAGGGCGGCGCCGCCGCGGATGTCCGGTGCCTCCACCGGGGCCCCGGACAGCCGCTCCTGGCCGCGCACGATCGCCGTGTCGCGGTCCACCCGCACGTTGGCGCCCATCCGGGCCAGCTCGTTGACGTAGTGGAAGCGGTTCTCGAACACGGTCTCCTGGACCAGGCTGATGCCGTCGGCCCGGGCCAGGGCGGCCACCAGCGGCGGGTGCAGATCGGTCGGAAAGCCGGGGTGGGGCTGGGTCTGCACGTCCACCGCCCGCACTCTGGCCGGTGCCTTGAGCTGGATGGCGTCGGCCGAGATCTCGAGCGCCGCCCCGGCCTCTTCCAGCTTGGCGCAGACCGTGGCCAGATGCTCGGGGATGACGCCCTTCACCGCCACCTCACCGCCGGAGGCCAGTCCTGCCATCAGGTAGGTGCCGGCCTCCAGGCGGTCGGGGATGATCTCGTGGCGGCCGCCATGCAGCCGCTTGGCGCCTTCGATGCGGATGGTGCTGGTGCCCGCGCCGCGCACCGTGGCGCCCAGTCCGGTCAGGAAGTTGGCCAGGTCGACGATCTCTGGCTCCCTGGCCGCGTTCTCCAGGTAGGTGGTGCCCCGGGCCAGGGAGGAGGCGATCATCAGGTTGATGGTGGCGCCGAAGGAGGCGCGGTCGATGAACAGGTTGGTGCCGCTGAGGCCGGATCTGGCCTCGGCCAGGATGGAGCCGTGCTCGACCCAGGCTTTGGCGCCCAGGGCCTCAAAGCCCCGCAGGTGGAAGTCGATGGGGCGGGCGCCGATGTCGCAGCCGCCGGGCATCGCCACCTCCGCCCGGCCGAGCCTGGCCAGGAGCAATCCGACGATGTAGGTGGAGCCTCTGAGCTTGCGGGCCTTCTCGTAGGGTGCCACGTGGTTGGTCAGGTTCTTGGCGTCGATCTTGAGCACCCGGCGGTCGACGAAAGTGACCTCGGCGCCGAGCGCCCTCAGGATCTCGCACAGGTCCAGGATGTCGGTGTACAGCGGCACGTTCTCCAGGTAGGTGGCACCTTCGGCGGCCAGGGCCGCCGCCGAGATGATGGCCAGAGCCGAGTTCTTGGCGCCGTTCACACTGATCGATCCCTTGAGCGGCGTGCCGCCCGTGATGGTGAAGTGCAAGGCGGAGCCCTCCTTTCAGCGCGTGTAGTTGGGCGCCTCGCGGGTAATCTCCACGTCGTGCGGATGCGACTCCTGCAGGCCGGCGTTCGAGATGCGGATGAAGGTGGTATCCCGCCGCAGCGCCGCCACGGTCGGCGTGCCCAGGTAGCCCATCCCGGCCCGCAGGCCGCCCATCAGCTGATAGACCGTCTCAGAGAGGGGGCCCCGGTAGGGCACGCGGCCCTCGATGCCCTCCGGCACGAACTTGCGGTTGCCCTCCTGGAAGTAGCGGTCGCCGGAGCCCTGGCGCATGGCGCCCAGGGACCCCATCCCCCGGTAGACTTTGAAGCTCCGGCCCTGGAAGATCTCCAGCTCGCCGGGCGACTCCTCGGTACCGGCCAACAGCGACCCCAGCATCACCGAGTCGGCGCCGGCGGCCAGCGCCTTGGTGATGTCGCCGGAGGAGCGGATGCCGCCGTCGGCGATCACCGGCACGCCCGCCCGCTCGGCCACCAGGGCGCAGTCGGTGATCGCCGTCACCTGCGGCACGCCGATGCCGGCCACGATGCGGGTGGTGCAGATGCTGCCCGGGCCCACGCCCACCTTGACGGCGTCTGCGCCGGCGTCGATCAGGGCCTGGGTGCCGTCCGGGGTCGCCACGTTGCCAGCGATCACCTGCAGATCAGGCCAGCGCCGCTTCAACTCCTGGACGGTGGCCAGGACCTTCTCGCTGTGCCCGTGGGCGGTGTCGACCACCACCACATCGACCTCCGCTGCGACCAGGGCCGCTGTGCGCTCCCAGGCATCCTCCCCGACCGAGACCGCCGCCGCCGCCAGGAGCCTGCCGCGCTGGTCCTTGGCCGAGTTGGGGTACTGGCGCATCTTCTCGATGTCCTTGATCGTGATCAGGCCGGTCAGCCTACGGGCGTCGTCGACCAGCGGCAGCTTCTCGATGCGGTGCGCCGCCATCAGGTCCCGGGCCTCGGCCAGGCTGGTGCCGGTGGTGCCGGTGACCAGCCCCTCCTTGGTCATCACCTGGTCGAGGGTGAGGCTGTGGTCGTCGACGAAGCGCAGGTCGCGATTGGTGACGATGCCCAGAAGGTGCATCTCGGCGTCTACCACCGGCACCCCCGAGATGCGGTAGCGGGCCATCAGGGCCAGCGCATCCGTCACCTGGTGCTCGACGCCCAGATAGACCGGGTCGTGAATCACGCCGTGCTCGGAGCGCTTCACCTTGTCCACTTCGGCCGCCTGGTCGGCGATGGAGAGATTCTTGTGGATGACGCCGATTCCGCCCTCCCGGGCCACGGCCACCGCCATCCGCGACTCGGTCACCGTGTCCATGCCGGCGGAGAGCAGGGGGATGTTCAGCTCCAAGGTGCGGGTGAGCCGCGTCCTGAGCGAGGCCTGGTGGGGCAGGATGGAGGAGCGGGCCGGCACCAAGAGGACGTCGTCGAAGGTGAGGCCCTCCCTGGCGAAGCGGTCGGAGCCGGGCACAGGCGACCCTTCCTTCGGACGAGATTTAACCAAGGGTAGCACCTAGGGGCAGGGGCTTCAATTTACCGCACCGGTCTCGGCCGCCACCGTTCTCGCCAACTGGTGGGCATATCTGGTGATGTCACCCGCGCCCAGCGCCACCACCAGGTCCCCCGGCCGGAGCGAGGACGCCATCTTGGCCAGGCGGGCGCTCGGTCCGAGGTAGGAGACGGCCTGGCGGTTTTGGGCCTCCATCGCCTTGGCCAGCGCCTGGCCGCTCACATCGGGCAGGGCCTGGGTGCCGGCCGGGCCGTAGATGTCGAACACCCAGACCTCGTCGGCGGGGGCGACCGAGGCCACAAAGTCAGCGAACAGATGCTTCACCCTGGCGTGGCGATGCGGCTGCAGGGCGGCGATCAGCCGCTTCGGCTGCCAGCTCAACAGCGTCTCCAGGACCATGCGGATCTCGGTCGGATGGACGGCGTAGTCGTCGACCACCCGCACGCCGCCGCCCTGGTACAGCACCTCCAGGCGGCGGTGGGCGTTGTGGAAATCGGGCATCGCCCGGATCATCCGCACCGGCTCCAGGCCGACCGCCACGCCGGCAGCCATCGCCGCCAGCGTGTTGAGCACGTTGTGGCGCCCAGACAGGGAGCTCACCACCCGGCCCTGCACGAGGCCGCCCCACACCAGGTCAAAGGCCTGGCCGCGCCCGGTGGCTTCCACATCCAGGGCCGCCATCTCGGCACCCTGCCCGTAGGTCAGCCGATGGACGCCGGCCGGCACGGCCAGGGCCTGGAGCAGGGGGTCCTCGGCGCAGAGCACCGCCGCCCCGCCCTCCGGCACCGATGCCACAAACTGCTGCACGGCGGAGCGGACCTGGGAGAAGTCACCGCCGTAGTGCTCGAGGTGCTCCGGCTCCAGGTTGGTGACCACCGCCACCTCCGGGCTGAGCCGGAGCATGGAACGGTCGGACTCATCGCCCTCTACCACCGCCCACTCACCCCGCCCCGGCCTGAGGCCGCCCAGCCAGCCGTCCACCTCGCCGCCGGCGAAGACCAGGGGGTCCAGCCCAGACTGCTCGAGCAGGTAGCCGATCAAGGTGGTGGTGGTGGTCTTGCCGTGGGTGCCGGTCACAGCCACCAGCCGCCGTCCCGCCAGCACCTCGGCCATGATCTCAGCCCGGTGCGCCAGCCGGGCGCCGCGCTCTCTGGCCGCTGCCAGCTCGGGGTTGTCCGCCGGCACGTCCGTGTTGTACACCACCACTGCCGCCCCTGCCTGGTTGGCCGCCCGGTGGCCGATGGCGACGGCGATGCCAGCCCGGCGGAGCCGGCGGGTGCGCACCGAGGCCCGGATGTCGGAGCCAGACACCGCCTCCCCCTCCAGCTGGAGATAGTGGGCCAGGGCGGCCATCATGACGCCGCCCACGCCCACGAAGTGCACCCGCCCCCCGTAGCGGCTCACGTCAGGGCCGCCCACTGCGAGAGCACCGGCAGACCGAGCGGGGTGGTGATCCCGGCCCGCAGCATCTCCCAGCCCAGGCGGCCGATCATGGCGGCGTTGTCGCCCGAGAGGGCCGGCGGCGCCACATGCACCGGCAGGCCGGGCAGCGCCTCGGCCAGGGCGCGGCCGAGCGCCCGGTTTGCCGCCACCCCCCCTCCCACCACCAGCATCCGGTCAGAGGGGACGAGCGCCCGCCGGGTGGTCTCGACCAGATGGGCGATCACCGCCTCCTGAAAGCCCTTGGCCACTCGAGCCGGCTCCTCACCGGACAAAATCGCCTGCCTGGCCGCGGTCTTCAGGCCGCTGAAGCTGAAGTCCGGACGCTCACCCTCCAGGCGCACCCGAGGCAGCGTCACCCCGGGGCCTGGCACCTGCTCGGCCAGCCGCTCCAGGGCGGCGCCGCCCGGGTAGCCTAAACCGAGCAGGCGTGCGACCTTGTCCAGCGCCTCACCGGCGGCGTCGTCACGGGTCTCGCCGAGCAGCTCGATCTGAAGCGGCGCCTCCAGCCGGAAGAGCGAGGTGTGGCCGCCGGACACCACCAGGGCGACGAGCGGGAAGCGGGGCTCCTGGCCGATGAAGACGGCGTGGATGTGGGCCAGCACATGGTTCACCGCCACTGCCGGCAGTCGCTGGGCCAGCGCCAGGGCCTGGGCGAACGAGCTCCCCACCAACAGCGACCCCACCAGCCCCGGGCCCCGGGTGTAGGCGATGCCATCCAGCTCCGAGAGGGCCGAGCCAGCCTCGGCCAGGGCGGCCTCCGCCTCCACCCGGATCACCTCCAGGTGGCGGCGGGCGGCCACCTCGGGCACGACGCCGCCGGTCGGCTGGTGCAGCGCCGCCTGCGAGGCGACCCGCAGGGAGGCGATCTGGCCGTCCTCCATCACCGCCAGGCTGGTCTCGTCACAGCTGGTTTCCACGGCCAGCAGTCGCACTAGGCGCCCTCCTGGCTGGGCGGGTGCTCCCTGACCATGATCAGGGCGTCCTCGCCGTTATCGGTGTAGTACCCCTTGCGCAGGCCCGTCATCTGGAAGCCGAGCGAACGGTAGAGGGACTGGGCCACCAGGTTGCTGCGCCGCACCTCCAGGGTGATGCTGCGGCAGCCGTGCTCCTCGGTGAGGTGGATGGCCGTCTCCATCAGGAGCCGGCCCACGCCCTGGCTGCGGAAACTGGGGTGCACAGCGACGTTCGTGATGTGCGCCTCGTCCAGCACCAGCCACATGCCGACGTAGCCGATCAGGCGGCCATTGCTCTTGGCGGCCAGGTAGTGGGCGTAGGCGTTCTCGCTCAGCTCCGAGACGAAGGCCCGCCTCGACCAGGGTGTGGGGTAGGAGAGGTGCTCCACCTCGAGCACCTCGGGCAGGTCGGAGAGCGTCATGCGCACGACCTGCACGCCACTCGCCATCTCCCTTGCCATCGGTTCAGGCCGGGCTGGTGTCTGGCCGAGCGGCGGGCCGAAGATAGATCGGAGCAAACGGCGCATTTCTTAGATCTCCTCTGTGCCGCCATGCCCAGCTCGCCACCGCCAGCACCCCCGGAGCCGGCAAGAGCGGGCAGCCGGCCGGCGCCTCATCGGGCCAATCGGCCACCACCAGGTGCGCGGCCAACCGTTTTGCCTCTTCGACAACGGCCCGAGGCTCTCCCCTCGCCAACTGCGAGCTGGGCTGCCGTGCCTCCTGCGGCCCGCTGAAGCACTGCCAGATCACCATGCCGCGGCCGTCGCCGCGTCCGACCACCAGGTGGCCCGGCACAGCGACACCCTCCGCCCAGGCGGCGAAGGTGGGCACCGCCAGGCGGGGCACCGCCCAGCCCATGCTCAATCCCTCGGCTGCCGCCAGGCCGATGCGGGTGCCGGTGTAGGAGCCGGGGCCGGCTGAGACCGCCACCAGGCCGACCGGCTGGCCGGCGTCGGCCAGGCAGCGCTCGATCAGCCGCCACAGCGCCTCGTCGCGGCCCTGCCCCACCGCCTCGTGGACGCCAAAGCGGCCGAGTTGCCACCACGCCACCTGGGTGCTGGCTCCGGTGGTGTCGAGGGCGAGCACGGCCCCCCTCAGCGCTGCCATGCCGCCCGCAGTCGGCCCAGCGCCTCGCCCGATAGCTGGCCGCCTGCCCGCACGGCGGCATGGCGGCCCGCCTGGCGGTGGCTGAGGTGCACCTGCAGGCGGTCGGCGGGCAAGATGTCGCCGGCCCGGTCGGCCCACTCCACCACGGCCCGGGCACTTGGCTCGAACAGCTCCTCCAACCCCAGTCCCGCCACCTCGACAGCATGGAGCCGGTAGAGGTCGACGTGGTAGATGCGGCCGGGGTAGGTGTGGATCAGGGTGTAGGTCGGGCTGGCGACCGGACCGGCCACCCGCCAGGCGGCGAGCACGGCTTGGGCCAGGGTTGTCTTGCCGCTGGCCACCTCGCCGATCAGGCCGATCACGCCGCCAGTCAAGGTGGCCTCGCCTAGTGCCTGGCCCAGGCGGCGGGTCTCTTCTTCCGTCGGCAGCTCGATGGTCATTTGGGCGGCCTCACGCAAAGTGGTCGTATCCGGAGACCGCAAGCGGAGTCCCATCCAGCCTCACACCGGGCTCTGGGCTGAGGCGGCCGATGGCGTAAAGGCTCTGCTCCGCCGCGGCGAAGGCCTCCTTCAGGCCCGGCCACGACGCCTCCGGCACCGCCGCCACCAGGCAGTAGTCGTCGCCGCCGAAGAGCGCCCGGCGCAGGTCCTCGCTCCTGTCCCCGCTGTCGGCCAGGGGCAGGGCGCCTGTCTCCAGCTCCGCCCCGATCGCCCCCTGGTGCAGGAGGCGGCTCACGTCGATCGCCAGGCCGTCCGTGACGTCGATCAGGGCCCGGGCGCCGCCGTCGGCGAGGAGAGCCGCCGCCGCCCAGGCTGGCTTGGGCCGGAGGAAGGCGCTGGCGGCCTTGGGGGGCGGAGCCTCGCCAGCCAGGATGGCCTCGCGCCCCAGGGCGGCGAGGCCGAGCGGGCCGGTCACCGCCAGCCGGTCGCCAATGGCCCCGCCGGTCCGGCCCACCGGGCGGCGGGCTTCGCCGGCCACGCTCACCGTGATCGTGACCTCGGCCGCCGAAACCAGATTGCCGCCGATCAGCCGGCTGTGGTTGGCCGCCGCCGCCTCGGCCAGGCCGGCAGCGAGGGCGTCGAAGGCGGCCAGGGGCAGATCCGGGGGCAGGGAGAGGGCCAGAAGGTGGGCGATCGGCCGGCCGCCCATGGCGGCCAGGTCGGACAGCGCCGCCGCCACCGCCCGGTAGCCGCTGTCAGTCCAGCTCATGCGGGCCGGGTCGAAGTGGCGCCCGGCCACGAAGCTGTCCACGGAGAGGAGGCTGCTGCCGCCGAGGGCGATCAGGGCAGCGTCATCGCCGATACCAGACCCCGGCCCGTGCGCCGCGACCAGGCGCTGGATCAGCCCCGCTTCGCCCACCCCGGCCACCGTCGGCCGCTCAGCCATCGCTGTCCAGCTCCAGCCCGGCAGCCAGGCGGTCGTAGTCCCGCCGGATGCGCTTGAAGTCCTCCCACACCGGCCGCTTCTTGGCCGGGTCGCGGAGGAGAGCGGCCGGATGGAAGGTCGGGTAGTAGTAGCGTCCCTGCAGGAGGTGGCGCGTCCCGCGCAGGCGGGTGATCGAGGCGGTGGGGTCGTCCAAGAGGGCCTTGGTGGCGACCGCCCCCAGCAGCACCACCATGCGGGGCCCGATCACCCGGAGCTTGGCCTCCAGAAAGGGCCGGCAGGCCAGCTGCTCGTCCGCCTCCGGCGGCCGGTTGTGGGGGGGGCGGCACATCACCGTGTTGGTGATGAAGACCTGATCACGGCTTAGGCCGACGGCGGCCAGGATGCGGGTCAGGAGCTCGCCGGCCCTGCCCACAAAGGGCTCGCCGGCCAGGTCCTCATCCCGGCCAGGCGCCTCCCCGACCAGCATCAGGAGGGCCGAGGGGTCGCCCGCCCCGAATACCACCTGGTGCCTGCCTTCGGCCAGCCGGCAGGCGACGCAGGTGCGGGCCCTGGTCACGAGGTCCGCCCAGGTCTCCAACCCGCTCACCTTCTAGTCAAAGGCGGGCACCAGTTCGCCGACCGGGTGCCCGGCCACATTCAGGACCACCGGCCGCCGGTAGCTGGCCAGCGCCTCGCCGGCGGCAGGGGGCAGCAGGTCAAATCGGTCAAGCACGGCCATCGCTGCCACCGCCACGGCCCGCGAGCTGCCGTCCGCAACCTTCACGGCGATGCCCAGCCCGGCCTCGCCCAGCCCGATGCCGATCAGGCCCTCAGCCCCACCCTTCGCCACCAGCTGGCCGCCGCTGGCCGCCATCAGCTCCGAACCGAAGACCCCGTGCCCGCCGACCAGGTAGGGATGCGCCCGCATCGCCCCGGTGATGCGGGCGGCCGCATCGGCCAGGGCGGGTGTCTGCTCGGTCGGGCGGACCAGGTTGCGAAAGGCGACGGCGATGGCGGCCAGCGGCAGGCGGAAGGTCGGCACCCCGCAGCCGTCGGTGCCGGTGCCGATGCTCTCCACCTCCAGCTCGGCGAAGGCGGCGACGGCGTCGCGGTTTCGCTGCTGGACCGGATGGGCGAGCGGCAGGTAATCGAGGTCCCATCCAGCCGCCACGCACTGCGCCAGCATGGCGGCGTGCTTGCCTGAACAGTTGGAGTGCAGCGCCGTCGGCGGCCCGCTGAGGGCAGCGGCGGCATCCTTGTCGTAGGGCGGGTGCGCCCCGCAGCGCAGGTCGCCGACGGAGAGGCCGCATCGCTCCAGCATGGCCGACACCACCCGCGTGTGCTCGGCCGTACCGTGGTGGCTGGCGGCGGCCAGGGCCATCTCCTCGCTGCCAAAGTGAAAGCGCTCCTGGCTGCCGCTGGTGATGAGCCCCAGCGCCTGGAAGGGCTTGGCCGCCGAGCGCATGAAGGTGACTGAGTCGGCGGCACCCGGACTCTGCCAGATCACGCCGCCCATACCGACCACCACCGCGTCGATGCGGTGCACGCTCTCCAGCAGTCCGCCGCGGCGAAGTTCGACCCTCATCGGCTGCTGGCCGCCTCCACCAGCCCGCCGAACAGCCTGGCCGCCGCCAGGTCCTTCTGCCACAGATGCTCCGGGTGCCACTGCACCCCGAAGAAGAAGCGGCGGTCCGATGCTTCCAGCGCCTCCACCCAGCCGTCTTCAGAGCGGCCGGCCAGGGCAAGCCTGGCGGGAATCGGCTCCTGGACGACCTGGTGGTGGAAGCTGTTCACCGCCACCTGGTGGGTGCCGAGCAGACGGGCCAGCCGGCTACTGGGCTCGAGGCGCACCTGATGCGACACCTCGTCGCGGGGCTGGCGGCCGTGCTGGTCGTGGCGGGGCCCGGCGGCTGGCTCTATGCTTGCCAGGTCCTGGATCAGCCCGCCGCCCAGCGCCACCGCCATCACCTGAATGCCGCGGCACACCCCGAGGGTCGGCAGGTCCTGGCGATAGGCCTCGGCCACCAGGCCGAGCTCCGCCTCGTCCCGCTCCGGTGTGACCCGGCCCAGCTTGGGGTGCGGCGATTGTCCGAAGCGCTCCGGGGCGACGTCGCCGCCGCCGGTGACGAGGAGGGCGTCCAGCCGCTGGATCAACTCTGCCGCCGCCGTCTCGGCCGTCACCAGCAAGGGCAGCCCGCCTGCCTGCCAGACCGCCTCGGCGTAGGCCCGGCTCACGCCCTCCCGCTCACTGCCAGGCTCTCCCCACAGGTCACAGGTCACACCCACCAGTGGCCGCATCGCTTGGGTCCCCCTCATCGCTGTCTTAGGCACAAAGTCCCTTCCATGCACCGTCTAGAGTTCCCTGTCGGCCAACAGGGACGGCCGCATCCGGCCAGAATCCAGATACTGGTCTTCTCTTCTGCTGCCGCCGCTGGGCCAAGGGGGTGCCGGTCTGAGCCTGCGCCAGTTTCTGATCGGCCGGCCGCTCCGCACCGACGAGTCCGGCCAGCAGCGCATCGGTGTGATCGGCGCCCTGCCGCTTCTCTGCCCCGATGCCCTGTCCTCCGTCGCCTACGGCACACAGTCCATCGTGGTGGTGCTGGCCGCGGCCGGTACGGCGGCGCTGTGGTACTCGCTGCCGATCTCGGCGGTGATCGTGCTGTTGCTGGCGGTGCTGGTGATCAGCTACCGCCAGGTGATCGCCGCCTACCCGGGCGGCGGCGGCGCCTACGTGGTCGGCCGGGAGACCCTGGGTCCGGTGGTCAGCCTCATCGCCGGCGCCTCCCTTCTCATCGACTACACGCTCAACATTGCGGTCAGCGCCGCCGCCGGTGTGGCCGCCGTGATTGCCGCCCTGCCTCAGCTGATCGCCTGGCGGGTGATCCTGTGCGTACTGGTGGTGGTGCTGATGACCGCGGTCAACCTGCGCGGCACCCGCGAGTCGTCGCTCACCTTCGGCCCGCCGACCTACCTGTTCATCGCCATGGTGCTGATCATGATCGGCGCCGCCTTCTTCGAGGGCAGGATGTTCCTGCACCCGGCCCATCCCCTGCTGCCCGCGCCGGTGGTGCCGGGGCTGGCCCTGTTCGTGGTGCTGCGCGCCTTCAGCTCCGGGTCGACGGCTCTGACCGGGGTGGAGGCCATCTCCAACGGCGTGCCGCTGTTCAAGCCCGACTCCGTGGCCAGAGCCCGCCATACCATGGTGGTGCTGGGCGTGCTGCTGGGCGTGATGTTCCTCGGCACCTCACTGGCCGCCTTTTCCTACGGCATCGTGCCCAACGCCAGCAGCACCGTGCTGGAGCAGCTGGCGGCCGCCATCTTCGGCCAGGGAATCTTTTTCTACCTCTTGGCCTTCGTCACCATGGGCATCCTGATGGTCTCGGCCAACACCAGCTTCGCCGGCTTTCCGCAACTGGCCAGCCTGATGGCCCGGGACGGCTGGATGCCGCGCATGTTCGCCAGCCGCGGCGACCGGCTGGTCTACCAGAACGGCATCCTGGTGATCGGCCTGGCCTCGGCCGCCTTGCTGGTGGTCTTCCAGGGCAGCGTGATCCGGCTCATCCCGCTGTTTGCGATCGGTGTCTACATCGGCTTCACCATCACCCAGGTCGGCCTGATCAAGAAGAACCTCCAGGAGCATAGCGGCCGGTGGCTGGTGATGGCGGCGATGGCGGGCGGCGCTCTGCTCACCGCCACCGTGGTGCTGGTGGCGCTGGCCACCAAGTTCCTGGAGGGGGCCTGGATCGTCGCCCTGGTGCTGCCGCTGATGGTGATCGCCTTCCTCCGCATCCAGCGCCACTACCGGGCGATGAGCCAGGAACTGAGGCTGCCGGACGCCACCATCCGGCCCAGCGCCAACGCCGTGGTGGCGGTGGTGCCCTTCAGCGGCATCAGCCGCATCACCCAGTCCTCTCTCTCCTACGCCCTGTCCATCTCCACCAACGTGGTGGCGGTCAACGTCTCGTTCTCAGACCAGGCCGAGACCACCCTGCGCGAGGCCTGGGAGGCCTGGGGGCCGGACCCCTCGATCCGGCTGGTGGTGCTGCGGAGCCCCTACCGCTCGGTGACAGCGCCGGTTCTGGCCTACATCGACCGGCTGCAGGCGGAGTTTGGCGAGGGCCACGTGCTGGTGCTGATCCCCGAATTCGTGGTCGGCAAGTGGTGGCAGTACCTCTTGCACAACCAGATCGGCCTGCTTCTCCAGGCCAATCTGGTCTTCCGCAAGGACATCGTGGTGGCGATGGTGCCGTTCCGGCTGTCCGGCCGCTAGCGGCCCTCAGCCGGAGATGGAAGGGGTGCCTCCGGCTGTCACCTTCAGGGTCGCCCACATGCCGGCGGTCTCATGGCCAGGGATCAGGCAGGCGATGGCGTAAGAGCCGGCCGGGCCGGCGGTCCAGGTGAAGCTGGCGCTGGCGCCCGGAGCCGTGCCGACGCCGGTGGTGGCGTTGGGGGTCGCCGCCGACTTGCTGACCGGCACCACGGAGGTGGAACTGGCGACCACGGCCGCCGAGTGCGGCAGGACGCCCTGATTCTGGAGATTGACCTTGAGCGTCCAGCCTGCCGGCACGCTGACCACCATCTGGCCGTTCAGGGTGCCGTCGAAGTTGAACGGCGACGGGGACGTCTTCAGGCCGGCAATCAGGGTCAGGGTCACCGTCTTGCTGGCAGCGGAGAAGGTGAGGTACTTGGCCAGCGGCGAGGGCGCCGGGGTTGAGGAGCTGGACCCGGAGCTGGCCGGTGGCGGCGTGGTGCTGGGCGTGGTGCTTGAGCTGGGGCTGGTCGAGGTGGTGGCCGCCGGCTGGGGCGGGTAGTACTGCTGGCCGACCTCGTAGGTGGCGTTGCCGCCGCAGGCGGCGGTCAGGGCCAGGAGGGCGATCAGCGGAGCGAGAAGGCGAAGGCGCATGGTAGAGCATTCCTCCCGCGGCGTGGTCGGAAAAAGCGGGTGAATTGTATCACTTTTGCCCGGCGGCAGGGGATGGGCGCAGTGCTTGGCTAAGTTGGGCCGATCGGCCCAGTCGCGAAGGAGGCTTGTTGTGAGTTCAACCCCCCGCCGGCTCAGCCTGGAGGACCTGTTGGCCTTTCCCCGTCCCGGAGGCCGTGCCCCCCAGCAGGTGAGTTTTCTCCCGGACGGCGCCGTGGCCTACCTGCTGGCCCGCCCCGACAGCACCGTGCTCGACCTCTGGCGCCACGACGGCCAGCGGCCGGAGCTCTGGCTGGAAGCACCCGGCCAGGTGGCCTACTCCCTGGCCGAGGAACTGAGCCGGGAGCGCCGGCGCTTCGTCTGGGACGGCATCACCGGCTACCAGGTTCAGGGCACCACCCTGCTCGCCCAGGCGGCTGGCGAGTGGTGGCTCAAACCTGGCGCCGAGCCGGCGAGGCGCCTTCCGGCGGCCGCTGGCGCCGAGGGCGCCACCCTCCTTGCCGATGGCCGTCGGCTCATCTTCCACCGCCAGGGCGAGCTCTGCCTGCTGGACCTGGCAGACGACACGGTGGTCACCCTGACCGATGGCGCCGCGGAGGGTCTCAGCCACGGTGTGGCTGAATTCGTCGCCCAGGAGGAACTCGGTCGCAGCGAGGGGTTCTGGGCCAGTCCGGATGGACAGTGGCTGGCCCTGACCGAGGTGGACGAGCGCCACCTGCCCCAGTTCCCGATCGTCCACCAGGGTGACACGGTCTGGACCGAGTACCACCGCTACCCCTTCGTGGGAGCCGAGAATGCCCGGGTGCGGCTGGGCGTGATGCCGCTCTCCGGCGGCCCGGTGAGCTGGCGGGAGCTGCCCATGGCGGACGGCTACCTGGCCCGGGCGGTCTGGAGGCCGGACAACCAGCTGGCCTTTCTGGTCATCGACCGGCCGCAGCAACAGATGGCCTGGCACCTCCTCGATCCCAGGAGCGGCAGCTGCCGCCTCCTCTATGCGGAGTCCGGCCAGCCCTGGCTGAACCTGCCCCAGCCCCTCACCTTCCTGCCAGATGGCAGCTTTCTCACCACCAGCGAACGAAGCGGCTTCCGCCATCTCTACCATGGGCAGGAGGACGGCCAGCTCCGCCAGCTGACCGACGGCGACTGGATGGTGAGCGAGCTTTTAGGCGTCGACCCGGCCGGCGAGCGGGCCTTCATCGCCCACACCTGGAACGACGGCCTCGACCTTGAACTCTCAGTGGTCTCGCTAAGAGACGGCCAGCTCACCCGGATCAGCCAGGGGGAGGGCCGCCATCACTGCACGGTGAGCCCGGACGGCCGGCTGGTGGTGGACCGCCACGACGCCCCTGGCCACGCTGCCATCACCACCCTCCTCGACACCTCGGGCCGCGCCCCCTCGGTCACTATTCACCAGGACGCCGCAGCGACGGCAGATGCCCTGGGGCTCCGGCCGCCCGAGATTCTCTCCATCCCCATTGTGGCTGGCGGCCCGCTGTGGGCAGCGCTCTATCGGCCGCCCACCGCCCGCCCCGGCAGCCGCTACCCCCTGGTGGTGGCGGTGTACGGCGGCCCCCACGCCCAGCTGATCACCCGCAGCTGGGATCTCACCGCCAACCTGATGAGCCAGTACCTGGCCCAGGAGGGCTTCTTCGTCCTGAGCGTGGACGGGCGCGGCAGCGCCGGGCGGGGTCTCGCCCACGAGGCCTGGATCAGCCGGGCCTTCGGCACGGTGGAACTGGAAGACCAGGTGGCAGCGGTGCGCTGGATCTGTGAGCGGGAGCCGATCGACCCGGATCGGGTCGGCATCCACGGCTGGAGCTACGGCGGCTTCATGACCATCACCGCCCTCCTGAAGGCGCCCGAGGTGTTCCGGGCGGGGGTGGCCGGTGCGCCGGTCACCGACTTCCGCCACTACGACACCGCCTACACCGAGCGCTACATGGGCACCGACCAGGACAACCACCAGGGGTACGAGCGGGCCGCCCTGCCGCCCTTGGCCGGCCGGCTCTCCGGGGAGCTCCTGATCATCCACGGCATGGTGGACGAGAACGTGCACTTCCGCCACACCGCCCGCATGGTGGATGCCCTGATCGCGGCCGGCAAGCCGGTCGAGCTCGCCATCCTGCCCTCGTCCCGCCATTCGGTAAGGGGGCCTGAGCAAAGGCGGCTGGTGGCAGAAAAGACGGTGGAATTTTTCCGCCGCACGCTCTGAACCCGCCGTCATATCAAGGCTGGTCTAGGTCACGCACAGTGCCTGGCCCCTATGGCCAGCCGGCCGTCGTCCTACGTGCGACGCTCCCGAGGCCTGGAGTTGGCTCGGAAGGCTCACCCGCCGATGGACGAGAGGTGGACGATCTCCCACATGCCGCTCGTCAGGGAGTGGCGCTGCCACAACTGGCCGCCGTCAGCTGTGATCCAGATGGCGTTGTGGAAGACTGCAAAGCCATCTCGACTGGACAGAAAGACCCAGCTCTCGGGATCGATGAAGCTGGACAGGTGCTGGTTGTTGCTGACGGCTGTGGGCAACACCTGAACCGGAGGGCCCCAGGTCGCACCTCCATCGGTGGTCCTACAGATGTACAGGGCCGAGTTGTCGGCCACCGGCAAGATGCCTTCCGTCGGTGAGGTGAAGATCGGATTGTAGGTCATGATCTCGGACTGACTCCATGCCTTCGGCAGGGGCAGCGACTGGTACTTCCAGGTCCGTCCGCCGTCCGTGGACATGTACAGCCACGGGTAGCCCTCAACGGCTTGGGCACCCGTGACCCAGCCCGTTGTGTCACTCCTGAAGTAGATTCCGTTCTTGTCGCCATACACGGGCAAGGTGCCAGCTGCGGGCTGCGATGTTGCTGTGAATGAGGGTGTGCGAGCGATTGCCTTCCAGCCCGCAGCGCCCGTGCTCGTGTGGTACACGACAGCCTCTTCCGAGCCCATGGCCCCGGCACCAATGCTGAGCGCCCAGGCCTGCGACAGGTTGAGGAAGGACACCGTGGCAGGCCCCATCACCGGCGATGGCACGGTGAGCTTCACCCAGTTCAGGCCGCCATCCGACGTTTCCAGCACCTGATTGAGGCCAGACCCGACCACCACGCCCTGCTGCCGGGAGAAGAAGTGAAACCACCCGGCTCCCGGAAGGCCGTCGGCAGGGGAGGACAAGGCCAGTGTCCATAAGGCTCCGCCGTTTGTCGACTTGAAAAGCTGAATCAGAAGATGGCCGGACGGTT
>JAJZLH010000077.1 GCA_021803575.1 Bacillota bacterium | reverse complement strand
ACCCGGCGGATGGAGCGCACAGGGGTGTCCTCCTCGATCTGGACGCCGGCTTGGGTGCAGGCCAGGCGCAGGGCCTCGATCAGCCGGGGCGGGTCGACCTGGGCCCCACCCACCCGGCCGGCGAGGAGGCCCGGTGCCAAGGGCGGCTCGATACGGCGGCGCTCCGCAGCGGGCAGGGCGCTCACCTGGGGCCAGGCGGTGGCGAAGCCGTCGGCCTCGGCCAGGGCCAGGCAGCCGCATGGCCAGAATTCGACCGTCTGGTGGGAGGCGGCCTCGAGCTTAGCCACCCAGTCCGGGTAGAGCGCCATGCTCTCTCTGGCCAGGGGGGCGAGCTGGGGGTGGTGCGCCGCCTCCAGCTCCGGCAGCAGCATGCCGGCCGCCCGGGCCGAGGTGCCATCGCCGATCCGCCTGGCCTCCAGCACTGTCACGGACTGACCGGCCCGGGCCAGCTCCCAGGCCGCGCTGAGGCCGATGGCGCCGCCGCCGATCACGATCCAGTCCGGCCTGCTCACCGCTGCCCCGGCACGCCCTGGGTGGGACTGGACGGCTCGGCCTCGGCCCGTCTGGGCATCCGCCCAGCCAGAAAGGCCGCCCGCCCGGCCTCCACGCCCAGCCGCATGGCCCTGGCCATCCCGACCGGGTCCTGGGCCCGGGCGATGGCGCTATTGACCAGCACCGCGTCGGCCCCCATCTCCATGGCCATGGCCGCGTCCGACGGCACACCGATGCCGGCGTCCACCACCAGGGGGACGCTGATGCGCTGGCGGAGCCGGCTGATGCCAGACCAGTCCTGCAGCCCCTGGCCGGAGCCGATCGGCGCCGCCAGTGGCATCACCGCCGCGCAGCCGGCCTCCTCCAGGCGAAGCCCGGCGACGAGGTCGGGGCTGGTGTAGGCCAGCACCACAAACCCCTCCGCCACCAGGGTCCTGGCTGCAGCGAGCGTCTCCACCACATCCGGCCAGAGCGTGGCCTGGTCGCCGATCACCTCCAGCTTCACCCAGGGGTGGCCGACCAGCTCCCGGCCGAGGCGGGCGATGTGCACCGCCTCCGCGGCACTGTGGGCGCCGGCGGTGTTGGGCAAGATGCGGTAGCGGTCCAGTTCGAGCTCGGGCAGGATGGGCGGGCCGCTCTCCCCACCCAACAGGCGCACCGCCACCGTCACCAGTTCGGAGCCGCTCTCGGCCAGGGCCCGGCGCATGGTCGCCATGTCCTGGAACTTGCCGGTGCCGGTGAGGAGCCGGGAGGTGAGGATCTCGCCGCCGATCTCGAGCCCGTCCTGGCCGCCGGCCATGGCGGTCACCACCTCCACCCGCTGATCGCCCGAGAGCCGAAAGGTCGCCCACTCCTGACGCGGCACCACCAGGCCGTCGACTGCCACGGCCAGCCACTGGGCGATCAGGCCCTGGTTCTCGAGCAGCTGGCCGAGCGTGGTGCCAGGTTCCACCTCTCTTGCCACGCCGTTGATCTGAACCATCATCTGGACACGCCTCCTCCCAGGGTGGCCGGATCGGGCCGGACCGGGTCCGGGCAGCGGTCGAGGACCTGGCGGAGGCGGCGGGCAGCAGCGGCGACGTCCGCCGTGGCCAGCACCGCCGAGATCACCACCACGCCGGCAGCACCGGCCGCCAGCACGGCGGCGGCGTTGTCGGCGCTGACGCCGCCGATGGCCAGCACCGGGCAGCTTACGGCCGCCGCCACGGCGGAAAGCCCCTCCAGCCCGGCCGCCGCCTGCCCGGGGTGGGAGAGGGAGGGGAAGACCTGGCCGAAGGTGAGGTAGTCAGCCCAGCCGGCCAGGTTCTTGGCCTCGGCCAGGCTGTGCACGCTGGTGCCGAGCAGGAGGCCGGGTGCGAGCCGGCGGGCAACGGCAGGAGGGAGGCTCCGCCCGCCCAGGTGCGCGCCCTTGGCGGCCACGGCCAGGGCGACGTCCAGCCGGTCGTTGATGAAGAGGCGGGCGCCGTGGTCCTCGATCATCGGCAAGACGGCCCGTGCCCTCTCGTAGAGGTCGAGGGCGGAGGCGCCCTTGTCCCTGAGCTGGACCACGTCCACGCCGCCCGAGAGCGCGGCCAGGAGGTCCTTCTCCGGGGTGGTGCGGTCGACGATCAGGTGAAAACTGGCCGGCACCGGGACTTCACCTCGCTTCCGAAGTCAGATCGGGGCCGCGCCCCTCCCCGGGCACGGCCCCGCCTAATTCGCGGTCGGCTAACGTGCGGACTGTCTCTCCAGGATCGCCCTCGCCTCTTCGGCCGGGTCGGGGGCCTGGACCAGGGCCTCGATCACCGCCACGCCGACGGCGCCGGCCCGTCTGATCTGGTGGCTGTTGGCAGACGAGATGCCGCCGATCGCCACCACCGGCTTGTTCACCTTCTGGGCCACCTCTGCCAGGGTGCGCAGCCCCGTGATCGGCGACGGATCGCTCTTGGAGCGGGTGGGGAAGACCGGCCCGAAGGCCAGATAGTCGACCGGCGCTTCGCAGGCGGCCAGGGCCTCGGCCAGGGAGTGTGTGGACAGGCCGATCTGCAACGACGACCCGACCAGGCGGCGCACTTCGGCGGGCGGCAGGTCGGACTGGCCGAGGTGGACGCCATCCGCCTCCAGCAAGAGCGCCAGATCCGGCCGGTCGTTCACCACCAGGGACACCCCGTGCTGGTCGGTGAGGTGGCGGAGCCGTTCGCCGAAGCGGAGCAGGGTGCGGTCGTCGCTGCCCTTGCCGCGCAGCTGCACCACACTGACGCCGCCCTCCACGGCCGCCTCCACCTTGGGCAGAAGGCTGGGATCGGCCGGAACCAGAAAGTGGAGCCTCAGATCCACGGCAGACCCCCCAGACAGAAACGGCAACACCCTCTGGGTGCTGCCGCCAGACGCTTCCCTCCGCTGGCATAACCCAGTTCAGGTTCGAGGGGTCGGTCCCGGCCTGGGACCTCTCAGCCCTGTGGCTCCCCCAGCTCCGAGTCCACTTTACCACACGGCGGCCGCTCCGGTGCGGTCAAGGTCGGGCCGGGCAAAAGAAGGAGACCGCCCCGGCTGGGACGGTCTCAGCAGGAGGCGGCAGGCCAAGCTCAGGCCATGGATGCGGCCTTCTCCGGCTCCTTGGACTCCAGGCGCAGATGGTCGACGTGCTGGATCGGGATCGGCCTGGGCTTGGCCGACTCCACCTTGGGCAGGCGCAGCACCAGCACACCGTCTCTCCAGCCCGCCTCGATCTGGTCCGCCTTGATCATGGGACCGATGACGAGGCTGCGGTAGACGCTGCCGTAGGGGGACTCCACCTGGATCCAGTTCACGTTCTGGTTCTCCGGCAGGTCGCGCTCGGCCTTGATCAGCAGCCGGTTCTGGTCGAGCTCCACCTGAACCTTCTCCTGACGGAAGCCCGGCAGGTAGGCGTGTACAACCACCTCGTCCTGGGTCTCGTAGAGATCCAGCGGAATGTGTGTGAGGCGGCGCTCGAAGCCCAGTGCCGAATCGAGGGGCAGACGGGTTGAGAGGTCGCGGGACCAGTCGAACAGCTCTTGGAGACCAGTGGATAGACTGGTAGCCATCTCGAACACACCTCCTT
>JAJZLH010000052.1 GCA_021803575.1 Bacillota bacterium | reverse complement strand
GCGGCCGATGCCACACCCGCCTCCTGCCTTACACGGGCGGCGAAGCCGACCTGGTAGCCAGGCTCCTCGGGAACGGTGGCGCTGCGCAGCGTGCCCCCGGAGGAGCAGTCGACGACGTCGACGCCGAGCTGGCGGAGCCAGGCAGCCACCTGCACCGTCTCTTCGATATCCCAGCCGCCGCTTTCGGCCCAGTCCGTGGCACTCAGCCGAACCCACAGCGGCAGCTCGTCGGGCCAGACCTCGGACACCGCTTCCACCACTTCCCGGAGGAGCGAGAAGCGGCCTTGCAGCGAGCCCCCATACGTGTCTTTGCGGTTGTTGGACAGCGGCGACAGGAACTCGTGGATCAGGTAGCCGTGGGCAGCGTGAATCTCCACCACCTGGAATCCGGCTCGGAGCGCCCGGCTGGCGGCCTGGGCGAAGTCGGCGACCACGGCCTGGATCTCGCTCGTGCCGAGCTCGTGGGGGAGCTGGTCGGCGGGGGCGAAGGGAATGGGGCTGGGAGCCACCGGCAGCCAGCCGCCCCGGCCCTGCGGCACCTGGCCGCGGCTATCCGACCAGGGCCGAAAGGTGCTGGCCTTTCGGCCAGCGTGCGCCAGCTGAATGCCGGCAACGGCGCCCTGGCTCTTGATGAAGGCAGCGATCGGTGCCAGGGCTTCGGCCTGGGCGTCGTTCCAGATGCCGAGGTCCTGCGGGGAGATCCGTCCCTCGGCACTGACCGCAGTGGCCTCGGTGAAGACGAGGGCTGCTCCGCCGACCGCACGCGACCCCAGGTGCACCATGTGCCAGTCGGTGGCCATGCCGTCCTCCTCGGTGCAGGAGTACATGCACATGGGTGAGACAGCGATCCGGTTGCGCAACTCTAGCGAGCGCAGGGTGAGGGGGGTGAAGAGACCGGCTGCAGAGCCCGGCGGCGGAGCAGGGGAGCGGTGCTGTGACAAGAGGCAGACACCTCCAGGAGATTCAGGACCGAACGATCAGCCAGGGCCATCTTACCCCAGCCGGGGCGCCCGAGGAACCGCTTGCGAGATTTGAGGCAGGGGGTATACGATATACCACCAGGTGGTATATCCCTAGACCGTCGGGCGAGGGGGGCACGGGCGTGATAGAGGCAAGCGGCAAGGTAAGTCGCTACAATCGGGACAATCAGGCGCTCTTGGTCCGCTTGAGGCGGATCGAGGGTCAGGTGCGCGGCGTGCAGCGGATGGTGGAGGACGACCGCTACTGCGTGGACATCCTGATTCAGATCGCTGCCATCAAGGCGGCCGTCGACAAGGTGGCAGCAGGGCTCTTGGAGGGGCACGTCAGGGGCTGCGTCGCCAAGGCGATCCGAGAGGGCCATGGCGACGAGGCGGTGAGCGAGCTGATGGAAGTGGTGGGAAGGCTCCGGCAGTGACAGCCACACCAGGTGGGGCGGCGACGAGCGCACCGGCCCTGGCAGAGCAGGGCGGCGGCCGGGCTGTGGCCTTCGCGGTCGAAGGGATGACCTGCGCCAACTGCGTACAGCGGGTGACCAGGCGGCTCGGTGCCCTCCCAGGCGTGGCGGCTGCCAGCGTCAACCTGGCCACCGCCCGGGCCGAGGTGAGCTACCGTCCCGGCCAGACCTCGCTCGGGGAGATGCTGGACGCCGTGCGCCAGCTCGGCTACGGCGTGCCGCTGGCCGAGAGCCGGCTCCTGGTCGAGGGCATGACCTGCGCCAGCTGTGTGGGACGGGTGGAGCGCGCCTTGGCTGGGCTGCCCGGCGTGGTGACGGCAGATGTCAACCTGGCGAGCGGCACGGCGGCGGTGAGACGCCTTGCCGGCAGCCTGGAGGAGAGCGCCCTGGTGTCCGCCGTGGAGAAGGCCGGCTACCGGGCGACGGTGGTCTCGGCCGCCGAGCCGGACGTCGAGGAGGCGGCCCGCCAGCGCGATGTCCTGGCCTGGCGACGCCGCTTCCTGTGGGCGGCGGTGCCGACGGCGCCGCTGCTCATGACCATGGTGGCCGGTTGGCTGGGCGGCTGGCCCAGCGCCATCGGCTGGCTGGCCAACCCCTGGCTCCTGATGGGCCTGGCCACCGTGGTGCAGGCCATTCCTGGCAGCTTCTTCTACCGCGACGCCTATCTGAACTTACGAGGCGGCAGCGCCAACATGTCGGTGCTGGTGGCGCTGGGCACCACAGCCGCCTATCTGGCCAGCGTCCTGAAGCTGGTCGGTGTGCTGCCGACCGCCTTCCATGGCCTTTACTTCGAGACCAGCGCCGTACTGATCACCCTGGTGCTGCTGGGCAAGGTGATGGAAGCCACCGGCAAGGGCCGGGCGTCGTCGGCCATTCGCCGGCTGGCGTCCCTGCGGCCGCCCATGGCCCGCCTCGTGATCGAGGGCGAGGAGAGAGCGGTGCCGGCTAGGGAGATCCGGCCGGGCGACCTGATCAGGGTGAGACCAGGCGAGGCGCTGGCCGTAGACGGCGTGGTGGTGGAGGGCAGGACAGCGATCGACGAGTCGCTCTTGACCGGTGAGAGCATGCCCGTGACACGCCAGGTTCAGGACAGGGTGTCCTGTGGCACGCACAATCTCAGCGGATCGATCCTGGTCCGGGCCGAGCGCACCGGCGCCGACACCGCCCTCGCCCAGATCGTCCGCCTGGTGGAGCAGGCCCAGGCCGGCAAGGCACCGGCCGAACGCTTCGCCGACCGGGTGGCTGCCTGGTTTGTGGGCGCGGTGCTGGCCATCGCCTGTCTCACGGCGCTGGTCTGGGTGGTGATGGGCCAGCCCACCGAGGCGCTGGTGGCGGCGGTGGCTGTGTTGGTGGTGGCATGCCCGTGTGCGCTTGGCCTGGCCATCCCCACGGCGATCATGGTCGGCACCGGCCGGGCGGCCGAGCAGGGCATGCTGTTCCGTAACCCTGAGGTGCTGGAGAGGGCGCTTCGGGTGACGGCAGTGGTCTTCGACAAGACGGGCACCTTGACCGAGGGCCGGCCGAGCGTGGCAGCCTGGCGCGGCTACGGGCCGTGGCAGGGGCGGGAGCAGGTCCTGGCCGGACTGGTGGCGGCGGTGGAAGCCCGCTCCGAGCATCCCTTGGCCCAGGCGCTGGCAGAGCCGGCGGCACCCCAGCCCGGGCAGAGCCTGCCAGTGGAGGAGTGGTGGTCAGAGAGCGGGCTGGGGGTACGGGCGCTGGTGGCAGGGCAAGCGGTGGCGGTCGGTACGCTTGATTTCCTGGCCAGCCTGGGTGTGGCTGTGCCGGGTGACTGGGAGGGGCAGGCAGAGGACGAGGCGGCGCTGGGGCGGACAGTGGTCTGGGTGGGCGTCGCAGGCCAGGCAGCCGGCTACGTGGCGCTGGCCGATCGGGTCCGGCCGGAGGCGGCGGGCGTGGTGGCCGAGTTGGTGCGCTCTGGCAAGCAGGTGTGGCTCCTGACCGGAGACAACCAGGAGACGGCTCTGGCGGTGGCCCGCCAGGTTGGCATATCCGAGCAGCGGGTGAAGGCCCGGGTGCTGCCGGCGGAGAAGGCACGGGCGATCGCTGAGCTCAGAGCCGATGGCGCCCTGGTCGCCATGGTAGGGGAGGGGATCAACGACGCACCGGCGCTGGCCGAGGCAGACCTGGGCGTGGCGCTCGGCACTGGCACGGACGTGGCCCGGGCGGCCGCCGATGTGACGCTGATCGGCAGCGATCTGAACGGCGTGGTGGCGGCCTTCCAGATGAGCCAGGCCACGGTCCGCAAGATTCACCAGAACCTGGTGTGGGCGCTGGGCTACAACACGATCGGCATCCCGCTGGCGGCGATCGGCCTGCTCAACCCGGCGATCGCGGCGGCGGCGATGGCCCTCAGTTCGGTGAGCGTAACCAGCAGCGCACTGCTCCTGCGCCGGGTGCGGCTCGCCACCGACCGGCCAGCCGCCGTGAGCAGCGTCACAAGCCGTTTGGCATAGAGGGGGACGTAAGCGACTTGGCAGGCACGAGCAGAGCCCTACGAGACGAGGTGGCCGCCATCCAGCCCGATCTGGTGGCATGGCGACGGCACCTCCACCAGCACCCCGAACCCTCCTTTGCCGAGTATGAGACCACCGCCTTCATCGAGGAGACACTCTCCGGGTTTGGCGGACTGGCCATCGAGCGGCCGGCTAAGACCGGCCTGGTGGCGACACTGCGCGGGCAAGGGCCGGGACTGGTGGTGGCGATCCGGGCCGACATCGACGCCCTGCCGATCGAGGAGGAGAACCGCCTCGACTTTCGCTCCAGCCGGCCGGGCGTGATGCATGCCTGCGGCCACGACGGGCACACCGCCATGCTGCTGGGGGCGGCCAAGGTGCTGAGTGCCCGCCCTGAGAGGCTTCACGGCGAGGTGCGCTTCATCTTCCAGCACGCCGAGGAGCAGCTGCCGGGCGGCGCTGAAGAGCTGGTCAGGGCCGGCGTGATGACTGGCGTGGACCGTGTCATCGGTGCGCACATGGAGCCCGGCCTGCCGGTCGGCACGTTTGCGCTGCGCTCGGGACCGGTCACGGCCTCGCCCGATACCTTTCGGATCGTGGTCAGGGGCTTGGGCGGACACGCCGCGGACCCGCACCGGGCGGTCGACCCGATCGCCGTGGCTGCCGAGGTGGTCTCCAACCTCCAGATGGTGGTGGCGCGCTACACCTCCCCACAGGATGCGCTGGTGCTATCGGTCACCAGGTTCATCGCCGGTACGGCCGACAACATCATCCCGGGCTCGGCCGAACTGGGCGGCACGGTCCGCTCCTTCGACCCGGCACTGCGCGCCGGGGTGCCGGTCTGGATGGAGCGCATCATCCGCGGCGTGACCGAGGCGCACGGTGCCAGTTACGAGTTCAGTTACCTGAATGGCTACCGGTCGGTGGTGAACGACGAAGCGGTCACCGGTCTGGTGCGGCGCAGCCTGGTCGGCTGTTTCGGCGCCGACGCGGTGGTGGAGGCCGTGCCGCTGATGGCCGGCGAGGACTTCTCGGCCTACCAGACCAAGGCGCCTGGCTGTTTCTATCAGGTGGGGTGTGGCAACCAGGCCGAGGGCATCACCTTTCCGCTGCACCACCCCCGCTTCACACTGGACGAGGCGTCGCTGCCCGTCGGTGTGAGCGCCTTCGTCGCCTGCATCACCGACTGGCTGGGAGAGCCCGACCGCCTGTCCGCACTGGCGTGACGATTTCGGGCGAGGCGGCCTAGTCCAGGTTAAGATGGCTGGGGAGGTGTTTGGATGGAGCGCAGAGTGTATCGGGTCGAGGGCATGAGCTGCGAGCACTGCCAGGCGGCCGTGCAGCAGGCGCTAGAGGGCGTGCCTGGTGTCGGCAGCGCCCAGGTAGACCTCGCCTCGGCGGCCGCCCAGGTCGAGGTGACAGGCGATGTGTCGGAACAGGCGCTGGCGGCGGCTGTGGCAGAGGCCGGATACCGCCTGGTCACCCCCTGAGCGAGCAGGCAGCAGCCGGAGAGAGGGCGCCGGGCGGAGAGGGCTACTCCACGGCCCGCCCACGCTCGCCCTCCCGGCGATCGTTGATCGCCGTCCAGCTGTTTGGGGAGACCCTGTCGTTCTGGACGGACAGCGGCGTCTTCTCCAGCCGGCGGCTGGATGCGGGTACCGAGCTGTTGCTCGAGACCCTGCCGCCGGCGGCCGGACGTACCGTGCTCGACGTGGGCTGCGGGTGGGGTGCGATCGGCCTGACCCTGGCCAGGCTCGGCCGGGCTGGCCCGGTCGTCCTGATCGATGTGAACGAACGGGCAGTCCGCTTGACCCAGCAGACGGCGGAGCTCTGGGGCGTGGCGGTGGACGTGCGCCATGGCGACGGCTATCAGGCACTCCTGCCCCATGAGCGCTTCGACCTGATTGTGACCAATCCGCCGGTGCGAGCCGGCAAGGGCACCTACTACCCGTGGGTGGCCGAGGCCCCACAGCACCTCAGGCCCGGCGGCGCGCTGTGGGCGGTGATCCGGACCAAGCAGGGAGCCTCCTCCTTCGCCGCCCAGCTGGCAGCACACTTTCCACGGGCGAGGCGTCAGGCCCGCCGGGGCGGGTACGAGGTCTGGGTTGGGGAGAGCGAGGGCGTCTGATGTGGCGGGACGAGTCCCTGGAGGTTGCCGTCTCGCAGCAAGGCCCCGGTGCCGGGACCGAGGGCTGCGTCGTTGCCCTTCTCACCGGGCCGCCGGAGCACGACCAGGCGTTCATCGCCGAGATGATGGCCCTGGCCGATGCGGCTGGGCTGGCGGTCAGGGGGCTCTTGAGCCAGGACCGGATGCTGCCGGAGCCGTCCACCTACTTCGGCAGCGGCAAGGTGCTCGAGATCAAGGCGGAGATGGAGCGGCTGGGCGTAGACCTTCTGGTGGTGGGCGGCGAGCTGAGCCCGGCCCAGTCCAGCCGGCTGGAGGATAAGATCGAGGGACGGGTGATCGACCGGACGGAGCTGATCCTGGACATTTTCGCCCAGCGGGCCAGGAGCGCGGAGGGCCGCCTCCAGGTGGAGGTGGCGCAGCTGAGGTGGCGGATCCCCAGGCTGCGCGGGCTCGGGAAACACCTTTCCCGCCTGGGTGGAGGCATTGGCACCCGCGGCCCCGGCGAGACCAAGCTGGAGAGCGACCGCCAGGCGATCATGCGTCGGCTGCGGGTGCTGGAGGGCAAGCTCGGCCCGCTGGCCACTCGCCGCCGCACCGCTCGCCAGAGCCGACCCTATCCGCAGGTGGCACTGCTCGGTTACACCAACGCCGGCAAGACGACACTGCTCCGCCGCCTGGCAGACGACGTCCCGGCCGGAGAGAACCGCCTGTTTGCCACGCTCGACCCCCTGACCCGGATGGTGCGGCTGCCCTCCGGCCATGAGGTGCTCCTGATCGACACAGTCGGGTTTGTGCGCGACCTGCCGCATACCCTGGTGGCGGCCTTTCGCGCCACCCTGGAAGAGGTGCGGCAGGCTGACGTCTGGATCAAGCTGTTCGACGGCGAGGGCGACCCCATCGCCCGTCAGGAGGGTGCCATCGACCAGGTGCTGAGGGAGATCCAGGCGGAGCCCAGGCCGACGCTGCGCGTCCTGAACAAGGCGGACGTGGCCCGTGCCCCGGGCGATGATGACCTGACGCCGATCTCGGCCCTGACTGGCCTGGGCATACCGGAGCTCTTGGCCCGGCTTGAGATGGCCGTGGCAGAGAGCTGGCAGGAGGTGGAATGGCTGATCCCGTTCCAGCGGGGCGACCTCTTAGCACAGTTGCACGGAGCAGGGCGGGTTGTGGCTGAACGCCACGAAGCAGCCGGCACGGTGGTGCGGGCGGCGGTGACGCCGGGCATGAAGGCGTACCTGGATGGCGAGTTGGGCCGTCATGATGCTTGAGCGGCTGTGGCAGGAGGCTGAGGTGGCCCTCGAGCCGGTGCTCAAAGAGGACCGGACCCGCGAGGAGCGCGTCTACGGCCGGCTGCAGGAGGCCTTTCGCCTGGCCGGAATCCACTCTTCGGACCTGGCGCCGGAGCCTGGATATGGTTTTCATCCGGCCGGCCTGACCAAACTGGAGGCCGTGTACAGCCACTACTTCCAAGCCGAGGCAGCCCTGGTGCGCCCGCAGATGGTCTCTGGGACCCACGCCCTGTCGCTCGCCCTGGAAGCTCTGGTACCCGCTGGCGGCCGCCTGCTGGTGGCTACCGGCGAGCCATATGACAGCCTGTGGCCGGTGCTCGGACTGGGAGACGGGCATCCCGGCAGCCTGCCCAGCCGGCACCAGGTCGAGGTCAAGGTGGTGACGGCGGGGAGAGGGGCGGAGATCCGGTCCGTACTCTCCAGATACCGGCCAGACGTCGTCCTGATCCAGCGCTCGCGGGGCTACTCGGGCGCCGCCTCCAGACCGGTCCAGCATCTGGACGAAGTGAGTGCCCTCGCCGTGACTGAGGGTGCCTTGGTCATCGTTGACAACTGCTACGGGGAGTTTGTCGAGGACCGAGAGCCGCTGACCGGCGGAGGCGGGCTGGCCGTCGGTTCTCTGATCAAGAACCCGGGCGGCACCCTCGCCCCGACCGGCGCCTACGTGGTGGGCGGCAAAGCCCTGGTGGAGCGGGTGGCCGAGCGGCTGTTCGGTCCGGCCCTGGGGTCGGCACCGGGCCCCGTCCCGGACGGCATCCGGCCGTACGTGCAAGGGCTCTATCTGGCGCCGCACCTGGTGCGGGAGGCGATCGGCGTCTCCCGGCGGGCCGCCCACCTTTTTAGGGCCCTTGGCTACGACGTCGATCCGGAGCCGGCCGCCGAGCGAACCGATCTGGTGTTGCGGGTGCGAACAGGCCAGGCGGCGAGGCTGAGTCGAGCGATGGCCGCCCTGCAGGCTCAGATGGCGCTGGACGCACACCTCAGACCCGAGCCTGCCGCCTGGCCTGGCTACCGCCATCCAGTGCTGATGGCAGGGGCCGTCTTCGTGCCGGGAGGCACCCTGGAGCTGTCTGCCGACGCACCGATGCGGCCCCCGTTCGACCTCTTCCTGCAGGGCGGCGTCTCGGCGGCCGAGGCCCGAGGTCCGATCCTGGCCATGGCTGAGGCGATGGGGCCGGCCTGACGGCCAGGCAGGCAATGCCCCCAGCCGATGGCGGCTGGGGGCTCGAGGGCCGGACCTGGCGGCCAAGGCTGCCTAGTAGCTGACTCTCCCGCCCAGGGTCACCAGTTTGGTGAGGAGCCAGGCCACGATCAGCCAGGCCACGATGGCGATCAGGGTCAGCACCTGTGAGCCGGAGATGGGGACAGTCGGCGCGTAGTGGACGAGCCCGGCGAAGGGGCTGACCAGGGGCGCGGTGAGTGTGGAGATGAGGCTCCTGAAGCCGCTGACACCCCCAGAGGCGACGAGCGCCATCACGAAGCGAACGGCGAGTAAGAGGGTAACCAATCCAGCCGCGTACCTGACGATTCGTCCCAGAATCCCCGAGTTTCTACCCTGACGCCTGCGTCCCATCCGAAACCACCCCTATCACATCACCCAGCGTCGACACACGGAACACACGGTCAGCGGGACGGGAAGCGTTTGGGCCCCCGGTGGTTGCTCCGGGGGCCCTGTGGACAGGCGCCGTCAGATCTAGGGCCTACTGGCCCTCGGGCCGGGTGATGGTCACCAATTTGACCAGACCCCAGGCCACTAGCGCATAGACGGCGATTGCCACCAGTGTGAAGACCTCTAGCCGGGACACGCCGTATGTCGGTGTGTAGCCGAAGAGGCCGAAGAAGGGCGACACAAGCGGCGTGGTCACGTTGTAGATGAAGTGGGCGAAGGCACTGGCCGGATTGGCGCCGAGCAGGGCCAGCACGAAGCGGAAGGCGAGCAGGATCGAGATGGCGCCGCCGATGTACCAGATGATGCGACCGGCCAGAGTGGGCGGCGGCGGCGTCCGGTTCTGGACGGGCCGGCCGGCCTGGGAGCTGGCTGGTGCCATGGTTGCCTGCTGCGGTGCGCTCGGCTCGGCGGGCTCGGACACGGCGTTGGTCGGACCCACCTGGGGACTCACGTTGCTGGGATCTTGCTCCATCTTATCCGGTGTCAACACCATGTTGGACGGAAGGTTCATGTCACTCATGGAATACACCCCCATCAGGAATATATTACCACAATAGTTCGTTGATGTCCTGGGATTTCTGGGGATAGTTGCTGAAAGTTCGGGCCAGCGCTGAGTTTTCAGAGAGGGGGCCTGTATCGAAAACGCAATTTGGGGCATTGTCAACAGCACTGACGCATAAAAAGTTTGCCTAAGCATCTCTGTGCCAAGGCTGACTTTGTACGCGCGAAACACAAAGTTTTCCCGGGGACCTGCATCGCAAAACTACGGGGCCGACAGGTGACATGGCGGCGGCAGCGGGCACCTGGTCGCAGGCGGGAAGTGCGGGGCTGCAGCGGAGAGGGCAGGAGGCGCAGGCCTTGAGGGGGAATGGCGTGGGCGGGGAGAGGAGGGGCATCGTGGACGCTAGATCCGCCGTGCTGAACCGTGCCAAGGAGGCGGCGGTGGCCTTCGTCCACCTGCAATTCTCAGACATCCTGGGGCTGACCAAGACGGTTGCCATCCCGATCTCCCAGCTGGAGCGGGCGCTGGCCGGAGAGATCATGTTCGACGCCGCCTCGATCGAGGGCTTTGTCCGCATGGAAGAGTCAGACATGTTCCTTCTGCCGGACCCTGAGACGTTCGCCGTGTTCCCGTGGACCGCCGCCGAGGGGGCGACCGGCCGGCTGATTTGCGACATCTGCCTGGCCGACGGCAGCCCGTTTGCCGGCTGCGCCAGGACACGGCTGAAGGTGGTGCTGGCGGAGGCTGAGGCAGCTGGATTCCACCCCAGTGTGGGCGCCGAGCCGGAGTTCTTTCTGCTGCCACTGGACGCCCACGGCAGGCCGCGACGGGAGGTCGACGACCGCGCCGGATATTTTGATCAGGGCCCGATCGGTGCGGGCGACCTGGCCCGCCAGGAGATGGTGGGCGCGCTGGACCAGATGGGGCTGGCAGTTGAAACCGCGCATCACGAGGCAGCGCCGGGCCAGCACGAGATCGACTTCGCGGCTGCACCGGCCCTGCGTGCCGCCGACAACATCGCCACCTTTCGGCTGGTTGTCCGCACCATCGCGATGAGACACCAGCTGCACGCCACCTTCATGCCCAAGCCCTTCTTCGGGCGAAACGGCTCCGGGTTGCACCTGCACCACGCATTGATGCGCGAGGGCAAGGACGCCTTCGCCGGCGAGGGCGGCCTCAGCCAGGAGGCGCGGAGCTTTGTGGCCGGCCTGCTCAGCCACATGCGGGGCCTGACCGCCATCACCAACCCGCTGGTCAACTCCTACAAACGGCTGATCATGGGGTACGAAGCGCCAGCGCACATCAGCTGGTCGGATGGGAGCAAGAGTCCCTTGCTGCGGGTGTCGCACACCCACCGCGGCCTCGCCCAGCTGGAGCTGCGTAGCCCCGACCCCACCTGCAACCCCTACCTCGCCCTGGCCGTCTGCCTGAAAGCGGGGCTGGCCGGCATCCGGGAGCATCTGGAGCCGCCGCCGCCTCTGACTCAGAGTCCGCAGCGGATGAACGCCGCGGAGCTGCGCGAACTGGGCGTGGAGAGACTGCCTGGTTCCTTGCGTGAGGCGCTCGATCACCTGCGCCAAGACGGGCTGGTCCGGGAGGCACTGGGCGAACACATCTACCGCCACTTCCTGGAGGCGAAGGAGATCGAGTGGGAGGTCTATGAGCGCCAGGTCAACGACTGGGAGGTGGATCAGTACCTTGAAACCTTCTGAGCAGGCATCGGAACACATCCGCTTCGACCTCGGCCTCGCTACGGGACCGCTGGTGGTCCGTCTCGAACAGGGGGCGGTCAGCGCCATTCAGCCTGCTGCCACCAGCCCTGACGCCCGGCCAGCCACCGCCCAGGAGCTGACCAGCTTCCGAGCCCACCTGGAGGGGCGGGCTCCGTTCATGTATCCGTTCAGCTGGGCCGGCCTGACCGCCTTTCAGCGGCAGGTGATCGAAGAACTGGGCCGGGTGCCGTTCGGCCAGCGCGTCTCCTATCAGGAACTGGCCCAGCGGGTGGGCAGGCCAAGAGCGGCGCGGGCGGTGGGGACGGCGATGGCCAAGAATCCATACCCGGTGCTCTACCCGTGCCACCGGGTGGTGCCCTCGTCCGGTGCCATCGGCCAGTACAGCTTTGGTGGCCCGTCGGTCAAGTCCGCCCTACTCGCCTGGGAGGAGCAACAGGTTGGCAACCATTGAGCAGTTCCAGGCCATCGAGATGCGGGTCGGCAGGGTGATTCGGGTAGAGCCCTTCCCGGAGGCCAGGAAGCCGGCCTGGAAGCTGTGGATCGACTTCGGACCGCACGGCGTCAAGCGGTCGAGCGCGCAGATCACCGACCTGTATGCGGCCCAGGATCTGGTCGGCCGCCCGGTCGTGGCCGTCACCAACTTCCCGCCGCGCCAGATCGGGCCGTTCCTGTCCGAGGTCCTGGTGCTCGGCGCCATGGCTGAAGACGGCGTCCATTTGCTGAGAGCGGATGGTGACGTTGAACTCGGCACACTGATCGGCTAAGGCCGGTGCTGCGCATCAGCCGGATCTTGCTGGCGGCCCTGCTCACCATGTTGCTGGTGGCTCCGGAGCTTTGGCAGTGGCCGGTGCCTCCTCCTGTGCCACCGCCCAGGCCGCTATTGATCTTCTACGGCAGCTTGCCAGGCCAGGCGTCTCCGGCTCAGCTGGCACCCCTGGAGGCGGCGATCAAGGGCTACGGCCTGGTTGTGGTGCACAGCGGGCTGGAGAGCCCAGGCAATCCTTCGGCGACAGTGCTCACCACCCTGATCCGCGCCATGCCGGCAGTTGCGTTCTATGGCTACCTGGCTCTGGGCGTCACACACGGCGAGCCGGACTACAGCCTCAGCCAGATCAGAACCGACCTCACACGCTGGCAGCGTCTGGGTGTGCGGGGCATGCTGCTTGATACTGCCGGTCACGACTACGGAGTCAGCACCGCCCGCCTGGCCGCGGCCATGACAGCAGCGCACCAGCTCGGACTGCGCCTGATCGTGAACGCCTATCGGCCTCAGGATGTGCTGGCGGCGCCTTGGGCGGCCGGCGACCTCTACCTGGCGGAGAACTGGGCGCTGTCCGAAGGTTCAACACCCGGCCCCAGGGCTGAACTGACGCTGCGTGCGCTGTACCGGCTGGAGAGGCAAGGCGTAACCGTGGCCGCCACGGCCACTGAGGCCAAGGGCTGGCCGTTTTCGCACAGCCTGCTCGAGCAGGCCGTGCTCGTCACCATGGACATGGTCCCGGGCATCAGATGGCTGGCTGTGGCCGGCCCCAACTACTCAGCCAACACGGACGCCATGGTACCGGCCCTCTTGCTGCAGCAGGCCGCAGCAGGGCAGCCCAGAGACTACTAGAATACGATCAACTTTGACCTATTAAGCGGCCTCACCGCAACTCAGGGAAGTCCTGCTCATCGTACTCCAACTCCGAGCGCACTCCAGTCTGGCGGCGGCGGGCCTCCGCCTCGCGCAGCTCAACCCGGCGGATCTTGCTGGAGATGGTCTTGGGCAGGTCGGCGAACTCGAGGCGGCGGATGCGCTTGAACGGGGAGACCTTGGCCCTCACAAACTGGAGAATGGAGAGGGCGGTCTCCGGGCCGGGCTCGTGACCGGGCCGGAGCACCACGAAGGCCTTGGGCACGTTGGTCCTGAGCGGGTCCGGGCTCGGCACCACGGCCGCTTCAGCCACGGCCGGGTGCTCGATCAGGACGCTCTCCAGCTCGAAGGGGCTGATCCGGTAGTCGGCAGCCTTGAACACATCGTCCGCCCGGCCCACGTACCAGTAGTAGCCGTCCTGATCCCGGCTCGCCACATCCCCGGTGCGGTAGGCACCGCTGCGAAAGGCCTCAGCGGTGCGCTCAGGATCATCCTGGTAGCCAGCCATCAGGCCGAGCGGGCGAGGGGAGAGAAGGAGCGACAGCTCGCCCTCGGCGGCCTCTGTGCCCTCGTCGTCGAGCAGGGCCACCCGATAGCCGGGCAACGGCCGCCCCATGGCGCCCGCTTTCAGCGGCTGCCCCGGCGGGTTGGCGATTTGGGCGGTGGTCTCGGTCTGGCCGTAGCCGTCGCGCAGGGTCAGCCCCCAGGCGCGCTGCACCTGAGCGATGACCTCGGGGTTCATCGGCTCGCCGGCGCTGACCGCCTCGCGCAGGTGCTGCGGAAACGCCCTAAGATCTTCGCCGATCAGCATCCGCCACACGGTGGGCGGCGCGCAGAGGGTGGAGGGGCGGTAGCGGTCCAGGACGTCCAGCACGCCACGGGCGCTGAAGCGGGCGTAGTTGTACATGAAGATGGCGGCCCCGGCCGTCCAGGGGGCGAAGAAGCTGCTCCAAGCGTGCTTGGCCCAGCCCGGGGAACTGATGTTCCAGTGCAGATCGCCTTCCTGAAGGCCGATCCAGTACATGGTGCTGAGATGGCCGACGGGGTAGCTCTGGTGCGTGTGCAGCACCAGTTTGGGCAGGGCCGTGGTGCCGGAGGTGAAGTAGAGGAGAAGGGGGTCGTCGGCTCTGGTCTCGCCGAGCACTTCAAAGGTCTCACTCTCTGTCTCGGACTGAGTGAATGGAACCCAGCCGTCGATCTCGTCACCGACCACCAGCCGTCCCCAGGAGCCGGGCAAGGCGGCGAACTTGGCAGCGTTGGTGCCATCTGTAACCACCAGTGAGACCTGGCCGCGGCTTAGCCGATCCTTGAGGTCGCCGACGGTGAGCAACGTGGAGGCGGGGATGATGACAGCGCCCAGTTTGATGGCGGCCAGCATCACCTCCCAGAGGGGCACCACGTTGTCGAGCATGACCAGGATGCGGTCGCGGCGGCTCACGCCCAGGCGGCGGAGCAGGTTGGCGACCTGATTGGAGCGCCGCCGCATCTGGTCGAAACTGCGGCGCACCTCGCCTCCGGACTCATCCGCGACCAGGAGGGCGAGGCGGTGGTTGCCATCTGCGTATGGGTCAAAGTAGTCGGTTGCCCAGTTGAAGACCTTGAGATCGGGCCACGAAAATTCGCGGTAGGCCGTTTCGTAGTCGAGGCGGTGCGCTTGCAGGAATGCCCGGGCTTCCAAAAAGGCGTCTCTGTCCGACATGGCGTGGGTCCCCTTTCGATCGGCGGGCTGGCAGCGCGGACCCGTGTGGATAGTCCTTAGGAACGATCTTACGGTCGGACACCAGAACTCCTGCACCCGAAGCGATGGTCCGGCCGTGAGGGGACACGCTTCGGCGTTCCTTGTTCGGCCGTATTCTCATCCCTCGTAGCGGGTGCAAGTCTGGTGTCGAATCCGGTCTCCTTGCTACGGCTTCAGGACGGCCCGCCCTGTCTGATCTCCCCTTGTGGTTACATGTGGGGGTGGGATCGCCAGAGCATCGCAACAGACAAGAGGTGTGACGTGAGGGACATCAGCTTACGTCCGGTCACGGAAGACAATTGGCGGGAGGCACTGAGTCTGACGGTGCGTCCTGATCAACAGCGGTTCGTCGCCCAGTACCAACCCGTAGTTGCCATCGCCCTGGCCAAGGCCTACGTCCGTCTCGGCGGTGCGACGTGGATCCCATACGCTGCCTACGAAGCAGCGAGCATGGTGGGGTTCGCCCAACTTGCCTACTGGCCGGATGCACCAGAGCAGTGCTGGATCTTCCATTTCTTCATCGACCAGCGCTATCAGGGCCGCGGCTACGGAAAAGCAACCTTGGCACATCTCATCGAGCTGGTCGAGCGAGAATACGCGGCCTGCAAAGCCCTGCTGCTGGTGGTCCACCCGGACAACGAGCGTGCGCAACACCTGTACCTGGGGGCGGGCTTCCGCTTGACCGGTGCGGTGCGCTACGGCGAGCCGGTATACGAGCTGGCACTGCGACACGCCCCATGATGTCGCAGATCGGTGTACGGCGGCCCTGGCTGGTGGCACGCCGGCGCCGGCTCTACTGCCCGTGCGCGATGCGGACGACGCCAAGCCAGCGGTGAGGCTCGGCGCCAAAGACCGCTCTTCGCTGGCCACCAGAGATCATGAAGACAAAGAGAGGATCCCGCCGGGGGCGGGATCCTCTCCGAGGAAGCAAGGCCTATCTACAGGTGGAGCAGCGTCGAAAGCCGGGCCTGGTCGAAGCCGATGATCACCTGGTCATCCACGACCAGCGTGGGCACCCCTTGCGAGCCGAGCTGGGCCAGCTCGACACCGGCCTCTTGGTCCAAACTCACGTTTTTCTCGGTGAACGGCACGTTGTGACGCGAAAGAAACTCTTTCGCCACATGACACCACGGTCAGGTCGAGGTGGTGTAGATCAGGACGTTTGGCACGCGTATCCCTCCTTCTGCGAAGTGTGGGGCGGGAACGCTATCTGGCAGCCTCGCTGATCACGCCCCGCAGCACGCCCTCGATCTCTTCCGCTAGGGCGACCAGCCGGGGGTTCTTGACGAAGCCGATCAGGGTGGTGGGTCGGAGCAGTCCGATGTGGGTCTGCCCGCCGTCGGCATAGACGACCACCTTGCAGGGCAGGAAGTAGCCGACCAGCGGCTCCTCGCCCAGGGCCCGGTGCGCCTGCTGCGGGTTGCACACCTCTAGCACGCGAAAGGGCAGGGTGCCGGTCAGTCCCTTCTCGGCAAGCTTCTTGGGAATGTCCAAGTCCCAGAGGATGGCGAACTGCCGGGCTTTCAGACCTTCTGCGATGGCATCCACCGCCTGATCGACCGTCTTGTCGGTGGTCAGGTCGAGACCATAGGTGCCGACCTCTTGAACCTCGGACACTGGCAGCGCCTCCTGTCTGGTTGCATCTGGTTGCAGACGGTGGGTGGTCCCACCTGGCCGGAGAAACTCCATCTGGACTGAGACCTCGGTGACACAAATACCCTGGCGGGTATTAGCCAACATACCACGAGGTGTGCGGTTCGGTCAATTGGCCGCGGCCTAGAGCCGGGAGAGGGTGGAGATAGTCTCTCCGATCAGAACCGTCGCCCGCTCGCCCAACTCTGGCAGCTGATCGGCCAGGGACTGGCGCACGTGACAGATGCTGAGCTCGACCTTGGTTCGCTGCAGGGCGGCTCGCATCGCCTCCAGCTGGGTGAGGACGGAGCCGCACGGCTGGCGCTCCGAGACCATCTTCTGGACACCGCGGGCCTGGCCCTCAATCCGCCTGAGGCGACGAATGAGCCGTTGCACGTCCGCTTCGCAAAGTGCGGGGTGAGACGCTGATGCGTGCATTGAGTTCCCCCCAATATACCCATGTGGGTATGGTGAGCATACGGCCCGGTGGGGGAGGAGTCAAGACGGAGGACCTCGCCGGCGCGGGCGGGCAGATGCGGGGCGTGTGCGAGCGCCTGGAGGACAGAACCCAGTCCTGCCGATGCGGCACGAGGTTTCCGATTAACAACGGATGATGAGCCAAGCCAAAACGCAGTGGCCAAAAGCGTCCAGGCCGGGAGAGGCCAGGAGAACGCCAGGTGAGCGGATCGATGCCAGGGCCCCCGAGCCAACCAGGCTCGTCGCGCCGCGCCTTCCTCGACAAGTCGGCGCCGAATGGCGAGCTGCCGCAGCTGCGTGCCAGGACGGCCCAGCCAGAGCAGCGCTGGGTGGCAGCACGCCCTGGGGGCAACCGGAGATGAGCGGGGAGCACCAACCGGTGGCCGGGAGCTCGCGAATTTCCTCCTTGATCATGTCCTATAATAAATATTATGTCGTCTTAGGGCAGGACCGATCCGGCAATCGGCTCCAGGGCCCGCTGCATCAGTGTGGTGTCGACCCAGTGGCCGTGCTTGTAGCCGACAGCAGGCAGGATGCCGCTGACCGTAAAACCGTGCGCCTGGTGCAGAGCGCGCGAGGCTGGGTTGGGCTCCGCAATGACGGCGATCATCTGATGCTTGCCGATCACCCGGCAGGCTTCGATCAGGGCGCTCAGCAGCTGGCGGCCAAACCCTCTGCCCAGCTGATCGGGGCGCAGGTAGACGGAGTCTTCCACGGTGTAGCGGTAGGCAGACCTGGGTCGCCAGGGGCTGGCCACGGCATAGCCAAGCACCTGGCCGGAAGACTCCAAGACGATGAGGGGCAGTGCCTCAGCGGTGTGCTGGGCGAGGCGCTGGCGCCAGGACGCCAGGTCCGGCGCCACCTCTTCAAATGTCGCCACCGAGTTCAGCACGTAGTGGGCGTAGATGTCCGCGACTGCGGCGAGATCCCCATCCTGGGCAGGGCGGATGACCGGAGCTTCGGTCGGCGCGCTCACTCACTCCTCGCCGTCGAAGTAGTCGGCGTCGACCATCCTGAAGACGTGGCCGGCGGCCGACCATTTGCCGGAGTCTGGATAGAAGCAGGTCTGATCGGACGGGTTATCGGCGATCACGTAGTAGCAGAGGTCGTCCTCGCCGTCATTCTCGACCGTGTGGATCGATCCCGGTGGCTGCATCAGATGGTCACCAGGTCGCATGGCCAGGGGCTCAGAGCCCTCCTCCTGCAGCATATGGCCTTGTCCAGAGAGCACGATGTAGTACTCCCACTGCACGCTGTGGGTATGGCGGGGGCAGTTCTTCTTGCCGGGAGCGAGTCGCACCATGTCCACTTCAAAGGGTCTGGCCAGGGCCGGCGAATCATCTTCGACGCCCGGGACGGCGGCCGGGAACTGGTGCGACATGAAGCGGTTATAGGATTCATACACGCCGTGGGGCGACCGATCGATCTGCCAGTCGACCTCGGTCTCGTTCTTGCGACTACCTGTGACCTTCACGCAATTCCCTCCTGGGTGGAACCTGTGGCCCTGAGCTGACTAGCCTGGCAACGGCCTGGTGCCGGGACAGGGGGCATGGGGCGGCGGGTCAGGGTCCGCCGCGGGATCCCTAACGCCACCTACTCTTCCCCGTCCCAGTAGTCCACCTCCACAATCCGGAACTCGCGGTCCGCCGCAGCCCACTTGTTGGAGTCGGGGTAGAACAGCACCTCATCCAGCGGATTGTTGGCGATCACATAGAAGGTGAGATCCCGATCGCCGTCGTTCTTCACAGTGTGGATCCAGCCGGCCGGTTGCATCAGGTGGTCACCGGCTTCCATCGGCAAGGGATCAATGCCGTCAGCCTGCAGCATCCAGCCCGTGCCAGCGAGAACGATGTAGTACTCCCACTGCACGCTGTGTGAGTGCCGGGGCCAGTACGTCTTGCCTGGCGGCACGCTGACCAGGTCCACCTCAAAAGGTCTGGGCATGGCCGGCTCATCCGGGTAGGCGCTCTTGGCGGCGACGTTGAGAGAGCGGGACATCCAGCGGTAGTGCGACTCGAAGCCACCCTTCGGAGAACGGTGCACGATCCATTCCACGGCCCGCTCGTTCTGACGGGCCCTCTCCTCTGCCATCCGCCCACCCCTCCTCCACTGTTTGTTCAGCGCGCCAAGTGCTTGGGCGCGGATAACTCACACGGGAGTCAGGCAGCGGCATGAACCGCCCCCAACCGCCCAGCCGATGCCCATCCGGTCAGGGCCGAGGATTACACGTCCCGATCCGCTTCTCCTCCGGCCCGATGTCCGCACAGCGGACGGAGAGCGGTGTCGGCGAGGGAAGGACCAGGCGGCGACGCCAGCGTAGGAGGCGTCGATCCCTGAGGGTGGCGGGTGGACAGCCATACGCCCGGTCAAGCGGCAACTGGGCGTGTCAAGTCACCGCCCAGGGCGACTGGCTGGTTTGGGCAGTCTCTGGCGGTCGGAGGATGGTGAAGGGCTCAATGATCCGAAAACCCATGCGCTCAAGCTCCGGTGCAGAGGTCTCCGGATTGGCGTTGGTCGCCACGAAGCGGGCACCAGCCTGCCAGGCCTCGTGAAGCCGGCGGGTCACCACGGCCCGGTACAGGCCCTGGTGCCGATGCGCAGGATGTGTGGCGCCCCCCCACACCATGGCCCAGCGTCTCTTCATGATGGTGAGGCCGCCAGCTGCCAGGGCGTTGTCTGCCTCATCCCGGACGACAAACCGGCGAGAGCGCTCCTGCCGCATCCTGACCAGCGCCGACTCCACAGCATCTGCAGCTGGTACCGTGGCCTTGAAAACCCGATGCTCCAGGGTGAACACCGCGGCAAGGTCCTCGACGGTGGCAACCTCCTGGACTCGCGTGTCCACGTCGTCCAGGGTCGTCTGGCCGGGAGTCGCCACCATCAGGTAGTCGCGCTTGTAGACGCTGTAGCCGAGACCAAGAAGCCATTCGGCCAGCCCGGGTGTCTCCCTCGGACCGACTGTGACGTACGGCCAGGTTTGAAAGGCCGGCAGTCGCTCCTGCCACCACGCGGCCAGTCGCGCTGGCGGGACGCGCAGCCTGAAGATGTCTGGGTGGGAATCGTCGGGGGCTGTGTAGGTTCCGCAACTGCCGTCGGGGTCCAGCTAGGCCACCCGTCCGGGTCGGTAGTCCTCGAGAGGCGTCGCCTCGATCTCCTGGACGTAGTCCATCATGAGCACCCACCCTTCACGCCCTGAGACTGCTCGGCAGATGTTCCGGCGGCGGGCGGTAGACCTCTTGCTGTTCCACCTTGGCAAAGCCGAGGCGGAGCAAGATGGGCGCGGACGTCTCCTCGTTGGCGTGCACAGCCACAAAGCGGCATCTGTGGCGGGTGGCCGCCCGCAATCTGGTCGTCACCAGACGCCGGTAGAGACCCTGTTGCCGATGCTCCGGATGTGTTTCCCCGCCCCACAAGTATGCCCAGCCGTCGTGAACGGTGACTCCGGCGGCCGCCCAGGCACAGTCCGCCGTACCCTCGATGAAATAGAGACGCCGCTGTGGGCCACGCAGCCGAAGGAGTTCCCGGCGCAGCGAGTCTGTTAACAGCACGGGGTCCTCTGGGAAACAGAGGTGATCCAGCGCATTCACCTCGGCCAGTGCTCTCAGTGTGCGCACCCGCCGCACCGGCGATGCGGAGCCTGTCTTCCGGGTGACCAAGGGCAGCGCAAGGTCTAAGACCAGAAGCGCTTCTCGAACTGCCACCGTGTAGCCGCGGCCGATCAGCCAGGGCACCAGGCCAGGGGTTTCCCGCGGGCCCACTCGCACGAACGGCCAGGTGGGGTAGAGTGGCCAATGCTCGTCCAGCCAACCGGCCAGCATGGACGGCGGCACCCGCAGCCGCATGATCGACGCTCCCAAACCGTCAGCGGCCGGGTAGCTGCCGGTACTACCAAAGGCGTCGCTCCAGGGCCTGCTACCAGGATAGAAGTCCGGTGCCTCACGCTCGATGCAAGTCACGTAGTCCACCTCTGACCTCCTGACGCTGCCGGTGGCTGGAGGCTGTCGGCCCGTCCTTCGCCAGAGCCTCTTTCAACTCCCCTGCCCCTGGCGGACGGGTGGCCGAGCTCTGAGTTGAGCTCGTCGGGCGCGAGGGTGGCTCACACCGACTGCCAACCACCACCACGTCAGGGTCTCTGTCGCTACTGGGCTGAGCAGGAGGGATCTCGGGACAGATCGACAAGCCCAGATGTGCTGGAGAAATACCTGAGGGTGCGACGAGCGAGGCGCGGGAAGGTGGGCTGTCCGTGCGGGAACGGCGAGAGGCCTTACTCCAACGCCTGGTCGAGGAAGGCCGGATCACGGAGGAAGAGTGCAAGCTGCTCGTCGATCCACCCAGACTGAGCGCGTCCACAGCGCTGGCCTATGCCGCAGGAGCCAGTCTGGTGGTGCTGGGAGCAGGTCTGATCGGCGCCCTGTGGGGCGTGAGTGCGGCCATGTGGCTCAGAATCGGTGTGGTGAGTGGACTGGCGGCGATGTTGACCGCCGCATCCTGGTTCACCCGCCGCCGCCTGCGGCCAGCGGCTCTCGCCCTCTACCTTGCGTCGGCCGTACTGTGGGGAGCCGTTGCCCACCTCTCTGGGGGTGTGCTCTGGCCGACCATGGCTTGGGCGCCGGCGGCTGAGGCGTGGGCCTCTCTCCTGGTCGCAGCTGTCTTCTGGCGAGGATGGCAAGGACCTCCTCTGACCGGGCTGATCAGCGTGGCCGGGTACCTGGCAGTGATTGCCACCGTGCGCCTCCTGGTGGGAGGCTCGCCTCTGGCCGATCATCTGGTCGTGGATGCTGAGGTGGCCGTGGCGGCCTTGATGCTGACCCTGGGGGTCTGGATGGGCCTTCGCACGGAGGGACCGGACCACGCCCTCTGGCTGTGTCTGATCGGATCGGTACTGTTCGACCTGTCCCTGATTGCTACCGCTTGGTCCGGAACCGCCAACGGGTGGTGGCTGGTCGCCGCCCAGGCGACGCTGGTGGTCGTCTTCTGGCGGGCCGGCCGCAGCGCACTGGGTGGACTGGCGGTATTGGCTGGACTCGCCTTTCTCGCCCGCCAAATCGCCATCCAGCTGCTTCCCCACTCCCCTCTCGGGGCCAGCGTGTCGTCGATCGTGGCCGCGGCAGCGACCCTGGTTCTGGGCACCGTCTACCTGAGCCGCCACCCACTGCCGCCACCCCGTCACCGGGGCTCCGCCTG
>JAJZLH010000041.1 GCA_021803575.1 Bacillota bacterium | reverse complement strand
GGCTGGCCTTCTGCCACAGGGCGTCCAGATCGAGGCTCACCGCACACGCCTCCCTTGCCACCGCCGACGAGCATTCGGCCCCAGGGGTTGCCATTTCCTGCGGCAGGTAGGTGCCCGCCGTGGGCGAAGCATGCTTGCTGGATGGAGTCTGGGGAGGTGCCTCGGGTGAACACCCTGATCATTGTCGTGATCGTCGTGATCCTGTTCCTGATGTCGGTGCGGGTGGTGCAACAGGGCTATCAGGGCGCGGTGGAGCGCTTCGGCAAATTCCGGCGCATCGCCAGCCCCGGCATCACCTTGATCATCCCCTTCGCCGAGCGGCTGAACCGGGTGTCGGTGCGCTCCCGCACCATCCAGATGTCGCCCTCGCCGGTGTTGACGGCCGACAACGTGTCTCCGATCCTCGACGCCTACTTCGTGTTCCGGGTCCACAACGTGCGCGACTTCCTGTATGAGATCCAGAACCCGGTGGAGACGGTGCAGGCGATCATGTTCTCGACCATCCGCCGGGTGGTGGCGGAGATGCACCTGTCGGAGGCGATGGCCGCCCGCGACAAGATCGACGAGGAACTCAGGAAGGAACTGGACGCCAAGACCTCGACCTGGGGCTTCAAGGTGGAACAGGTGGCGATCCGGGACTTCCAGCTGCCGCCCGAGATGAAGACGGCGATGGAGCAGCAGAAGATCGCCGACGCCCAGCGGCACGCCGCCATCAACACGGCGGAGGGCCAAAAGCAGTCGGCCATCCTGAACGCCGAGGGCCAGCGCCAGGCCGCCATCACTGAGGCCGAGGGCCAGGGCCAGGCCATCATCACCGTGGCAGATGCCCAGGCCAAGGCGATCAAGGTGGTGTACGAGGCCTACCTGAAGGCGGGGGTTACGCCAGAGCAGCTGAAGGCGGTGCTGACCGTGCGCAGCCTGGAGGCGCTGGAGAAGGTCGCCAACGGCCAGGCCACCAAGATCCTCTTGCCCACCGAACTGACCGGCGTGGCGGCGACCCTGGCCGCCCTGACCGAGGTGACCAAGACCGCCTGATCTGCCGCAACCGGGCCAGGCCAAAGCGGTTCAGGTCAGCCATTGCGGTGCCGATTCGGGACGCCTGAAGAAGAAGAGACACGATCAGGGGGCCGTTGGCTCTGTGGCCCGGTGTGAAACGCATTATGCCGAGGCCAGGGTTGCCAGGCGATCGCCTCGCGCGCCGGAGCCGTGCAGATGCGCGCACCGTGCGCCGTGGCCAGGAGGGGGCAGGCTCCCTGACCAGGCACCATGCCGGCAGGCGCCGCGGGAGGGTGATGTGATGAAACGGGTGGGTGCCCAGGAGGCGAGGGTGCATTTCTCAGCACTGCTCGCCCAGGTGGCTGAGGGAGAGAGCTTTCTGGTGACGCGTCACGGCCGGGCGGTTGCGCTGCTGACGCAGCCTACCGAGTCGGTTGCTGCCTCGGGGCATGCGTCGAGGGAAGAGGTCATCCGAGAACTGGCTGAGTTCGGAAGAGGCATCCGGCTGGGCGACATCTCGCTGCAGGCGCTCCGGGACGAGGGCCGGCGGTGAACTGGTGCGACAGGGACAGCCGCTGCAGGTGCGGTCCAGCAATCCGGAGGCGCCGCTTGGGAGCAGATCAGGGCCTGCCTGGCTGACCTAGAGCACTAGCCGGCCGTGCCGTCCTTGCGCTGGTGAAGGAAGACCGAGTTGCCGTCCGGGTCCTCGACCATGGCCATGTAGCAGGGCGGATTCTCCTGAACCTCGAGGCTCACCTTGACACCCTTTTGTCTCAGCTCTTCCACGGCGGCCGCCACGTCGGCAACGGCCAGCGCCACTCCCACCGTGGTCTGCCAGTCGCCTGGGGACTTGCTCGGCCACTGTTCAGGGTCAGTCTGAATCACCGCCAGTGTGACGTTGCCGGCGTCAAACTCACCCCAGGTCTCTCCGAATTCGCCAATGGCCGGGAGGCCGAGTTTCTCTCCGTAGAAGGCCTTGGCAGCCTCCATGTCCCGCACTGGCACCCCCACGAAGTCCACAGCTCGCACCTGCATCACAGGACCTCCTCGTCGATCGGTGGGAATCTGTGCCGACCGTCGGCAATCGGGCCCACCTTGTCAAGCGAGGAAGACGAGGCGCCCGAATCAGTGCCCCATTCGCAATCTTCTCAAGAGCCTCGGTGAGGGGCCGCTCGGCGGCGGTGCGCCGGTGCCGGGAGGGCTCAGCCGGTCGCCAGCGGCAGGTGCTCCCGGCGGCCCACCCACCAGGTGAGCGCGGCCGAGACGGTGAGCAGGGCGGCGAGCCACAGCCACATCACGGCCAGGGAGCCGCTGTGGTCGCTGACATAGCCGGCCAGTGGCGGGAAGACGGTGGCCCCCACAAACACGGCGGCGCCGCACCAGCTCATGGCCTGACCGGCCCGGCGGGCTGGCACCCGCTCCCCGGCCCAGGTCAGCTGCAGGGCATTCCAGCCGGCGCCGCCGGCCCCCAGGCCGAGGGCAGCCAGGAAGGCCAGCCAGGCCGGGCTGCCTGGTCCGAGCAGGGCCAGCAAGAGGGCGGCGGCGGCGGCCAGGAGCGCGGCCAGGGCGACGAACGGGTAGCGGTGGCCCCGCCGCCGGTCGGAGAGGCGGCCCAGGGCCACCCTGGTCACGGCGCCGGACAGCTGCACCACGGCCAGGGCCAGCCCGGCCGTGACCAGGGTGAAGCCGAGGCGGTCGTGCAGGTCCACGATCAGGAAGGCGACAGGGACGTACTGGCCCGCCGCCAGGAGCACGCCCAGCGCCCAGACCGGGATGGCCGGGGCGAGCTCGCCCAGACGGGCCCCCTCGGAGTGGACCATGGCGGCGGCGGGCGACGCCAGGAGAAACGGCGTGGCCAGGAGAGTGATGGCGGCCGCCATCACGATGAAGACCGAAAACGGGCCCACCGCCGGCGCCAGGACCGGGATGAAGGTGGCGCTCACGGCGGCGCCGAGCGGCACCCCTGCCTGGCGGATCCCCATCGCCGTACCGCGCTGGGCGCCCGGGAAGGCCTCGAAGATGGCCCGGCTGCCGCCGCTGGGAATGGCGGCCAGCGCCACGCCGAGGAGGCCGAGGGCAACGAGCAGCGGCAGGTAGGAGGCGCCGAGCGAGAGGAAGAGAGCGATCGCCGCCACGGCGGGGACGCCCACCAGCATCAGCCGGCGGGGGCCCCAGCGATCGACCAGGCTGCCCCAGCCCAGAAGTCCCAGCATCATGCCCAGCGAGGTGGCGGCGGTGAGGCCGCCCATGGCGGTGAGCGACAGGTGGAGCACCGGGCGCAGGAACACAGCCAGCACGGACACGCCCTGCTGCACGGCCGAGGAGCCGAGTTGGGCCAAGGTGGCGGAAGCGAGTAGGATGAGGGCGGGTCGGGAGAGGCGGCGCATCTCTTGGTCAGCCCCCAGACGGCAGAGGAGGATGGCGACGTGGCGATCGAGGTGGCGATCCCGGGCGATGGCCCGCTCAGACTGGAAGAGGCGGTCTTTGATTATAACGGAACCCTGGCCGACGGCGGCGCGGTGTCAGCCGAGGTGGCGGCGCTCCTGTCAGAGCTCAAAGAGCGGCTGGCGGTGGTGATCCTCTCCGCTGGCACCTTCGGCGGCCTGGAGGAGGCATCGAAGCGCCTGGGCGTGGCCTGCCAGCGGGTCGAGACCGGCGCCGACAAGGCCGCCTATGTCCAGTCCCGCCCGGGCGTCGTGGCCATTGGCAACGGCCAGAACGACACGCTCATGTTCGAACGGGCGGCGCTCGCCATCTGCGTCCTGGGCAGGGAGGGGGCAGCCGCGGGGGCCCTGGCCCGGGCCCAGGTGGTGGTGCGCTCCGCCGAGGACGCCATCCGTCTCCTGCTCGACCCCCGGCGCCTGATCGCCACCTTGCGCCGATGACCGCTGGTGCGCCCTGGGGCCTTCGGCCAAGGCTGGAGACGGTCTTGCGCTGGCTGCCCCATGACCTGCCGGTGGCCGATGTCGGCGCCGGCGACGGTCAGCTCACCGCCCTCCTCTTGGCCCGGGGAGCGCCCGCGGTGGTGGCGACCGAGCTTCACCCCGGCGCCTTTGGGCGGCTCCGCGAGCGCCTGGGCGGCCTCGACCGCGTCAGCCTCCGCCCCGGGGACGGACTTGCCCCCCTGGCCAGCGGTGAGGTGGTGGCGGCGGCGGTGGCCGGCATGGGCGAATACACCATCGGGCGCATCCTCGGCCAGGGCCTGGAGACGGCTAGGAGTATGCGCCGTCTGGTGCTGCAGCCGATGCAGCGCACCGCCTATCTGCGCCGCCGGCTGGCCCTGCTCGGGCTGCCCCTCACCCAGGAGGATCTGGCCTGGGAGGGCGGGCGCTTCTACCAGGTGCTGGTGGTGGAGCCTGGGAAGGCGGCTTTGCCCTGGGACCGGGAGAGATCTCCGCTCGGGCCGCTGCTCAGCCACCGGCAGGACGAAGGGGCTCGGGCCTTCCGGCGAGAAGTGAGGCGGGTCTGGACAACCCGGCTGGCACTGACCCCGCCGGCCAGGCAGGCTACCCTCCGCCTCTTGCTGGAGCGTCTGGCCGCCTTGGACGAGGTGCCCGAAGGAGACGGCTGGGCGTGAGGTTGTACACGGATGGGGCGGCCAGGGGAAACCCGGGACCGGCGGCGGCCGGCATCGTGATCGAGGACGACCACGGCCGGGTGCTCTGGCAGGAGGGCCGCTACCTGGGCGAGACCACCAACAACGTGGCGGAGTACCAGGCCCTATTGCTCGGCCTAAAGAAGGCCAGCGAACTGGGGCGAGGCGCCTTGGTGGTTCGGATGGACTCCGAGCTGGTGGTGAAGCAGCTGCAGGGCGGCTACCGGGTCAAGCACCCGGCCCTGATTCCGCTGCACCGCCAGGCGCTGGCGCTGTGCCTCGGCTTCGAGAGCTGGCGGGCCGAGCATGTGCGTCGCCAGCAGAACAGCCTGGCCGACCGCCTGGCCAACCAGGCGCTGGACGAGAGACTTGGCGGGCCAGCTCCCAGGGGCTAGGATGGGTGGGCGAGCAGGCTAGACGATCGCGGGCTTCGGCCTGAGGAAAGTCCGAGCTGCACAGGGCAGGACGCTGGGTAACGCCCAGTGGGGGCGACCCCGAGGATAGCGCCACAGAGAGCAGACCGCCGGCCTTGGCCGGTCAGGGTGAAACGGTGGTGTAAGAGACCACCAGGGACCAGGTGACTGGTTCGCTCGGCAAACCCCGTCCGCAGCAAGATCGAATAGGGGAAGGTTGAGGCGGCCCGCCGACTTCCCGGGTAGATCGCACGAGCCGGCAGGCAACTGCCGGCCTGAGAGAAATGATCGTCCTCGACAGAACTCGGCTTACGGCCTGCTCGCACAGACCGGACAGACCGGTAGGAGAGAAGAGCTGAACGGCAAGGCGCGCCCTGGGCGGCCGCGACTTGCCCTCTTTTCAGGTGGCTCTCAGGGCCCTCTCAGCCCGCCATGGCACGCTGAGTCCGGCCGCTCGCCGCCACCACTCCCGGTGGACGGTGGGACCCCGGCGGGCGGCCTGACCCACCAGCCCTCCCTGCCACCTCCCAGCGGGGAGGGCAACCCATGCCAGAAGGCCCCCATCCCGTACCCGGGGTCGGGCCAGACCCTCAGGTCTGCGCCGGATCCGGGTGGCCGTGCGGCACAGCCACGCTCACGCGCTGGGCGATGGCGATGGAGACGACGAAGGGGAGCACGGTGAAGCCCATCATCAGCTGCAGGCCGACGACCCCCAGCCGCCAGACCAGGATGACGGTGGCGGCTAGGGTCAGCACCCGGCCCAGACCGAAGGCGATCTCGCGGGCGACCAGCGACTCGGTGCGCAGCCGCCCCAGCCCGGAGCGCTGGATGGCATCGAAGTTGACGCTGAAGAAGGGGATGTACCAGATGGTGAAGGCCGAGTTGACCACGAAGCCGTAGACGAGCAGAGAGGTGAGGGACAGGGTGAGGGCCATGAAGGCGATGGCCGAGGCGTGAAAGATGAGCCCCACCCACATCGCCACCCCGCGGTGGGGCGCCTTCAGGTAGCGGCTGACCAGCCAGCTGGAGGCGATCGAGATGACGGCGAAGACGCTGAGGTCCAGCCCATAGGTGGCGGCGTTGCGCAGCCGGTAGTAGAGGGCCAGACCGAAGGCAAAGGTGAAGAGGCCGTCCCGCATGCCCTGGAAGAAGTACATGCCGAGCGCCTGGCGCCAGAGATGGCGCTTGGCGAAGAGGGTCTGGCGAAGGGCGAAGGGCCGCCGACGCTGCACGGTCTCGAGCCGGCGGGAGGCGGCTGCCGACCAAAAGAAGAGCAAGAAGGCGCCCAGGAAGACGGCACCGTATCCGACCATGTGCAGGCCCTGGATCGCCCAGCCGCCCAGCACCGGCGCCGCCACGGCGATGGCGCCGCCGTAGACCATCAGCTGGCCGAAGAAGGCCTCCCGCCCAGAGTCGGAGACCAGGTCGTAGGTCAGTACGTTGATGGTCACAAAGTAGAGGCCAAGTCCCAAGCCCTGGATCACGCCCAGCGCCGCCAGAGCGGGCAGTGTCACGGCGTGGGCCAGGCCCAGGGCGAACAGCGCGACGTAGAAGACGGCGTAGGCGGCGAAGCTCCAGGGCAGGTTGCGGCCGAGGTCGGTGCGGTTGAACTGCCCGCCCAGGTAGGCGCCGATCGGGCAGGCGGCAAACAGGCCGAGGTAAAGCACCACCACGCCCAGCACGGCGCTGGGAGAGTCCAGCACGTAGGGGGACACGAAGGTGCCCGCCAGGGCGGTGGCGAGCGTGTAGAGGACCTGGATGCCAATCAGGCGCCGGATCGCCGCCGACCATCTGGGCGTAGGGCATTCCTCCGCTGAGACGGCTCTATCCTATGCGATCGGCCCCTGACCGGAAAGGCACCTGGGAGCAACGCAAGGGGGGCAGGTTGCCCTGCCCCCCGCTGTCGGGACGGCGCCTCGTGGCTTAGAAGCCGAGGCTTAGGCCGCCACTGCTGTTGGCACTGCCGCTGGAACTGGCGGAGGCGCCTGTGTCTGAGCGGGCTGAGCCGCTGGCGGCTGCGGAACCGCTGGCCGAGCCGGAACTGGCGGACCCGGAGTTCTGGGTAGTCCCCTCACTCTTGGCATAGGCCTCCACCAGGAGGTTCCAGTCCAGCTTGTAGCGGGCGGCGATCTGGGCCCATCCCATGCCGCTGGCCCTGAGGGCGAGGACGGTCTGGACGGGGACGCCGGCTGCCTTGGCGATCAGGCTCGCCATCACCGGGTTCTCACCCTTGGTCTCGAGGGCGGTTGACTGCTGGCTGTGCTGGCTCTCGGCTGCCGCCATCTCCTGGCCCGCCGCCTTGGCCTGGGCCTCTGCGGTCAGGGCCTGGGTGTTGGCTGTGCCCTTGGTCTGGTGGAGCATGGCACGTCCCTCGGCCATGTCTCGGGTGTAGACCTCCATCGGCACGATGGCCGCGGCGACGGCGCCGCTCTGGAAGTCACGGGCGGCCAGGGTGGCCTCGGCCCGGGCGAAGTTGAAGACCAGTTCGGCCTTCGCCCTGGCGTTTCCGTTGAAGGTGATCAGGAGGTTCTGCCACATCACCTGGAGGTCGGTGGCCAGGTTGTCCTGGAAGGTGGCGGTGGTGCCTGCGGTCTGGGTCTTGACGGTGCTGGAGGCCGACCCGCTGGCTGAGGTCGAACCCGCCAACGGGGCGGCTGTGAGGCTGCCGGCGACCAGAGCGGTGACCAGCAGATGCCATAAGCGCATGGTGAGTGTCTCCTTTCTCCAGTGGGTGTACGGGACGGGGCCTGGGAACGGCGGCGGGAGCCTCGAGGACCTGCCGCTTCAGGATTTCGCACCGTACCCGGAGCTTTTGGGGGTCGCCGGCGGCAGGGATGTGGCGTGAGGTGTAGGATAGGTGGCGTGTGTAAGGTTTTTTCGAGGAGGGTTCGAGATGAGCGTGCAGACCGATCGCAAGGCGGCGGTGACCGACCAGCTGCTGGGCCGCTATCGCCACGACCTGGCAAGCAGCCCGGGCTTCAAAACCGTCTCCAACGCCGTCAGGAAGTCCGGCATCCAGGCCGTCGCCATCGATCCGGACCGGGTGGCCGCCATGACCCACACCTACTCCCTGGACCTTGAGACCAGCGCGGTCACGCATCAGAAGCAGAGCGGGCGCTGCTGGATGTTCGCCGCTCTGAACGTGCTGCGCCACCACGTGGAAGCCGACCTCAAGCTGAAGTCGTTCGAGTTCTCGCAGAACTACACCATGTTCTGGGACAAGGTGGAGAAGGCAAACGCCTTCCTGGAGAACATCCTGGAGACCGCCGACGAGCCGTACGACAGCCGGGTGGTCGCCTTCCTGCTGGACAGCCCGGTCGGGGACGGCGGCCAGTGGGACATGTTTGTAGCGCTGGTCGAGAAGTACGGCCTGGTGCCCAAGGACGCCATGCCGGAGACCTTCCAGTCCAGCCAGTCACGGGCCATGAACATGCTGATCACGCTCAAGCTGAGGGAGGACGCCGTCCGCCTCCGCCGCCTGGTGGCAGAAGGCGCTGCCCAGGGTGCCGTCCAGTCGGCCAAGGAGAAGATGCTGGCAGAGATCTACCGCATCCTGGTGGCCAACCTGGGCGAGCCGCCCGAGCGCTTCGACTTCGAGTACAAGGACAAGGACGGCGGCTTTCACGCCGAGCGCGGCCTCACGCCCAGGACCTTCGTCGAGCGCTACGTGAAGCTCAACCTGGACGACTACGTCAGCCTGATCAACGCCCCCACCGACGACAAGCCGATGAACCGCACCTACACCGTGCGTTTTCTGGCCAGCGTCAAGGAGGGGCGGCCGGTGGTCTACCTCAACCTGCCGATCGACGAGTTGCGCCGGGTGGCCCTGGCCCAGCTTGAGGACCAGGAGCCGGTGTGGTTCGGCTGCGACGTGGGCAAGATGCTGGACCGCGACGGGGGCATCATGGACAGCCGGCTGTTCGACTACGAGGGCACGCTGGGAGTGCCTTTCACCATGACCAAGGGCGAGCGGCTGGACTACGGGGAGAGCCGCATGACGCACGCCATGGTCTTCACCGGCGTCAACCTGGTGGACGGCCGCCCCAACCGCTGGAAGGTGGAGAACAGCTGGGGCACCGAGCCCGGCAAGGACGGCTACTTTGTGATGAGCGACGCCTGGTTCGACGACCACATGTACCAGGTGGTGGTGCACAAGAAGTACCTGAGCGAGGCCCAGCGGGAGACACTGAAGCTGGAGCCGATCGTGCTCCAGCCCTGGGACCCGATGGGATCCTTGGCCTAAGAGCGAGCAGGATCAGTCTGGGCGGGCGGGGAATCCCCGCCCGCCTGGCGTCGATAGAGAGAAGAGGGGTTAGAGGGCCGGATGGGCTTTCACTTGAGTTACGGCGCCGTCCTGGCCAGCCTCCTGTCGCCGGCCAACCCGGTGGCCTTCCTACCCCTGCTCCTGCCAGTGGCGCTGGTGATCGCCTTTCTGGTGGTCGGCCGCGGCAGGCCGCAGTACCGCCGCGCCGTGCCCCTCCTTTTGATCGCGGTGCTGATCGCCTTCACCCTGCCGCTCGGCATCGTGCCGTTGCAGGAGTCCGAGGCCAACTGGCAGGTGACGGGAGGCACCCTGAAGCTGGACGCCCCGCCTGAGGCGGCGACGCTCACCCTGGCCACCGCCACCTGGAGGGTGGTGGCGATGGCATCCTACCGCCCGGCGCTGACCAAGCTGAACGGCTTCGCCGACCCCACGCTGGATAGCGGCATTTTCGGATCGGGGCACGGCCCGGCCATGACCGTCCTCATCTACGGGTACCCGGTATCCGGTGTCTTGATTCAGACTCCGGGCGGCCTCTACCTGATCGCCACGCCCCATCTCGCCGCCCTGGAGGGAGCGCTCCGCCAGCAGAGCGGGCCGCCCAGCTCATGACCGCCGACCCGCCAGTCGACGGCACGATCGGCCGGGTGGAGCTCACCTGCCACCGGCTGAGGGCCCTGCGCGCCTTCTACGGCGAGCACCTGGGCCTGCCGGTGCGGGGAGACAGCCAGGAGCTTCACGTCAGCGCCGGCAGCACGGAGGTGGTCTTCCGCCCGGCGGCGGAGGAGGCGGACGGACGGTACCACCTGGCCTTCGAGGTGCCGGAGAGCCTGGTCCAGGAGGCAGCCGACTGGCTGGCCTTCCGGGTGCCGTTGCTCCGCTACGAGGGGCAGGTGGTGATCCCCAGCTCCCCGGCCTGGCAGGCCCACTCCTGCTACGCCTTTGACCCGGCGGGCAACTCGATCGAACTGATCGGCCGCCACCGCCTGCCCGACCCCACGGTCCGCCCCTTCGGGCCGCAGCACATCCGGCGGGTCAGCGAGGTGGGCGTGGTGGTGCAAGACGTCGGTGCCTTCGTGGCGAGGCTGGCGAGACGGTGCGGCATCGGCGTCTTCGGCAAGAAGAGCCAGGAAATCACCTTCTGCGGCAGCGAGCTGGGGATGCTGGTCGTGGTGCGGGAGGGCCGCCTCTGGTTTCCGGCGGGCCCGCCGGCCACTGGATCGCCCTTGGCCGTGCAGTTCTGGGGGCCGGTCAGCGCCTCTCTCAACGTCCCCAGCCGGGCGCTTCGGATATCGGTCACTCCCGCCCCGCCTGCGCTGGCGTAGCATTAGAACATGCTGACCAAAGTCCGGCTGGTCCAGGCCCTCTTGGTCGCCCTGGCGCTGGCCCTGGCCGTCCATCTCTACCTGGCCGCCCAGCCCACAGCCTACCAGCCGCTCCCTCCGCTGATCGGCGGCGGCGGACCCGGTACCAACGCCGTGATGCCGGTGACCGAACTGGCCGGCCGCCTGGCCCCGGACTTCACTCTGACCAACCAGTTCGGTCAGTCTGTGACGCTCAGCCAGCTGCGCGGCAAGACGGTGGTGCTCGCCTTCATCGACGCCCGTTGCACCACCATCTGCCCGCTCACCGCCGCCGCCATGGTGGATGCGATGCACCTGCTCGGTGCTCGGGCCTCAGGGGTGGCGCTGGTGGCGGTCGATGCCAATCCGGCGGCCACCGCCGTCACAGATGTGCGCGCCTTCTCGGTGGCGCACGGCCTGCTCTACGGCTGGCAGTTTTTGACCGGGTCGGCGAGCCAGCTGCGGGCCGTGTGGCGCGCCTACGGCATCTACGTGGCGGTCGTCAAAGGCAACATCGATCACACGCCGGCCATCTACGTGATCGGGCCCCATGGCCATGCCCGCGCCCTCTTGGAGAGCGTGATGGACGAGGCGACGGCCGGTGCCCAGGCCCAGATTCTGGCCCAGCAGGTGGCCGACACCCTGCCCGGCCGGCCGCACCTGGCCAAGGTGTCACCGGCGCCGCCCATCACCGCTGCCATGGCGGCGAGCCTGCCGCTGGCCAGCGGTGGCCAGCTGGCGATAGGGCCCAGCCACAACCACCTCTACCTCTTCTTCGGCACCTGGCTCAGTGAGTTCGGCGACCTGGCTGCTGAGATGGCTGCCGAGGACCCATACCAGGCGGCAGCCCGGGCGCATGGCTGGCCGAGCCTGGTGGCGGTGGACGAGGCGGTGACCGAGCCCTCGCCGTCTGCACTCGGCCAGTTCCTGGCCACCATCCATCCGCCGCTGGCCTATCCGGTGGCGGTCGACACCAGCGGCCGCCTGGCCGGCGGGCTGGGCCTGGCCGGCAGCCCGGAGTACATGCTGGTGGTGGGCGGGCATCTGGTGTGGAGCCACCAGGGGTGGCTGAGCGCCTCCCTGCTGGAGGCGGCGGTTCGGGCGCACAGCGGTGCCGGTTAGGACCTTACGCCTAGCGCCCTATGGCAGCGAGAAACCGGTGCACCGCACCCGGCGATGTGAGCGTGATCCAATGCTGGCCGGGCGGGGCCGCCCTGCGCCAGGTCAGCATGGCCGGCCGGTTGCGGCGGCGGTAGCCGGCCACCCAGCGAAGGAAGGCCGGATCGAAGTGTTCCGGGCACCCGGCCGCCGTGTCCGACCGTGGCCCGCCACCGCCCAGCCCGCGCCTGATGACGCGCCACAGGCAGGTGGAGGTGGAAAGGTCCAGCCAGATGACCAGATCGGCCTGGGCCAGGCGGATGGGCAGGGTGCGGGCGTAGTTGCCGTCGATCAGCCACCTGGGCTCTCCTGACAGGCGGGTGATCACCGCCTGCCACTCTGGCTCAGCGGTGGGCACCCAGCCTGGGTGCCAGTAGAGCCGGTCCAGGTGGATGAGGGGAAGTCCCAGCCGGGGCGCCAGCTTCCTGGCCACGGTGGATTTGCCAGAGCCGGAACAGCCGACCACCAGGACCCGCTTCGCCTGGAGCAGGGTGTGGGGCAGGGGTGCTGACGCCATCGGCTGTGATTCCCCCCAGGCAGGCGGTGCGGGAAGGGTGCGGGTCAGGCCCTCAGAGCGGAGCCCGCTCCGGCTGGCTGCCGGGCAGCCTCCTGGCCACATCGTGGTGAATGGCGTTGATGGTGCCGACATGGAAGTAGGACTCCCCGCAGCCCGGGCAGTGCCAGGCCGGGACGTCCAGGTAGGTGAAGCCGCGCTCGCTGTAGGCCCGGTGCACGTCAACCAGGGGGCTCGCACAGCGCACGCAGTGGCCGAGCCGGGCCTCGGCAGGTGGTTCGGGCAGGGCCAGGCGGACCGGGATCAGCGGAGCGGCCCCCCGACCGGCGGCGTCGGCTCATGCTGCCCGATGGTAAAAGGCCGGCCGTGGCCGGGGTGGATGCGCTTACCCTGGGCGAGCGTGCGGAAGCGGCCCAGGCTCCGCAACAGGGTATCGCTGTCGCCACCCGGGATGTCGGTGCGGCCGACGCCGGTTTCGAACAAAAGGTCCCCGGAGAAGGCCTCGTCGGGGCCGAGGTAGGCGACGTGACCGGGGCTGTGGCCCGGCAGGTGGGCGACCGTCAGCGTCAGCCGGCCGAAGCTGAGCTGCTCGCCATCAGCGACCAGGCCAGTGGCGGCGGGACCGGTCACCGGCCCGCCGGACAGCGCCGGGTTGACGCTGGAGCGGTTGAGTGCCGGGTCGGTCAGCCAGTCCTGCTCCAGGGCGTGGATCAGGATCGGCACCGCATAGGTCCCGGCCACCTCAGCCAGGCCGGCGATGTGGTCCCAGTGGGCGTGGGTGATCAGGATGGCCTGCACCTGGACAGAGCGAGCGTGGTGCAGGAGCAGGCCCGGCCCGGGGCCGGGATCGACCAGCACTGCGTCCAGGCTGTCCGGGTGCCACACCACGTAGCCGTTGGTGGCGATGGGGCCGAGCACGGCGCGCTGCACTTCGTACATGGGAACCTCCCCCATCGGTCTGGCGACTTCCCATGCTCCGCCAGCGCGGCCGGGTGGTCAAGAGAGGGGCGGCCGGGCCAGCGCGAGTAGCCCAGGCCAGGTCTGGTCCCGCCGATCAGTCCGGCCTGCGCAGGGCCAGGACCGGCCCGAAGCGAAGGGAGGGGCATGGGCAGGGCGAATCTGGCTGTGGGGGCGGAGGGCCGGGCCGAGACCGTGGTCAATCGGTCGCGGTTCATCGGCCTGGCGCTGCCAGCCGCCACGCCAGACCTGGCCGGGCAGGCGGTGCAGTCGGTCCGCCTGCGCTACCCGGATGCTTCCCACCACCCCTTTGCCTGGCGGGCGGGAACGGGCCAGGAGCGGGCCTCCGACGACGGCGAGCCGCAGGGGACGGCCGGCCAGCCGCTACTGGAGGCACTGCGCCGGGCGGAGGTGGCGTATGGGGCGCTGGTGGTGGTGCGCTACTATGGTGGCCGGAATCTGGGCCGGCCCGGGCTCTACCGGGCCTATCTGGCCGCTGGACAGGCGGCACTGGCCCGGGCCGAGCAGCTGGAGCTGGTGTGGGGCACCGTCTACCAGCTCGAGGTGGCCCAGGGCGCCCGGGACCGGTTCCTGCGCGGTCTGGAGGCAGCCGGCGGCCGCCATCTGGGGACGGAGTGGAGGGAGCAGATCCTCGTGCAGTACTGGCTGCCGGACGGGGACAGCCCAGTCGGCACCCTCTTGGCCAGTTACCCAGGGGCCGTGCGGTCACAGCCGCTCCGCCCGGAGGTTTCGTACCAGGGCCGGGGTGCGGCGAGGAGCTAAGGTCAGAGGCTCCGGGCGAACTCGGCGCTAGCCGGAAGCGGCCGTGCGGTCCAGGATGTCGCTGATGGCGTGGGCCAGGGCCAGGTCACGTTCCGTCAGTCCGCCCACATCATGGCTGGAGAGCGTGAAGGTGAGGGTGCGGTATCGGATGTCGATGTCCGGATGGTGGTTCAGCCCCTGGGCGAGCGCACCCACCGCCGCTACCACGCCCAGGGCGAGCGGGAAGGTGGCGAGCTTGGCGCTTCTGACCAGGGTGCCATCCACCTGTGACCAGCCTGGCAGGGCGGCCAGGCTGGAAGCGAGTTGTGAGGCGGTGAGCTTTTCTGGCACACCGACACCTCCCAGAGGGCCCGCGGCCCCTGCTACCTATTAGGAGGTTCTGTGGGACTGTGGTAAACTCCCCCTACAGACTAATCCGTTCGGCTAGGGTAATCCCTCGCGGGCTCACGCAAGATTACATAAGCGGCGGACATAAAATGGCAGAGAGGACCAGGAGATGGAATTAAACCCACGCCAGCAGGAGGCCGTCAACCACCGGGGAGGGCCTCTCCTCATCGTCGCCGGCGCCGGGTCCGGCAAGACGCGCGCCCTCACCGAGCGCATCGTACGCCTGGTGGAGGACGGGGTGCCGGCACCGTCCATCCTGGCGGTGACCTTCACCAATAAGGCGGCCCGCGAGATGCGGAAGCGGGTCGAGGCCCGGTTGGGCAGCGCCGCTGCCGGCATCTGGCTGATGACCTTTCACCGGGCATCGGTCGAGATTTTGCGCCGCGACATCGAGGCGCTGGGACTGCCCTCGCGCTTTAGCATCTACGACAGCCAGGACCAGCTGACGGTGGTGCGGAAGGTGCTGCACGACCTGAGGCTGGACGAGAAGCGGTTCCCTGCCACCATGGTGCTGTCCCGCATCTCCCGCACCAAGAACCAGGGGCTGAGTGCCGAGGACCTCAGGGCGGGCGGCGGCTTCTTCGAGGACCGGCTGGCCGAGGCCATGACCCGCTATCAGGCGGCGCTCCTGGCCCAGGCGGCGCTCGACTTCGACGACCTCATCCTGTACGTGATCCGCCTCCTCGAGGAGGTGCCGGCGGTCCGCCAGAAGTGGCAGGCCCGCTTCCGGCACATCCTGGTCGACGAGTACCAGGACACCAACCCGCCCCAGTTCCGCTGGCTGTCGCTCCTGGCTCAGGGCGGCGCCGAGGTGGCGGTGGTGGGCGACCCGGACCAGTCCATCTACGGCTGGCGCGGCGCCGACGTCCGCAACATCCTCGAGTTCGAGCACGACTTCCCCGGCGCCAAGGTGGTGGTGATGGATCAGAACTACCGCTCCACCAAGACCATCCTCGATGTCGCCAACCAGGTGAGCGCCAGCAGCGAGAGCCCGCACCGCAAGGTGCTGTGGACGGAGGGCCAGACCGGCGGCCCCATCCAGCGCGCCGTCTTCGCCGACGACCGGCTGGAGGCGGACGCCGTCGCCCGCAAGGTGGCCGAACTGCGGGCAGGCGGCACGCCGGGCGAGGAGATCGCGGTGCTGTTCCGCATCAACGCCCAGTCGCGCAGCCTGGAAGAGGCCTTCCTCCGCCACGGCATCCCCTATAAGCTGGTCGGCGGCGTCCGCTTCTACGAGCGGGAAGAGGTCAAGAACGTGCTGGCCTACCTGCGCCTGGTCGCCAACTCCGGTGATGAGATGGCGCTGAGGCGGGTGGTGAACGTGCCGAGGCGCGGCATCGGCGAGGCGACCGTCGACCACCTGTTCGACCAGCCCAAGCTGGAAAACGGCCGCCCGGATGCATCCAAGCTGAGCGGACCGGCCCGTGCCCGCACTCAGGCCTTCTTTGACCTACTTGACGCCATGGCCGGCGAGATCGCCGGTCTGGCCCTGCCCGACCAGGTGCGGAAGGTGGCCGAGATGTCCGGCCTTTTGGCCTCACTCCAGGCGGCCGAAGAGACGGCCAGGGTGGAGAACGTGGAGGCGCTGGTCGACCGGGCGGCCGAGGCCGCCCTGGACGGCGACGATCTGTTCGGCTTCCTGGACCGGGTGGCCCTGCTCAGCGAGCTGGACCAGGCCGAGGAGGCGCCGGACCGGGTGACGCTCAGCACGCTGCACGCCGCCAAGGGGCTGGAGTTCCAGGTGGTGTTCCTGGTCGGCCTGGAGGACGGCCTCCTGCCGCACAGCCGGGCCCTGGCCGACCAGGCGGAGATGGACGAGGAGCGGCGGCTCTTCTACGTCGGGGTGACCCGGGCTGCCCAGCAGCTGTTCCTGGCCCGAGCGACCCGGCGCATGCTGTGGGGCCAGCTCTCCCTGGCACTGCCCTCCCGCTTCTGGGAAGAGGTGCCGGACGACCTGTGCGGACCGTGGCTGGGCGCCGACCAGCCGATCGAGGTGCCGGCGCCGGCCTACCGGCGGGTGATGACGCCTGGAGGGCCGAAACCGTTCGCCGCCGGCGTGCGCCCCGGCGAGCGGGTGGTGCACTCTGTGTTCGGTGCGGGCACCGTGGTGGCGGTGAAAGGGGACGGTGAGGACGCCGAGATCAAGGTCGCCTTCGCCGAGCGCGGCGTGAAGACACTGATCGCCGGCTTCGCCGGACTGAGCCGGGAGGAAGGCCTATGACCGATCCGACCCGTCGTGCCGAGGAGCTGAGACAGCTGATCAGCCGCTACAACTACGAGTATCACCAGCTGGACGCCCCCAGTGTGCCGGACGCCGAGTACGACCGACTGGTGCGTGAACTCCAGGCCCTGGAGGCATCTCATCCCGAACTTGGGAGCGAGGCCTCGCCGACCGGGCTGGTCGGGGGGCAGGCCGACTCCGCCTTCTCACCGGTGCGCCACCGCCGGCCGGTGCTGTCCTTGCAGAACGCCCTGGACCAGGAGGAACTCCAAGAGTTCATGGCCAGGATGGGACGGGCGGTGGGCACGGACGAGGTGGCGGTGGACCTGGAGCCGAAGATCGACGGCCTGAGCGTCGTCCTCCGCTACCGGGACGGCCGCTTCCAGCAGGGCATCACCCGCGGCGACGGCACGGTGGGTGAGGATGTCAGCCACACTCTGGTCGAGGTGCGGGACCTGCCGCACACCCTGAAGGGAGCGCCGGCGGGCGAGCTCGAGGTGCGGGGTGAGGTGTACCTGGCCAAGGAGGCATTTTTGCGGCTGAACGAGGCGCGAGAGGCGGCCGGGGAGCCGCTCTTCGCCAACCCGCGCAACGCCGCCGCCGGCGCCCTCCGCCAGCTGGACCCGGCAGTCACCAAGAGCCGCGGCCTGAATCTCTTCTGCTACGAGATCCGCCATCCGGAAGACCTGGTCGAGACCCAGACGGAAGCCCTGGCAGCCCTTATGGCGATGGGCTTTCCGGTGCCGCCCGATAGCCAGCGGCTCGTTGGCTGGGACGACCTCTGGCAGGCGGTCAGTCTCTGGCAGGAGCGCCGCCACCAGCTGCCCTTTGCCATCGACGGACTGGTGGTGAAGCTGGACCACCTGCCCACCGCCCGCGCCCAGGGCGCCACCGCCAAGGCACCTCGGGCCATGATCGCCTTCAAGTTCCCGCCTGAAGAGGTGGTCACCACTCTGGAGCGGGTGGTGTGGCAGGTCGGCCGCAGCGGCACGGTCACACCGACGGCCTACCTGACGCCGGTGCGGCTGGGCGGCACGGTCGTGAGCCGCGCCACCTTACACAACGCCCAGCTGGCCAAATCCCGCGACATCCGGATCGGTGACCGGGTGGTGATCCGCAAGGCCGGGGAGATCATCCCGGAGGTGGTGCGCCCGCTCGCCGCCGAGCGCACCGGCCAGGAACAGCCGCTGGAGGCACCCCGGCAGTGCCCGGCATGTGGCAGTGCCTTGGTCCGGAACGAGGGGGAGACGGCGCTGCGCTGTCCGAACGAGGCCTGCCCCGGCCGCCAGCTGGAGGCCTTCTGCCACTTCGCCAGCCGCGCTGCTATGGACATCGACGGTCTCGGCCCCAAGCTCCTGGCCAGCCTGCTTGAGGCTGGGCTGGTGAAGACGCCGGCCGACCTCTACCGGCTGGACGAGAGAGATCTCCTCACCGTGCCACGGATGGCCGCACGCTCCGCCCAGAATCTGCTCGCCGCCATCGACCGCTCGCGGCGCCGGCCGCTCTGGCGCCTGATCCTGGCGCTGGGTCTGCCTCAGGTGGGGGCGCACGCCGCCGAGCGGCTGGCCAGCCGCTTTGAGAGCCTCTTTGCCTTGCTCGAGGCCAGCGAGGAAGACCTGTGCGCCGTGCCGGACGTGGGGCCGCTCACCGCCCGCCAGATTCGGGCCTGGGCCGCCGACCCGGTGCACCGCCAGTGGGTGAGCGAACTGGCTGGGGTGGGCGTCCTGGGTGAGGTGGCGGAGCCGGCTCATGGCGGGGAGGGGCCGCTCCGCGGCGAACGGCTGGTCTTCACCGGCAGTTTCGCCGTGCCCCGTCAGGAGCTTATGGCAGCGGCTCGGGCGGCCGGAGCCCTTGTGCTGTCGGCGGTGAGCCGGCGGGTCACGCACCTGGTGGTGGGCGACAAGCCGGGTCAGAAGCGGCAGGAGGCTGAGGCGCTGGCCATCCCGCTATGGGATGAAGCGTCGTTTCGCCGTAAGATAGAGGGGCAGGATTCGTAGGCGGAAGGTCGAATAGGGCCGAGTCGTTCCCGGAGGCGGAATCCAGCCCACCGATTCGCTTTCAGGTACCCAGCAGTCACGGTGAGGAGCGCTGAGATGGCAGAGGTTTTGCTGAAGGTGGAGGACCTGGCGACTCACTTCCCGAGCGACAGTGGCGAAGTGCACGCCGTGGACGGCATCGACTTTGAGGTCCGGGCGGGCGAAACCCTCGGCATCGTCGGCGAGAGCGGCTGCGGCAAGTCCGTCACCGCCCTCTCCATCATGCGGCTGATCACCAAGCCGGGCTATCTGGCCAGGGGCCGCGTCCTGTTTGAGGACCGGGACCTGGCCACTCTCAGCGACGCCGAGATGCGCGACGTGCGCGGCAACGACATCGCCATGATCTTTCAGGAGCCGATGACCTCGCTGAACCCGGTCTACACGGTTGGCGACCAGATCGCCGAGAGCATCTGCCTGCACCTGAAGAAGACCCGCAACGAGGCGCGGGAGATGACGATCGAGCTGTTCCGGCGGGTCGGTATCCCCGTGCCCGAAAAGCGCATCGAGGAGTTTCCGCACCAGCTGTCCGGAGGGATGCGCCAGCGCGTGATGATCGCCATGGCCCTGGCCTGCAATCCCAAGCTACTGATCGCCGACGAGCCGACCACCGCTTTGGACGTGACCATCCAGGCCCAGATCCTGGACCTGATGCGCCGCCTGCGCCAGGAGTTCGGCATGTCGATCATCATCATCACCCACGACCTGGGCGTGGTGGCCGAGATGGCCGACCGGGTGGCCGTGATGTACGCCGGGAACATCGTGGAGACGGCTGACGTGCGCTCCCTGTTCCGCGACCCGCACCACCCATACACCGAAGGCCTGCTCCGCTCCATCCCCCGCCTCGACCAGGGCCGCGGCCGTCTGCACGTGATCCCGGGACAGGTGCCCAACATGCTGGAGCTGCCGCAGGGCTGCCGCTTTCAGGACCGCTGCTCATACGTCCGCCCCGCCTGCCGGGAGAGCGAGCCGGAGCTGATTCCGAGACCGCCAGACGGCAGACTCTACCGCTGCATCGTGCCACCGGCCGAGCGCAAGCAGGAGGAGGCGTCATGAGCATTCCTGCCTACGAGGTGGCGGCCCCGCTCGGCCACGACGACACCGCCCTGGTCCAGGTGCAGGACCTGGTCAAGCACTTCCCGATCCGCACCAGCCTCTCGTTCCGGGCCCACGCCTGGGTGCGGGCGGTGGACGGCGTGTCCTTCGACATCCGCAAGGGTGAGACGTTCGGCCTGGTCGGGGAGAGCGGCTGCGGCAAGACCACCACCGGCCGGGTGCTGCTCCGCCTGGACGAGCCCACCTCCGGCGATGTGCTGTTCGAGGGCAAGAGCGTGGTCAAGGCCTCGCCTCGGGAGCTGCGGACCCTGCGCCGGGAGATGCAGATCATCTTCCAGGACCCCTACGGCTCGCTCAACCCGCGCATGAACATCGGCAACATCGTGGGCGAGCCTCTGGAGATCCACGGCATCGCCCACGGTGCCGAGAAGGCGAAGCGGGTGGAGAAGCTGCTCGACGTGGTGGGGCTGGCCAAGCGGCACATCGACCGCTACCCGCACGAGTTCTCCGGCGGCCAGCGCCAGCGCATCGGCATCGCCCGCGCCCTGGCCCTCAACCCGAAGCTGATCGTCTGCGACGAGCCGGTCTCGGCGCTCGATGTGTCCATCCAGTCCCAGGTGCTGAACCTCCTCGAGGACCTGCAGCAGGAGTTCAACCTCACCTATCTGGTCATCGCCCACGGCCTGAACGTGGTCAAGCACATCTCGGACCGGGTGGGCGTCATGTACCTGGGCAAGATGGTGGAGGTGGCCGACGGCGACCAGCTGTTCAGCCACCCGCAGCACCCTTACACCGAAGCACTCTTGTCGGCGATCCCGATCCCCGATCCCACCGTCCGCCGCGAGCGCATCGTGCTGCAGGGCGACGTGCCGTCGCCGGTCAACCCGCCTCCGGGCTGCCGCTTCCATACCCGCTGCCCGTACGCCTTCGATCTCTGCCGCACCGAGGAACCGGAGATGATCGACCTGGGCGGCGGGCACTGGGCCGCCTGCCACCTGAGGAAAACCGGCCTCCAAGCGGCGGCCGCCAGGCCCTAAGAGAGCGGGCGCCGCCGGGGGGCGGCGCCCGACGCTTGAGAGGAGGGGTGGCCCGTGATCCCCGAGTCGGAGGTGCGCCAGATCGCGGCGCTGGCCCGTCTCGACCTTGACGATCAGGAGGTTCGACGGCTGGGCCAGGAGCTGGGACAGATCCTGGCCTACATTGAGGGCATCATGGCCGCACTCAAAGAGGCCGATCAGCCGTGGCAGGCCCGGGCCAATGGCCGGGAGCTGGAGGCGGACATTGTGGCTCCTGGCCTGGAGCAGGCAGCCGCACTGCAGGGCGCTCCGGCCACCGAGGGCCCCGGCTTCCAGGTGCCATTTCCGGGAGACGCCACCTGATGGCTCTCTGGTGGCAGGAGAGCGGCCAAGAGCTCCACCGCTCTTTCCTGACCGGAGAGCGGAGCGCCCGGGAGATCGCCCAGGCCGCACTGGCGCGGGTGGCAGCGGTGGACACCTCGCTCGGCGCCTTCCTGACCGTGATGGCTGAGCCGATGCTGGCCCAGGCCGCCGACCAGGACCGAAGGAGGGAAGCCGGCGGGCCGCTGGGGCGGCTGGCCGGGGTGCCGGTGGCCGTCAAGGACAACCTGGCCACCCGCGGCGTGGTGACGACGGCGGGTTCCGCCCTCCTGGCCAACTGGGCCCCTCCCTACTCGGCCACGGTGGTGGAGCGGCTTCTGGCGGCCGACGCTCTGATCCTGGGCAAGACCAACCTGGACGAATTCGCCATGGGCTCGTCGACCGAGCACTCGGCCTTTCGGAAGACGGTCAACCCGCACCGGGCCGACCTGGTGCCGGGCGGCAGCTCAGGCGGGTCGGCAGCGGCGGTGGCGGCCGGCATGGCGCCCGTCGCCCTCGGCTCCGAGACCGGCGGCTCGGTCCGCCAGCCAGCCGCCTACTGCGGTGCGGTGGGCCTGAAGCCGACCTACGGGCGCATCAGCCGCTACGGGCTGGTCGCCTTCGCCTCCTCGCTCGACCAGGTGGGCCCGCTCGGCCGCACCGTCGGTGACGTGGCGGAGCTTCTGGCGGTGATCGCTGGCGTCGATCCGGCCGATCCGTCGACGGTGGATGAGCCGGTGCCGGACTACGGAGAGCATTTGGCCCGCGGCGCGACCGGCCTGCGGGTGGCGATGCCGGCAGAGCTGAGGGAGGGTGTGGACCCCGCCCTCTCCGCCCGCTGCGCCGACGCCCTGCGCACCCTGGCGACAGCGGGTGCCGTGGTGAAAGAGGTGCGGCTGCCGCATCTGGCGGCGGCGCTCGCCACCTACTATGTGATCGCGCCGGCGGAGGCGTCGTCCAACTTGGCCCGCTTTGACGGCGTGCGTTACGGGGTGCGCCAGCCCGGCGGCGACGACCTGGTGGAGATGTACCGCCAGACCAGGGGACGAGGCTTCGGGCCAGAGGTGAAGCGCCGGATCATGATCGGCACCTACGCCCTGTCGGCGGGCTATGTGGACGCCTTCTACCTGCAGGCGCAGCGCCTGCGCCGGCTTTTGGAAGAAGACTTTGCCCGGGCCTTCACCGAGGCTGACCTCCTGCTCTCGCCGACCACGCCCAGCCTGCCGTTCGCCTTCGGCGAAAAGAGCGCCGACCCGCTGGCCATGTACGCCAACGACGCGCTGACCCTGCCGGCCAATCTGGTCGGAGTGCCGGCACTGAGCGTGCCCGCCGGCAAGAGCGGCGGCCTGCCCGTCGGCGTGCAGCTGATGGCCCGGCCATGGCAGGAGGGTCTCCTCTTCCAGGCCGGGCAGGTGCTGGAGGACCACTTCGGCGCCATGCCGCCGGTCACGCCGGGGGAGAGGGAGCCCGGCCATGATTGAGGCCGTGATCGGGCTGGAGGTGCACATCGAGCTCGGCACCCGGAGCAAGATGTTCTGCCGGTGCGAGAACCGCTTCGGGGCGCCGCCCAATACCCTGACCTGTCCGGTCTGCCTCGGTCTGCCGGGTGCCCTGCCCCGGCCCAACCGGGGGGCGGTGGAGCGGGCGCTGCGCCTGGCGCTGGCGCTGGGGGCCCGGGTGGCGCCCGTGCTGCAGTTCGACCGCAAGCACTATTTCTATCCGGATCTGCCCAAGGGCTATCAGATCAGCCAGTCGCGCACGGTGC
>JAJZLH010000029.1 GCA_021803575.1 Bacillota bacterium | reverse complement strand
CCATGGGCACCAGCCAGGAGCCGGTGATCTGGTTGTAGGTGCCCTTGGCGGTGGCGGACAGGGCATAGCCGGACCAGTTGCTGGATGCCCAGCCAAAGCCACTGCTGGACGAGGCGGAGCCGCCCTTGCCGTGCGTGGTGCCGGGCACGGTCAGCGCGATGCGCGGCGCGTGCGAGATGACGGGAGCCGAACTCTCGGCCACCGGGCCGAGCAGGGTTAGGGAAACCAGGGCCAAGGACGCTCCCAGCGAGACCACCCGTCTGATCAGAGTCAGACCACCCACCCCCTGTGCGATGGAATCGGGCTGGATTAGACGCGAAGGATGCGAATCCTGCACCGTTGAGCGCTGACTCGGGGCGGATCGGCGCCTCTTGTCCAGAGCGAAGCCCTCCCTTCTGCCCTTGCGCCAGAGCCACCGGCGCAGGCATGATACCCAAGGCGTCACGATCGCCGCTGGAGGTTGCGCTTTGGACCACGGCCTGATGCCGCTGGTGTTCTTGGATGGGTATTTGCCGATCGAGGACCACGGCCTGATCGGGAACCTGGAGACCTGTGCCCTGGTCGGGCGTGACGGTTCGATCAACTGGTGCTGCCTGCCCTATCTGGACTCGCCCAGCGTCTTTGCGGCCATCCTGGACAAGGATCGGGGCGGGCGCTTTTTGCTGCAGCCCAGCGCCGAATTTCGGTCCAGGCAATCCTATATGCCAGATACCAACGTCCTGGTCACCGAGTTCGAAACCGCCCTCGGCCGGGCGGTGGTGACCGACTTCATGCCGGTGATGGCGGACGCCGAGCAGGGTGAGGTCGTGCCCTGGGATCACCGGGCGATCCTACGCGAGGTGGACTGCAAGAGGGGCAAGGTGGAGATGCGATGGGAGCTCTCACCCCGCCCTGACTACGGCCGCCGCCAGGTGACCTGGGCCCGGCAGGCCGGCGGCCTCCTGGCCAAACTGGGCGGCGGCAGCCAGCTGTTTCTGCAGGCGCCCGGTGAAGGCCAGGTGCAAGCCGGTCAGGCCACAGGCGCCTTTACGCTGGAAGAGGGTGAGAGCGCCTGGCTGGTGCTGCGCTATAAGGAGGCGTCCCCCCTCTCTCCTGTTGTCTGCCAGCAGCTCTTGGAGGAGACCAAGGGCGTCTGGGGCTCGTGGGTGCACAGCTGCGATGGTCCCGGCTGCGCCTTTGCCGGACCCTGGCACGACCAGGTGGTGCGCTCGGAGCTGGTCCTGAAGCTCCTGACCCATCCGGAGAGCGGCGCCATCGCCGCCGCCCCCACCACCTCCCTGCCGGAAGCGGTGGGCGCTGGGCGCAACTGGGACTACCGCTATGCCTGGATCCGCGATGCATCCTTCACCGCCCAGGCCCTGTTTCACATCGGGCACCAGAAGGAGGCCAGGCAGTACTTCCGCTGGATCCGCTCCATCTGGGCCAGGGACACGGATCCAGCGGACATTCAGACCATGTACAGCCTGGCCGGCGGCAAGGACCTCAAGGAGGTGCAGCTGGACCACCTGTCCGGCTACCGCAACTCGCGCCCGGTACGCATCGGCAACCTGGCCGCCAGCCAGCGCCAGCTCGACATCTACGGCGAGCTGATCAACGCCCTCTACGAGTTCACGCGCTACCCCAGAAACGGCGGCGTGCCGGAGCGGGCGCTGATCGAAGCCGAGTGGCCGATGGTCCGCCGCATCGCCGAATACGTGGCCAGCACGTGGCAGGAGCCGGACTCCGGGATCTGGGAGATGCGGGGCCGGGAGCAGCACTTCACCTACTCCAAGCTGATGGGCTGGGTGGCCCTGGACAGGAGCATCCGCCTGGCCGAGCGCTGGCGGCTGGAGGCGCCGCTCGATGTCTGGAAGGAGGAGCGGCGGAAGATCCGCCGCGCCATCCTCGACCAGTCCTTCGACCCCAGGCTGAACAGTTTCACCCAGGCCTTCGGGTCGCCGGTGCTGGACGCCTCCAGCCTGCTCATCCCGGTGATGGGGCTGGTCAGCCACACCGACCCCAGGGTGGCCGGCACCATCGACGCCACCATGTCCCAGCTGATGAGCCACGGCCTGGTGCACCGCTACCTGGACAGCGACGGCCTGTCCGGGACGGAGGGTGCCTTCTTGCTCTGCACCTTCTGGCTGGTCTCAGCCCTGGCCCTGGCCGGCCGCCAGGCTGAGGCGGAGGAGATCTTCCAGGGCATCCTGGCCCGGGTGGGGCCGCTTGGCCTCCTGGCCGAGGAGATGCACCCGGCAGAGGGCCGCATGCTGGGCAACTACCCGCAGGCCTTCAGCCACATCGGGCTGGTCAACAGCGCCCTCTACCTCGGCCGCAGGGGGCGCGGGCCGAGCGCGGCCCCGAGCCCGCTCGGTGCCGAGCCAATCGCCTAGGACCGCCCTGGACCGGGCCCCTGCGGCTGTGCGGCGCAGGCGGCGGCAACGGACAAGGTGTCCGGTGAGCGGCCGCTCTAGATCAGCAGGACCTCGTGCATCTCGAAGGCATTGGGCTGGGAGAACATCCCCTCCGGCGGGCGGGGCGAGGCATGGGCAACTCGGAAGGCCGGGCTCTCCGTCCAACTGCGGAAGCACGCCTCGTCCTGCCAGTGGGTGAGCACCACATAGGGCGACCCCTCTGAGATGGGCCTCAGCACCTCGTTGCGGATGAAGCCGGCGGCCTGCTCGACCTGCCGGGGGCGGGTGCGGAAACGCTCCTCGAAGGCTGACTCGGAGCCAGGAGCCACATAGATGCGATTGGCGACCACGATCATGGTGACACCTCCCCTTGCGCGTGGCCAGCGTACGTCACGAATGCTAGGATGCCAACATGGAACAGATGCGAGATCTGCACCACTCGCCGTTCGATCGGGTCCGCCTGGGCGAGCCCTGTCACATCCTGTTGCGGCGGTCCTGGCCGCTGATGGTGGCAGGCCTCACTCTGGAGAGCGAGGTGGGGCGGGTGCCGGAGCTGCCGCGCCAGCACCTGGCCGCCATCCCGGGCTGGGCGGCCCTGCGCGGCCTCCTGGTACACGGAGTGGCACTTCGGGACAGGCTGGCCGAGCCGGCCTCGGCCGAGGTGGATAGCGTCCACACGGTCTCGGAGCTTGTCGCCTGGATCGACGGTCAGGGCGACGAGTGGTGGCGAAGCCTCCTGGCCGAGGCGGCCGGGCGCGGCTGGGCCTTCTACTGCCAGGCGGCGGACTCGGCGGCGGAGGCGGCCAGGCGCCGTGAGGCCTGGCCGAAGGGGCCGGAGGAGGCGGGCTGGTGGGCGGACCGGCGCCTGTACGATCGCCGGGTCCGCCTCCAGGCCTTGCTGTGGGAGACCACCGAGGCGGAGCTGGAGCCGATCCTGGCCAGCCGGGAGGCGGCCCTTGGCGTCCTGGCCCAGGTGCTGGCGCCGGCGGCCGGCCTGATCGACAGCCGCATGCCGCGGCTCGGCCGGAGCGAGCGACGCCTGGCGCCGGATCTCGGCCGGGCCTTCTTCGAGGCGACCGGCCGGCCGATCGAGGGACTGGAGCCCGAGGAGCTGGCCAGTGTCCGCCAGCTGGTGGTGGTGCCGACACCTGGCCTGGCCCGTGAGGACGCCGTGTCGGTGGCCCGCACGCCGCGCCGCTGGACCTTGTGGGTGGAGGGCGACGAGCTGGACCAGGGGGTGTTCACGGTCGAGGTGGGCCGGGTGCTGGCGGTCTTGGGCGACGATCTGAACCGCAAGATCCTGGAGAGCCTGGTGGCGGCGGGGCCCGGGCACGCCCTCCTTCTGGCCGAGCGCCTGCCGGCGCACCCATCCACCCTGAGCCGCCACCTGAACGCCATGGCCGACGCCGGCGTATTGCGGGTCAGGCCGCAGGGGCACAAGGTCGTGTACCATGTGAATCCGGGGGCGCTGGCGGCGCTGACCGGCTGGGTGGCGCAACTGACCAGTGCCGGTCAGGACGAGTCTCTGGCTCAGTAGGTCCGGCCCGCACCAGAAATCCGAGCGGCCAGCTGGGGAAGTGGGGGTGCTCTGATGCAGCTGACCGGGGTGCATCACGTCTCGGCGCTGACTGCCCAGGCCGCTCGCAACCTGGACTTCTACACCCGGGTGATGGGTCTCCGCCTGGTCAAGCGCACGGTCAACCAGGACGACACCTCCTCCTACCACCTCTTCTACGGTGACCGCCAGGGCAGCCCCGGCACCGAACTCACCTTTTTCGACGTCCCGTACGCTGCAGCCAACCGGCCGGGGGTGCGGTCCATCTCCAGCATCGGGCTGAGGGTGCGGGACAGCCGAGCCCTGGCCTACTGGCAGGCGCGCCTGGCAGAGTGCGGCGTGGATTCGGACATGGCGGCGGAGCGCGCCGGCAGGCCGGTGCTGGCGCTGCGCGACCCGGAGGGGCAGCGGCTCTTGCTGACGGTCGACCAGGAGGGAAGCCCGGCCACCACCTATCTGCACTGGGCGGCCAGCCCGGTGCCAGAGCATGCCGCCATCCAGGGTCTTGGTCCCGTTACGCTGGCCGTGGCCCAGGCGGAGCCGACCGTCGAGGTGCTGACCGGCCTGATGGGCTTTCGGGAGCGCCCAGGCGACGACGGTACCGTCCGGGTGTTCGCCACCGGCCTAGGCGGCGCAGGTGCCGAGGTCCACCTGGAGGTGCATCCGGACTGGCCGCCGGAACGGCTTGGCCGCGGCGGTACCCACCACGTGGCGTTCCGGGTGCCCACAGAGGCGGAGCACCTGGCCTGGCTCGATCGCCTGAACTCGGCCGGTATCCGAAGCTCCGGGCTGGTGGACCGCTACTACTTCCGCTCCATCTACTTCCGCGAGCCGTCCGGCATCCTGTTCGAGCTGGCCACCGACGGCCCCGGCTTTCTGGCCGACGAGGACGTCGACCATCTGGGGGAGCGCCTGGCGCTGCCGCCGTTCCTGGAGCCCAGGCGGGGGGAGATCGAGTCCCAGCTCTCACCGCTGGACCAGCCACGGCCGGAGGTGAGCCGCTGAGGCCCAGTCCGGCCCCTGACCTCCCGGTGAGCGGCAGGGGAAGAGGGCCGGGCTAGGAGAAGTGCCAGCCTGCTGATCCCAGCGGGGAGGCGGCGGTCGGTGGTGACTCGGGCTCCGGCCAAGATCCCTGAGCCCGTTCTGCTCATCCTGCTGGCTGTGCTGGTGGGTGCCGTGGGCGGACTGGGTGCGGTGGTCTTCCGGCTGATGATCCAGGCGGCGGCGGCGGGATTCGGCTTCCTGGTGCACGGCGCTCTGCGGCTGCCGCCAGCTGGCCGGCTGATCGAGCCGGTGCTGGGCCTCCTGGCGGTGGGCGCCATCACCACCTACTTCGCCAGCGAGGTGAAGGGCCACGGTGTGCCCCAGATCCTGGAGGCGCTTGCCCTGCGCGGCGGGCGCATTCGGAAGCGGGTCGGCTTCTGGGGCATCCTGGCGCCTGCCATCACGATCGGCGCCGGAGGCTCGGTCGGCCGGGAGGGGCCGATCGCCCTGATCGGCGCCGCCTTTGGCTCCACCCTTGGCCAGGTGATGAAACTGACCGACCGCTACATCATGCTGCTGGTCGGTGCTGGCGCCGCCGCCGGCATCGGCGCCACCTTCAACGCGCCGATCGCCGGTGCCCTCTTCGGCATGGAGGTGGTGCTGGGCAGCTACGCCATGGGTACCCTGGTCCCGTGCATGGTGGCGTCGGTGGTCGGGGTGACGGTGTTCAACGCCATCCTCGGCAACCACCTGGCGCTGCCCTTGCCCCATCTCGCCTTCCGCTCCCCCTTCTCGATCGTGGTGATGGCGCTGGTCGGTGTGCTGGCCGGCCTGCTGGCCGTGCTCTACACCCGCGGCCTGACCTGGGCGGAGGACCTCTTCAGCCGGTACCACCTTCACTTCTGGCACAAGGCGGTGCTGGGCGGCCTGGTGGTGGGGGCGCTGGGGCTGGCCCTGCCCCAGGTGCTGGGCGTCGGCTACGGCCCGATGGAGCTGGTCGGGCTGGGCAAGATCGCCGGAGTGATGGTGCTGTTGCTCTTGGTCGCCAAGTTTGTCGCCACCCTCACCACCATCGGCGCCGGCGGCTCCGGCGGCGTGTTCGCGCCCAGCCTCTACCTCGGCCTGATGCTCGGCACCACGGTGGGCTCCGTTGCCCACGGCCTGTTCCCCACCTCGCTGGCCGACGCCCCTAGCTTCGGCGTGGCCGGGATGGGCGCGGTGTTCGCCGCCGCAGCCCAGGCGCCGCTGACGGCATCCGTGATCGTGCTGGAGATGACGGGTGCCTACCAGCTCACCCTGGGTGTGGCGATGGCCTCCGCCATCGCCTATGTCCTCTATGGGTCGCTGCAGCGCGACACCATGTACACCGTGCGGCTCAGCCGGCGCGGCATCCGCATCCTGCGCGGCTCCGAGGTGCGGCCGCTGGAAGCGATGGCGGTCAGGACGGCGATGCGGCCGGTGGCGGTGCGCATGACCGACCAGGACAGCCTGCTCCGGGCCCAGCAGGCGATGAGCGAGCTGCACGCCGACGCCATCGTGGTGGAAGACGAGGCGGGCATCTACCAGGGCGTGCTGGAGGCACCCACCGTGCTGGCGGCGCCGTCGGAGGGCTCTCTGGCCGACCCCATCTCCTCGGTGGCCCTGAACCGGGTGCCGCCCCTGGCGCCGGACGACAGCCTGGACGATGCCATGCGCCGGTTTGCGCTCTATGACACGGAGATCGTGCCGGTGGTGGCAGACGGCAAGCTGGTCGGCGTGGTGAGCCGGGGCGGGGTCATGCAGTCCTACCAGGCACACACCGCACTCAGCCTCGAGACGGCGCAGAAGACGGCCATGTTTCGAGAGACAGACGCTGAGCCCGGAACCTTGCGCATGCTGGTGGTGGGTGAGCGCAGTGGGGCGGTGGGGATGGCGATCAGGCAGCTGCCCATCCCGCCGCACGTGGTGATCGTGGCCATCGCCCGCGGCGCCCACACCGTGGTGGCCAGAGGCGACACCGTGATCGAGGCCGACGACCGGCTGATGGTCTACGCTAATCCGCCGGACGAGGTGGAGAGCTTCGCCCGGTACCTGGCCCGAGGCTAGGGCGGCCTGCCGCGGTTGGCTTGGCAAGGCGGCGCCGATGTGGGACAACGAGAGCATGGCCTGGACGATGGGCGTTCACCCGGGCAAGCTGCCGGTCCGCCCAAGGCTGTCTCTCCAGGACCCTGGCGGTGTTGCAGCGATCAGTGGATGAGGGGGTTGACCTGGTGGCTGACCAGGAGCATGGCAGCAACGGCTCAAGCGGGCGGCACTTTTCCCGCCGCATCTGGGGCGGCGGGGGACTGATGGCGCTCGGCCTGATCGTGCTGTTCCTGCCGGTGGTGAACATCCCCGGCTTCGGGGTGGTGACCGTGGCCCAGGCCCGCGGCATCTGTTCAGGCACCCTCGCTCCAGCGGTGCCGATTCCGGCTGCCGCCGTCTGCGGCGGGCCCGGTTTCCTGTATGTGGCCGCCACGGTGGCCTTTTTGGCCGGCGTCGCCCTCTTGTCCTGGGGAATCGCCAAGCCTGGTGCCAACGGTCAGTGAACTTTGGCCAGGGACCGAAGAGAGGGGGCCCGCCGGTGGTGGCGGGCCCCCTCTCTCGGGCTGGGGCGGAATGGTTCGCTACGCCGGGTGGTCCATGGCCAGGGCGTCCGCCTTCTCCTTGAGGCAGGCGTGGCCGTCCGTCGGGTCCGGCTTGATGTAGGTGCGGCCCCAGTCCTCCACGGCCTGCATCACGCCCTGCAGGGCGACGCCGGCTGGCGTCAGCCGGTACATGGTGCGCGGCGGGAACATGGAGTGCACCTCGCGGGCCACCACGCCCAGCGTGACCAGTTCGTCCAGGCGCTGACTGAGCGTGGCCGGGTTGCAGCCGCCGACCGAACGGGAGAGCTCGTTGAAACCGCGTGGCTCGTTCAGGAGCTCGCGCACGATGTGGAGCACCCACTTCTGCTGCAGGACGCCGATGGCGGCGTGCACCGGGCAAAACTCATCAGCCATGCCCAGATCATAGACCCTCAGCAATAACTTTGCAAACCTATTGCACTATGAAAAGTATAGTGTTATGCTCAGTCAGACCCGACAGATTGTTGGAGGAGGATTCGCATGGTTTGGGAGCTTGACCCGTCCCACACGTCCGCCCAGTTTTCGGTCCGCCACCTCGGCCTGATGACCGTACGCGGTCACATGAACCTGATCAGCGGCCGGCTTGAGACCGAGGGGGATCTGCCCACCGCCGCCCTGGTGGCGCTGGACCCGAAGACGATCGACACCCGCGAGCCGAAGCGGGACGCCCACCTCCGCTCGCCGGACTTCCTACTCGCCGACGAGCACCCCGAGATCCGGTTCGAGGCGAAGACAGTCACCGGCAGCCGCGACGCCTTGAAGATTCTCGGCGACCTCAGCATCCGGGGCGTCACCCGGCCGGTGGAGCTGACCGGGGCCCTCACCCCGGTGATCACCGACCACATGGGGAAAAAGCGCCTGGGCTTCAGCGTCGAGACCAGCATCGACCGCAAGGAATTCGGCATGGAGTGGAACCACCTGGTCGACAACGCCCTGATGGTGGGAGACGAGGTCAAGATCTCGGTCGAGGGCGAAGCCTTCCAGGCGGAGCAGGGTGCTGAGGGCGCAGCCTAGCCCCTCCGACCCCAATTCTGTGACCTGGGCCGCCCGCCTTCCGGGCGGCCCTGTTCGCGCCGGCGACCGGGCCTAGGCGTCGCTATTGTCCTCGCGGGTGAGGGGCCGGCCCAGAAGGCGCGCCACCTCGTCCTGGGGCCTGTGCCCCTCGAACAGGATCTGGGCCAGCGAGGCCGCGATCGGCATCTCCACCGCCGCCCGCTCGGCCAGCGCCAGGGCGGCCTGGGTGGCGAAGATGCCCTCGTAGACGTAGGGCGTGCGGGCTCTCACCGCCGCCGCTGACTCGCCGTGGCCGATCGCCAGCCCCAGGGCACGGTTGCGGCTGTGCGGGCTGGTGGCAGTGGCCAACAGGTCGCCCAGGCCGGCCAGCCCGGCGAAGGTCATGGGCTGGGCACCCTCGGCCACGCCCAGACGGAAGATTTCAGCCAGGCCGCGGGTGAGCAGCGCCGCCTTCACGTTGTCGCCGAGGCCGAGCCCGTCCAGGATGCCAGCGGCGATGGCCAGCACGTTCTTGAAGGCGCCGGCCAGCTCCACACCGCGCCGGTCCGACGAGGCGTAGAGGCGAAAGGTGGGACAGGCCAGGCGGTCCCGGGCCAGGGCTGCCATCTCCGGGTCGGGGTGGGCGACCACCACGGCCGTGGGCTTGAGCTGCCCCACCTCCTCGGCGTGGCTCGGTCCGGACAGCTGCACCAGGTCGACGCCGGCCAAGGCCCCCACCTCGCTCATGCGCAGCAGGGAGGGCAGGGCCAGCCCCTTGGCCGTGGACACGGAGAGCACGCCGGATAGGTGCGGCCGGCAGAGGGCAAGGGTGTCGGCCATGGCCTGGGAGGGCACGGCGAAGATGGCCAGGTCCGCACCGGCCAGGGCCTGGGCCCGATCGGCGCTGACGGTCACCCCGTCCGGCAGGCGGAGCCCGGGCAGGTAGACCGAGTTGACGCGGCTTTTGGCCAGCTCGGCGGCCGCCTCCGGCCGCCTGGCCACCAGCCAGGTGTCGTCGCCGCGCTGGCCGTAGAGGATGGCCAGGGCGGTGCCGAAGCCGCCGGCGCCGATGATGGCGATCTTCACCGGCGCACGCTCAGCCGGGGCTCCTGGTGGGCGACGAGGCGGCGGATGTTGGGGGCGTGGCGGATCACCATCAGCAGCCAGAGTCCGGCCACGACCACCCGGCTCTCGATCGGCTCCGGCAGGACGACGAGGGTGAGCAGGGCGGCGCTGGCGCCGGTGAGGGCGGAGATGGAGACGATGCGGGTGATGAGGAGCATGGCCAGGAAGACGAGCACCGCGACCAGAGCGGAGAGGGGGCTGGTCAGGAGCAGCACGCCCAGCGACACGGCCACCACCTTGCCGCCCTGAAAGCGCAGGGTCACCGGGTAGGCATGGCCGAGGGCAGCGCCCAGACCGCCCAGGACGAACCCCCAGGGGCCGACCAGGGCGTAGCCGAGCATAGCGGCAAGGGCGCCCTTGGCGGCGTCGAGCAGGAGCACCAGCAGGCCGGCGGCCGGGCCCAGCGCCCGGCTGACGTTGGTGGCGCCGATGTTGCCGGAGCCGACCTCCCTCAGGCGCACGCCTCTCAGGTTGGCCAGGAGCACGCCGAAGGGGACCGACCCGATCAGGTAGCCGAAGACGGCGCTTTGAACCATCCGGCCTCCTCCTCTGTCAGGATCACTCAGAAGAACAAGGCCAGCCGGTAGAGGAACGGGAAGGCGGGCGGGGAGAGCGCCGGGGTGTACCGTTCTGTGCCGACCGTGAGTGTGATTCGGCCCGGCAGGCCCTCCCTCCCTGCCGATCGCTGCCAGGCGAGATGGACGGAGCTGCCCTTGGCTCCCACCAACAGCAGCGGGCCGGCCAGGCGCAGCGGCACTGAGAAGCCGAAAGGCAGGTGGGCCACCGCCACCACGGTGCCGGCCGGCAGGAGGCGGGTGGCCTCATGCTGGTCGATGTACGTGCTGAGTGCCCTGATCGAGGAGAAAATCGGCCCGAAGCCGCCGGGGCCGTCCAGATAGACGCCGACCAGGAGCGGGTGTCCGGGCAGGGTGGTACGCACCGCCCAGTCCAGGTTGCGGCCGGCCTGGGGGGTCCAGCCGGTCTTGACCCCGACCGTGCCGGGGACCAGGGCGAGCAGCTGGTTGAGGTTGGTGACGGTGCCCAGGTCGGGGATGAAGATCTCTCTGGTGCCGACGATGCGGGCGAAGGTCGGGTTGGCGAGAGCCCGCTCAGTCAGGGCCAGGAGGTCCTGGGGCGAGCCCTGGTCGCCGGGCGAGAGGCCGGAGGGGTCCTGGAAGTGGAGGTGGCGTAGGCCCCAGGCTCGGGCCTGGGCGTTCATCTGGGCGACGAAGGCGCTCTGGCCGCCGGGGTAGATGCTGGCCAGAATGGTGGCGGCATTGTCGGCTGAGGGCAGCATCATGGCGTAGAGGAGTTCCGACACCGTGTACTGCTGGCCGGCCAGGACCTGCATCACAGAGTCGCCCTGGGCCAGTTCCTGGCGCGACTGCAGCTGCTCCTGGGCGGTGATCGTGACGGTGCGGCCCAAGGGATAGTTGGGCGAGTCCAGCACAATCATGGCGGTCATGATCTTGGTCAGGGAGGCGAGCGGCCACGGTATGCCGCCCTGGGCCTGGGCGATGGTGGTGCCGCCGATGGCGAGGGCGTAGCGGGGCGTGGGGAAGGATGGCGGCGTGGACGACGTCCGCTTGCCAGCCAGGGCGGCCAGCGGCACAGGGGTGACCTGGGCTGGCGCCTTGGCCACCCGGCCCACCACCAAGGAGGCGGCGACGGCGAGCAGGACCAGGGCGATCAGCCAGCGGAAGAGCGTGCGCGTCAAGATTGCCTCCCATGCCCGGGTGAGCGGCCGGCGAGCGGCCAGGCCCATCCTACCGCATCGGCCGGACCCCTGGCGACTGTGCAGAGATGGGCGAGGGGCCTCACTCGGAAGATCCTGTTGACAAATGCCGGATCCGATAGTACGGTACGCAAGTGTTCGGAATCAAATAGTTCGCAAAGGTAGGATTGGGGGAACCGTTACGACCGACGCCTATGAGCTGATGGAGCTGGTGGGCCGGGCCCGAAACCTCGTCCTGAAACGCCTTCGGGCGTCCTGGGGCGAGTCGCTGCCAGGGACCGACCTCAGCCTGGAAGAGGCGATGATCCTGTTCAGTCTGCGCCACTGTGAGGAGACCACACCGGGCGAGCTGGCCAGCCGGCACGAGGTGCCGAAGAGCACGATGACCGGCATCCTGGACCGGCTGGTGGACAAGGGCCTGGTTCGCCGCTGGCCGGACGAGCACGACCGGCGGCAGGTGCACGTCAGCCTGGCGGCGGCCGGCCGGGACAAGCAGATCGACCCCCGCCAGATCGGAGAACGCATCAAGGCGGAGTTTGCAGCGGCCCTGTCCCGGCTCGACGCCAATGACCTGGAGAAGCTGGATCACGGCCTGCACGCCCTGATGGATGCCCTGCATGATGAGGAGGTTGCCCAGAGATGAGTCGTGTGGTGAGAGTTCTCTTGATCAATCTGGCCGTGCTGGTGGTGCTGGCCGGTGCCGGTGCCATCGCCTACAGCTACTGGTACCAGGGGTACACCTATGTCAGCACCGCCAACGCCCAGGTGGAGGCCCCGATCGCCACCGTGCTGACGCCCACCGGCGGTATCCTCACCGGCTGGCACGTCTATCTGGGGGAGCGGGTGAGCCGGGGCCAGGTGCTGGGCACCGTGACCGTGGCCGACCCTGCCACCGCCACAGCCAGCGCCGGCCAGGTCCACGGCGCGCTGGCCGCGGTCCCTGCCGCCACCCAGATCCCGCTCAAGGCCACCACCAGCGGCGTCATCGGCCAGGTGGACGTGGCCAACGGCTCGATGGTGGAGCCGGGCCTGCCGCTGGCCAGCGTGGTGGAAACCAGCCAGATCTATGTCATCGCCAACCTGCCTGAGACCTCGATCGCCCTGGTCAAGGTCGGCCAGAAGGCCACCGTCTCGATCAGCGCCTACCCCAGCCAGACCTTCTCCGGCTACGTCTCCCGCATTGGCCCGGCCACTGCCGGCAGCTTCTCGCTGCTGCCCACCGCCAATACCACCACCGACTTCACACCGGTCACCCAGGTGATCCCGGTGATGATCGAGCTCACCTCCATGCACGGCGACGTGCTGCGTGCCGGTGAGAGCGCCAGCGTCCAGATCACCGTCCACTAGGAGGGAAGCTGCCGTGACCCAGAGCCCAGAGGTGAGCAGGTCGTGGGGCCTGGCCCTGGCCGTGACCGTGGTCGGAGCCTTCATGGCCATCTTGGACTCCTCGATCGTGAACGTGGCCATCCCGCACATCATGCTGGTGTTCGGCGTCTCCACCCAGGCGGTGCAGTGGATTGTCACCATCTATCTGCTGGCCCTGGGCGTGGTGGTGCCGCTGTCCGGCTGGCTGTCCGACCGGGTGGGCATGAAACAGCTGTACATCGCCTCCCTGGTCGTCTTCACCTTCGGCTCGGCCTTGTCGGCCATCGCCCCCACGCTGAGCTTCCTGATCGTCGCCCGCGTCATCCAGGCGATCGGCGGCGGCATGATCATGCCGGTCACCATGTCCATGGTCTACCGGATGGTGCCCCGCGACCGGATCGGCACCGCCATGGGCTTCTGGGGCCTGTCCCTCCTCTTGGCGCCGGCGATCGGCCCCACGCTGGGCGGCTACCTCGTCCAGTACGTGGACTGGCGCTGGATCTTCACGATCAACATCCCGATCGGCATCGTCGGCTCGATGGCCGCCTACGCCTGGCTGCCCAACTTCTCGCACCAGCCGGCCGGCCGCCTGGACTGGCTGGGGGCCTTGAGTTCGGCCACAGGGCTGTTCTTCTTGCTGTTCGCCTTTACGGAAGGACAGGCCTGGGGCTGGGGCGCAGAGTCGATCGTCTTCTTCTTCTATGCCGCCATCGTGGCACTCGGCTTCTTCGTGTTCTGGGAGCTCTACGGCGCCAAGCGCCCGCTGCTGGACCTCAGGGTCTTTCGCTACGGGTCCTACACGGCCAGCATCATCGTCTCGGTGATCCTGAACGTGGGCATGTTCTCAGCGCTCTTCTTCGTGCCGCTCTTCTTGCAGAACCTGCGCGGCATGTCCCCCTTCCAGACCGGTCTGGCCATGATGCCAGGCGCCCTCGCCACCGGCGTGATGATGCCGTTCGCCGGGCGCATCTACGACCGGATCGGCCCGGTCATCCCGGGTGTGGTCGGCTTTTTGATCATCGCCTACGGCACCTTCCTGTTCCACACCATGACCGCCACCATCCCGGTCTCCCTGATCGTGTTCTGGATGGTGATCCGCGGCTTCGGCATGGGGCTGTGCATGATGCCGGTGATGACCGCCGGCATGTCGGTGGTGCCCAACTCGATGATCCCGCGCGCCTCCGCCGTGCAGAACATCATGCAGCGGATCGCCGGCTCCTTCGGCATCGCCATCCTCACCTCGATCATGCTCAATCAGCAAAACGCCTACGCCGCCCAGATCAGCAGCACACTGACGGCGGCCTCGCCGATGGCGCCGGCCATCCTGGCCCAGGGCCAGAGCGTGTTGGTCCAGCTGTGGGGCGAGGTGCAGGCCCTGGCTCTGATCCGGGCTATGGACAACGTGTTCGTGCTGGCGGCGGGACTCCTGTTGGTGGCGATCATCCCCCTCCTGTTCATCCGCCGCCATGTCAACCCGGCGGCCGAGGCCGCTGGCCTGGCGATGGTGGAGTGAGATGAGCGCTCAGTTCGTGCCATGGGCGATCGGGGCTGCGGTCTTTGCCATCTTTGTGCTGGTGATCTTGAACCTGACGCTGGCGGCCCGCAGCAATCGGCAGCCGCCGGCCGCCGATCCGGCCGCCGGTGGGGCGGCCGAGCACCAGGCGGAGCCGGCGGCCCAGGGGCCAGAGGCCCAAGAGGCCGAGCCGGCAGAGGCGCTGGCCGTGCCGTCCTTGCCTGACCTGGACCGGCTGCGCCGGCTGCCGGGGGTGCGCGGCGTGGCGCTGTGGGGGGCGCACGGCGCCGTGCTCCGGGCGGAGGGTGACCTTCTCGGCACCATCTTGCCGGAGGGGCGCCGGCTGCTCGAAACCCTCCGCCAGGCGGGCGCCAGCGTCGGGTCGGGGGCGTGGATGTCATTCCGGGTGGAGGGGCTGAACGGCACCATCTACGGAGCGAGGATGCGCCAGGTGAGCCTGGTGGCCGTGGTCGATCCCTCGGCCGATCCCAGGCAGATCGAGCGCCATCTCTATGAGGCGACCCTGGGTGTGCCGGCATCGCTGTTGGAGGGCGGCGAGGAGGACAGCGGGCCGGAGCTGGCCGAGAGCCTGGAGCGAGGTCCCGAGCAGCTCGGCGACGGCCGGGCTGAGGAGGACGCCTAGGCGAACGCTTCGCCCCGGCCTCTAGCCCAGGGTGTCGAACTGGCGGTCTCCCGCATCACCCAGGCCAGGTACGATGAAGGCATCCTTATTCAGCACCGGGTCGAGGGCGGCGGCGTATATCGCCACCTCAGGGGCGTCCTCGGCCATGCGCCGGACGCCGTCCGGCGCCGCCACCACTGAGAGCAGCCGCACCTCCTGCACCTGGGCGTCTCTCAAGAGCCTGGCAGAAAAGGCGGCAGAGCCGCCGGTGGCCAGCATCGGGTCCAGCATCAACGCCAGCTTGCCGCGGATGGTCAGGGGCAGTTTGGCGTAGTAGGGCACCGGCAGGCGGGAGTCCTCGTCCCGGTACACGCCGAGGTGGCAGACGGCGGCTTCCGGGAAGAGGGTGTGCACCGCCTCCACCATGCCCAGCCCGGCCCGCAGCACCGGTACCAGCACCAGGTGTGAGCTGTCCAGGCGGCCACCTCGGGCGCGGGCCAGCGGCGTCGTCACCGTCACCGGCTCGGTGGGCAGATCGCGCAAGGCCAGCACGGCCAGCACGGTGGCGATGTCCCGCAGGCAGGCCCGGAATTCGGCGGGTCCGGTTCTGGCGTCGCGCAGTGCGGTCAGGCGGTCCTCCAACAGAGGGTGACGGACGAGCGTGAACGGCACCGCAATCCCTCGCTTTTGCCTCCCGATGGCCCATCCATGGCTTCGAGCAGGGGCCGGGCCTTCCTCTTCCTAGGGCGGCCCGCCGATCGGCAGTTCCGGCGGCGGCGTCGGCCGGGCTCGGGCCAGGCTTACCAAGAGGACGGCCACCACCACCAGAAGCCCGCCCAGATAGGCCTGGGCGGGCAGGACCTGGCCGAGCAGGAACGCCCCGGCCAGGGCGGCCGCCGCCGCTTCGGCGGTGGCGATCACGGCCGCCTCGGTGGCGACCAGCCTGCTCACGCCCCACAGATAGAGCCCGAAGGGGATCAAGGTGCCCCCGACCACCACCGCCGCCACCAAGAGCCAGGTGAATGGCGTGCTGGGCGCCCCCTGCCAGGGCGGCGTCAGCACGGCGAAGGCGACGCCGCCCAGCAGGAACCCGTAGCAGGCAGTGGGCCAGGGTCCGATCCGGCGCATCAGGTGCGCCGGGTAGAGGGTGTAGAAGGCGGCGGCCAGCGCCGAGCCGAGGCCCCAGATCAGGGCCTGGGCCGAGATGTCGGCGCCCTTGCCGGCCAGGGCGATGACGGTGGTGCCAGCCACTGCCAGGATGACGCCGCCGCCGAGCCGCCAGCTGGGCTCGAGGCGGCCGGTGGAGAATTGCCAGGCCGCCACCAGAGCGGGGGCGAGGTACTGCAAGAAGGTGGCGGTGGCCACGTTCGAGACGGCGATCGCCGTGAAGTAGGCGAACTGGACCAGGCCGAGACCGAGCACACCGAACACGGCCAAGGGCAAAAGGTCGCGCCTGGGGTCGATGCGGGGGCGGAGAATGATGGACAGGATCAAGCCCGAGCCCAGCATGCGGACGCCCACCAGCCAGCCCGGCGAGACGCTGAGATGCTGGAAGAGGACCTCGGCCGCCGTGCCGGAGAGGCCCCAGAGGCAGGCGCTGGTGAGCACGGCCAGAACGGCCAGGCGGCGTACGGCGTGGGGGCCAGTGGCAGCCAGACGGGCCGCCAGCGTCTCGCTCATCGGCTTCCGGCCGACCCCGGCGGTCTTGGCTTGGTGCGGGTCGGCTCCCCTGGCAGTTCCCGGGTGCGGAAGGAAGACCCGTGCTGGCGGGCGTCGTACAGTTCCTGGCCCGGGGATCCCAGTGTGGACGCCCAGAGCAGGGCGTCGTCTCCGTAGCGCTGGCGGATCTGGTCCAGGGCCCCGGCCAGGGCCTGCCTGGTCTGGCGGCGATCCGCAAAGAGCGTGTCCGGCAAGGGCGCCATCTGCTGGAGGCCCCCCACGCCGACGCCGGCCAGCCGGCAGGGCAGGGCGCTGACTGGGATGCGGCCGAGCAGGGTCAGCACCTTGGGGAAGATCTCCTCGGTCAGGAAGAGAGGCTGCTCGGCCGTCAGCTGGCGGCTGTGGGTGGCAAAGCTGCGGTCCCGGATGGTGAGGGTGACCTGCCGGCCGGCTAGACCCGCCCGGCGGAGGCGTGAGGCCACCTGGTCGGAGAGGGCGAGCAGAACCGGACGCAGCTCCTCGGGATCGGCGATGTCGTGGGCAAAGGTGAGCTCGTGGCTGATCGACTTGGCCTCCGTCTCGCTGGGTTCGACCGCACTGGGCCCCTCACCCCGCAGCTCGGCCTGGAAGGTTGAGCCCAGCTGCCCGATCAGCTGGGCGAGCTGCCGGGCGGGCGCCCTGGCCAGATCGCCGATGGTGGTGATGGAGAAGGCGCTGAGGCGGCTGGCGGTCTTGGGACCGATGCCGTGGAAGGCCTCGATCGGCAGCGGGTAGAGGTGCTCTGGCACCTGTTCCACCGGGAGCAGGAAGACGCCGCTGGCCGCTGCCTTGGCCAGATGAGAGGCCATTTTGGCCAGAAAGCGGGTGGCTGAGATGCCGATTGAGACCGGCAACCCCAGCTCGGTGCGCACCACCTCACGCATCTCGCTGGCGGCTATGAGGGCGCCCTGGCCGAGGATCGGGCAGCCGGCCAGGTCGAGGAAGGCCTCGTCGATCGACACCCACTCCACCAGGGGCGTGTAGCGCCGCAGCACCTTGCCCATCGCCTGCTGGCTTTGCCGGTATAGCTGGTGGTCCGGCGCCGCCACCTTCAGCTCTGGGCAAAGGGCCAGGGCCTGGCCGAGCGGCATGGCGGTGCGCACGCCCCAGGCCCGCGCCTCGTAGCTGGCGGTGAGAACGATGGAGCGGCGGTCGGCGGGGTCAATCGCCACCACCAGCGGCCTGCCGGCAAGGGTGGGGTCGGCCAGGGCGGCGCAGCTGGCGAACATGGCGTTGACATCGACCAGGAAGATGGTGGCTGCCCGACCTCCCGCCTCTGCCACGCCAAATCCCCCTTATCGCCGGTGCAGAAGGGCTCTTCGGCCCGCCTATGGAAGGACCCTCCCACCGTCTGGCCCCACGCCAAGGAGGACGACATGGAGCAAGCACTGGTCGAGAGCGAGCGCCAGGGAGCCGTCGCCACCATCACCCTGAATCGGCCCGAGGCGCTGAACGCCTTGAACCGCGACCTGCGCCTGGAGCTTTCTGAAGCCCTGGATGCGGCCCTCGGCGACAGCGGTGTCGGGGCCGTGGTCCTCACCGGGCAGGGGCGTGCCTTTTCAGTGGGCCAGGACCTAAAGGAGATGCAGCGCCTGCAGCAGGAGGGCGTGGGCGTGGAGCGGGTGGTCAACGACGAGTACATGCCCATCTTCCACAGCCTGCGCTACAGCGCCAAGCCGATCGTGGCCGCCCTGCCCGGGCCGGCTGTGGGCGGAGGGATGAGCCTGGCGCTGGCCGCCGACATCCGTCTTGCCACGCCCCAGGCCACCCTGGTGGCCGGCTTCATCAAGGCCGGTCTCGGCCCCGACACCGGCTCCAGTTTCCTCTTGGCCAGAAGCGTCGGTCTGGCCAAGGCGATGGAGCTGTGCCTGACCGGAGACGCCCTCTCGGCGGAGCAGGCAGTGGCGCTGGGCCTAGTGCGGGCCATCCTGCCGGACCAGGCGAGCCTCTTGGCCGCCGCCCAGGAACTGGCGGCTGCGCTGGCCGCCGGGCCTAGGCGGGCCCTGGCCGAAGTGAGGCGCCTGCTCTACCAGGCGGTGGAGTTGCCCTGGCAGGCGGTGGTGGAGGCGGAACTGGAGGCACAGATGCGGCTTGGCGCCACCGCCGACCACCAGGAGGCGGTGGCAGCCTTCTTGGAGAAGCGTCGGCCTCATTTCGAGTGAGTCAGCCGGGAGGGGACCTGGACACCATGCTACCGGACGGCACCTTTCAGGATCAGGTGGCGATCGTGACCGGCGGCGGCAGCGGGATCGGGCTGGCGATTGCCGAGGAAGTGGCCAGGCTGGGCGGTTCCGTGGTGCTGGCCGGACGCAAGGCGGAGCGGCTGGAGGCTGCCGCCGCCGCCATCGGGGCAGCGGGCGGTAAGGCGCTGGCCAAGGCGACCGATGTGCGCCAGCCGGACCAGGTGGATGAGCTGGTGGGCGCGGCCCTGGCCTGGGGCGGTCGCCTCGACATGCTGGTCAACGCCGCCGCCGGCAACTTCCTGGTCGACGCCGACCAGCTCTCGGTCAACGGCTGGCTGGCGGTGGTCAATACGGTGCTGAACGGCACCTTCTTCTGCACCAGGGCGGCGGGCCGGGCGATGATCGCCGACGGCCGGGGCGGGCGCGTGCTGTCGGTGGTGGCCAGCTACGCCTGGACCGGTGGTCCCCACACCGTGCACTCGGCCTCGGCCAAGGCGGGCGTGGTGGCGATGACCCGCACTCTGGCCGCCGAATGGGCGAAACACGGCATCCGCGTCAATGCCGTCTGCCCGGGCCCGACCGATACCGAGGGGGCGCGGCCGCTCTGGCAGGACCCCGAAGCCCAACACCGCATCCTTGCCAGTATCCCGGCCGGCCGCTTCGGACAGCCGGCGGAGATCGCCCAGGCGGCCAGCTACCTGCTCTCCCCATACGCCGACTTCATCACCGGGGAGGTCCTGGTGATCGACGGCGGCGAGTGGCTGGGCAAGGGGCTGGCCTGAGATGGAGTCAGGATTCAGCCTCGCCGGCAAGTGGGCGCTGGTGACTGGCGCCTCGCGGGGGATCGGCGCCGCCACCGCCCGGTGGCTGGCCGGGCAGGGCGCCCGGGTGGCCGTGCACTATCACAGGCAACGGGAGGCCGCCCAGGCCACCTTGGCCCAGGTCGAGGCGGCGGGGTCGAGCGGGCTCCTGCTTCAGGCCGACCTCTCCCAGCCGGATGAGCTCAGCGCCATGGTGAGGGAGTTTCGGGCCGCCAGTTCCCAACTCGACATCCTGGTCATGGCCGCTGCCGCCACCGCCTTCAAGTCGGTCGCGGAGATCCGGCCGCATCATTTGGCCAGGACGTACAACCTGGTGGTGGGCGGTCTGGTGCAGCTGGTGCAGGAGGCCCTGCCGCTGATGGGGCCGGGCGGCCGGGTGGTGGCGGTGAGCGGCCAGGGCACTGCGTTCACGTTGCCGCGCTACGCCCTGCTCGGTTCAGCCAAGGGCGCGGTGGAGGTGTTCATCCGCTACCTGGCCCGCGAACTGGGCGGCCTTGGCATCACCGCCAACTGCGTCAGTCCCGGCGTGATCGACACCGACTCGGCCCGCTTCTACGCCGGAGACGCCTATGCGGCGTTCGTGCAGACCGTGGCCGCGAGCACGGCGGTGGGCCGGATCGGCACCGCCGAGGACGTGGCGGCCGCCATCGGCTTCCTGGTGTCTCCGGCGGCGGCCTATGTGACCGGTCAGGTGCTGGTGGTGGACGGGGGACTGGCGCTGGCATCGCCGCCGTTTATGGACCTGCCGGCCTCAGGCGCCCGGGAATGAGCTCCAAGCAGGTCTCGCTGGAGGAGGCTGTGGCCCAGATCCCGGACGGGGCCACGGTCGCCATCGGCGGCTCCAGCCTCTCCCGCAAGCCGATGGCGCTGGTGCGGGCCCTGGCCCGCAGTTCCGTCCGGGACCTGGACCTGGTGGTGGACGTGGGCGGCCCGGACATAGACCTCCTGATCGGGTGCAACAAGGTGCGCCGGCTGCGCTACGCCTACGTCGGGTTCGAGCTCTTGGGCCTGGCGCCGCACTTCCGGCGGGCCCGCCAGGAGGGCAGCCTGGAGTTCGAGGAGTGGACGGAGTACACGGTGATGGCGGGGCTGGACGCCCATATCAAGGGGATCGGTTTCCTGCCCACCCGCACTGGGCTCGGCACCGACCTGCTCACCGTCAACCGGTCGTTCCGGCTGATCGAGGATCCGTTCACCGGCCAGAGCCTGGTGGCGGTGCCGGCGATCGCTCCGGACGTGGCGCTGATCCACGTCAATGTGGCGGACCGGGCGGGCAACGCCGTGATCCTGGGCGACGCCCACATCGACGCCCTCTGCGCCAAGGCGGCCAGGACCACCATCATCAGCACCGAGGCCGTGGTCGACGAGGCGGAGCTGCAGCGGTACGGGCGCGACATCCAGATTCCCAGGATCTATGTGCAGGCGGTGGCAGAGGCGCCCTGGGGCGCACACTTCACGGCCTGTGCACCCAGCTACCGGGTCGACATGGAGGCGATCGAGGACTACCTCCAGGCCGCCCGCCAGGCGGACAGCTGGCAGGCCTATCTGGAGCGCGCCGTGCTGGTCTCGGAGGAGGCGCGGGTCTCCTCCCTGGGCGGCGCCGAACGGCTGATCGGCAGACTGTGGGTGTGAGGTGAGCACGGTGGAGGCGGGCGACCGAATCGATGCCATCATGCTGGCGGCGATGGCCAGCTACCTCACAGGCGAGGTGCTGGTCAGCTCGGTGACAGCCATGGGCCTGATCGCGGCGCGCCTCGCTCAGGTCACCCACGCGCCGGACCTGATGGTGCTGTCCACCCCGGAGAGCGGCGTCGACGTGGCGCCGATGACCACGCTCACCCTGGGCGAGTTCTGGTCAGGCAGCCGGCCGGCCATCACGCTGTCGATGGAGGAGATCTTTGACGCCATCTTCCTGGACCGCTTCCGGATCTGGATCAACCCCGCCCAGGTCGACCGGGCGGGCCACGCCAACATCTCGGCGATTGGCCCGTGGTCCAGGCCGAAGGTGGCTCTGGTCGGCTCGCGCGGCATCCCCGAGGACACGGCGCACCTCTCCCAGATCCTGTTCTACCTGCCCCAGCACTCGCCCCGCACCCTGGTCGAGCAGGTCGACTTCCGGTCGGGCGCCGGGTACGGCGCCGAGGGCCCGCCGCACCTTGGCCAAGCCGGCCGGCCGACTGCGCTGGTGACCAACCTGGGTGTGTTCGAATGGGACAGGGCCGGGGCCTTGACGGTGAAGAGCCTGCACCCAGGGGTCAGCCCTGCCGTGGTGCGGGACGCCACCGGCTTCGAGCTGGCCGGCCTGGAGGAGGCGGAAGTGACGGCGGAACCGGACGACACGGTTCGAGAGCTGATCGAGCGGTTCGATCCGCTCGGCACCCGCCACCTCGAGTTCATGAGCGGGGAAGGTGCCAACCGCAAGCGGGTCGAGATCTACGAGCGAGAGCGCAGGCTCTTTCACCTTACCCGTCCCAGGCGAGAGGGAGGGCGGCCGTGACGGCGAGCGGACGGAGGGTGCTGATCACGGGGTCCGGCCAGGGCATCGGGCGCGCCTGCGCCCTGGCCTTCGCCAGAGAGGGTGCGCGCATCGTGGTGATGGCCCAGACCGAGCCGAGTGCAACCGCTACTGCCAAAGAGGTGGAAGCGCTGGGCGCGGAAGCGACCGCCGTGTGGGGCGACCTCACGGCGGCCGGAGAGCCCGCCCGCCAGGCGGCCCAGGCCCTCACCTGGCTGGGCGGGCTCGACGTATTGGTGCACAACGTCGGATGGACCCTGACCAGGCCGTTTCTGGAGGATGGGCCGGACTATTGGTGGCACGTGATCAGCCTCAACCTGATGGCGGCCATCGCCATCACCCAGATCACCCTGCCGGCCCTGATCGAGGCCAGGGGCGTCATGGTCAGCGTCAGCTCGGACGCCGGCCGCTCCGGCATGGGCGGCGAGGCTGTCTACGCCGCGGCCAAGGGAGGCCTCACCGCCTTCACCAAGTCCATCGCCCAGGAGACGGCGCGCCACGGCGTACGGGCCAACGTGGTCTCACCGGGGCTGGTGCGCACCCGCATCATCGAGATCAACCAGGTGGATCCCCGCTCCGCCGCCCTGATCGAGCGGCTGGTGCAGCGCAACCCGCAGCGCCGGATGGCCGAGCCGGAGGAGGTGGCGGCCGCTGTCACCTTCCTGGCCAGTGCGGCTGCCAGCCACATCACCGGCCAGGTGATCTCGGTAAATGGTGGCCTGCAGATG
>JAJZLH010000047.1 GCA_021803575.1 Bacillota bacterium | reverse complement strand
TCGTCGCCCTGGTGGCCGTCGCCTTCTCCATCTCCCTGGCCATGGTTGCGGTCGGCGGCTATATGAACGCGCACGCCGCCCTGGTCGCCCGCCAGGCGGCGGTAACCCGGCTGGAGCGGACGGCCGCGGCCGCCAAGCACCAGGCACTTGCCTATAAGAAGGACGGGACGCTGGCCAAGGCGCTGATCAGTGCGGCGCCGGCCCTCACCCAGGGCGTGGCGAAGGCGGCAGCCAAGGTGTCGCTGCCGAGCGCCACACTGGCCGCGCCCGAGGATGCGGCCAGTGTGAGCAAGCTCCTCGATAACGTCACCACCCTGGTGCCTGTGCTGCAGCAGGCGGCGCTGCTGGAGGCCAATTACCTGGCGGCCAGGCCAGACATGCTGCCCGTGCACGGCGTTCTCACCTCGGGATATGGGTGGCGCGTCAATCCGCTCACCAAGAACGGCATGGAGTTTCATCACGGATTTGACCTCGGCGTTCCGATCGGCACCCCGGTGCGGGCCGTAGGCGCCGGCACCATCGTGTACGCCAAGTGGGGGACCGGCCGCTACTTCGGCTATGGCAACTTCGTGGTCCTGGACAACGGCTTCGGCATTACCACCATCTACGCCCACAACTCCAAGATCCTGGTCAAGGTCGGCCAGCACGTGGTGCGCGGCCAGGTGATCTCCCTCTCCGGCAGCACCGGCATGTCGACCGGCCCGCACGTGCACTTCGGGATCCTGGTGAATGGCGTGCCGGTGAATCCGGGCCTGTTCATCGCTGTCCCCCCGCTGCAGGCCTTCAAGGCGTGGCTGGCCGCCAATGAGTCCGGCCTGGTCGCCGAGTGGACCGCCCGGGTGCGCATCGCTGCGGCGCCGAAGGCAACCACCACCCTGGATCACAGCACAGCGCCACTCAGGCCTCTGGTGCAGTCACCCGCTCTCGCCCTGCCCTGATCGCGCTTCCGGCCCAACTGGTCAGTTCCGGGTTGACGCAAACGCCCGGGACGTGGTGGTATGCTTGCCAAAACAGCCGGCCGTGCTCGGCCCGAACGGGCTGGACCGGGAGCGGCGGGCTGGCTGGTTTAGCCACAATTTTCTCGGTTTGAGGAGTTGGTAGACGTTGCCTGAACCGAAGCGAGGACTCAGGGCCGACCTAGCGCCGGAGCCCTCCACTGCGAACACCAACCTGGTGCTGGTCGTGGTGCTGTTGGGCATCATGCTGGCCGCTGTCGACACCACCATCGTGGTGCTGGCCCTGCCGGTGATGCGATCGTCGCTGCACACCGGCATGGCCAGTCTGATTTGGGTGATCATGGCCTACCTCCTGACCGTGACCGTGCTGTCCACCCAGGTGGGCCGGCTGGGTGACCTCTACGGCCGGGTGCGCATGTACAATCTCGGCTTCTTGGTGTTCACCGTCGGCTCGCTGCTCTGCGGCCTCTCCCAGAGCGCGACCCAGTTGATTGCCTTTCGCGTCGTGCAGGGCATCGGCGGGGCCCTGATCGCCTCCAACAGCGGTGCCATCATCGCTGACGCCGTCCCTGCGGCCAGCCGTGGCCGCGCCTACGGCATCACCAGCATCGGCTGGAACGTCGGCGCCGTGCTAGGCATCCTGCTCGGTGGCGTCATCATCACATTCTTCGGCTGGCGGGACATCTTCTTCATCAACGTGCCGCTGGGTGCAGTCGCCCTCTGGATCGGCGTCCGCACGCTCAGGGACAGGCGCCGGTCGGGCTCCCAGCGCCTGGACATCCCAGGCGTCCTGTTGCTGGGTGCCGGCTTGTTCCTGGTGCTCCTCTCCCTGACCGAATCGGCCAGCAGCGGCTGGGCATCAGCGGGCCTCATGGAGCTGGCCGCCGGCGTCGTGTGCCTGGCCTGCTTCGTGGTCTGGGAACGGTGGGTGCCCGAGCCTGTCCTGCAGCTGGGGATCCTGCGCCAGCGCGTGCTCGCTGCCTCCGTGTCGGCATCTTTCTTCCAGGGTCTGGGCGGCTTCGCCGTGTTGTTTCTGATCATCATGTACCTGCAGGGCGTGCGCGGACTCAGCCCGTTTGACGCCTCGCTGCTGCTGGTGCCCGGGTACGTGCTGGGCGGGGTGATCGCACCCTTCGCCGGCCGGCTGTCCGACCGGCTGGGGGCGAGGACGCCGGCGTCGATCGGCCTTGGGCTCCAGATCGTGGCCTTCGGCATCTACGGCACCCTCGGCACCACCACGCCCCTGGCGGTGGTGGTGGTGGCCGCCCTGGCCAACGGCATCGGCAGCGGCTTCTTCTTCCCAGCCAACAACAGCGCCGTGATGGCGAACGCCCCTCAGCACCAGTACGGCGTGGCGTCCGGACTGCTTCGCACCTTCGCCAACGTGGGCATGGTGGCGAGCTTCGCCGTGGCCCTCTTGGCCGCCACCCTGGCCATCCCCAGGGCCTACGTCTTCGCCATCTTCCTCGGAGTCGGCCAGCTGCGGGGCCCCTTGGCGGCAGCCTTCGTGACCGGGATGCACCACGCCCTGGATCTGGCGGCGGTGCTGATCGCCGTTGCCCTGGTCCTCTCCCTGCTGCGCGGCAAGGAGCTGAGAGGGCAGAGCTGAGCCGGTTGAGGCGGGATGCCCCGCCTCAGACGGCGGGGGCCTCCTCCCGGCGCAGCGCCGGCAGTGCCAGGAGGATCAGGGCTCCGGCCACCGCCGCCAGAAGCGCGGCGTATCCGTATGAGTAACCGGCGCCGAGCGAGTAGAGGGCGCCCAGCAAGAGGTTGGCGGCGAGCAGGCCGAGCGAGCGGTAGACGGTGAGGGCGCCAAAGCCGCGGCCGGCCATGCCAGCCCGGTTCAGCGTGCTGACCAGGGTGGGTTCCAGGGTTTCGATCACAGCCAGGGAGAAGCCGAGCACCGCCACCCCCAGGAAGACGACCCAGGTCGGCTGACTGGGGCTGTAGCCGATGGCCAGGAGCAGCGAGCCCGCCGCCGCAGCGCCGTAGCCGAGGTAGGCCAGGCTCCGGAAGCGCTGGTGCAAGCTTTGGCCAAAGGCGCCGCCAAGCAGGATGCCGGTGGCTGAGGACACCACCTGCAGCACGAAGAAGGCGACCAGGCCCCCGACCAGGGACCCGGTCCGGATGGCGGCGGTCAGGACCGGGAAGCCCGTGCTGTAGGAGCTGAAGCCATAGGCGGCTGCGGCCAGGAGGAGATTGCGCAGGGCGCTCTTTCTGGCTGTTGGCAGCGCCGGCGGGCTCTCCGGGACGGCATTCGGGGCGGGGGCCAGCCCGGTTCTGGCTCTGGTCAGGACCAGGGTGGAGGCGGCCAGCGGCAGGAGGCTGACCAGGAACACCCAGCTCCAGGGCACCTTGGCTGTCACCAGAATCACCACGTAGATGGCGGCGAAGATGCCGCCCGCCACGTCCACGCCGTGCAGAAAGCCGAAGGCGGCGCTGCGGTGCTGGTCGCTGGTGGCCTCCATCAGCATGGCGCGCCGGGACGGGGTGCGAAAGTTGCGGGCCCACCAGCCGGCGCAGAGGAACGACACCGCAGCCATAGGCAGGGCGAAGAGCCCGGTCAAGGAGAGGAGCGGGATCAGGCTGTTGCCGAGCAGGGCTGTGCGGCGGTGGCCGACGCGGTCTCCGACCCGGCCTCCCCAGGCTGCGAACAGGGCGCCGCCGCCGTAACTGAGCGCCATGGCCAGCCCGAACACCCAGACCGGCGCCTTGAGCACCAGCACCAGGAAGAGGGGGAAGGCAGCCATCACGCCCTGGTAGCCGAGATCGGCGAACCCGGCGGAAAGGGAGATGGAGAGCACGTCTCTGGTCAGCCACGGCCGGGAGCCGGCGGCGGTGCGTTGTGCCATCGTCAGCCTCCTGTACGCGAAACTCTGCACAGTCTAGCCCAGCGCCGGCTGTGGGCCAAGCCGAGGAAGCGCCCTGCGTGGTAGGATGGGCCTCGGACCACACGGACCGAGAAGAGGTGATCCCGCTCACCGATGTGCGGCATCTGCGGACTGGTGTTGCCTGGGCGAAGCGTCAAGGATCTGGGGCTGCTCGGCCGGATGACCGATGCCATGGTGCACCGCGGCCCCGACGATGAGGGGCAGGTGACCTGGGGCGAGATCGGGCTCGGTGCCCGCAGGCTGTCCATCGTCGATGTGGCAGGCGGCCGCCAGCCGCTTTTCAGCGAGGACGGCACGATCGCCCTGGTCGCCAACTGCGAGATCTACAACCAGCTGGAGCTGCGGGCCGATCTCCTCGCCCAGGGGCACCACTTCGCCACCCATTCCGACGCCGAGGTGATCATCCACCTCTACGAGCAGTACGGGGTGGACGGGCTGGACAGGCTGCGCGGCATGTTCGCCTTCGCCATCGCCGACCGCCGGCGGGACCTGGTGCTGGTGGTGAGAGACCCGTTTGGCATCAAGCCGCTCTACTACGCAGAGACCGCCGGGGGTGTCGTCTTCGCCTCCGAGATCCGCTCGGTGCTGGCCTCCGGCCTCCTGGAGCGGCAGGTCGACCTGGAGTCGCTCTGGCAGTACCTGACCTTCCAGTACGTGCCGGATCCCGGCACGCTGGTCCGTGGCATCCGCACCCTGCCGCCGTACCACTATCTGGCCGTCGCCCACGGTGTGCCGACCGTCCACCCCTATGGCCAGCACACCTTCACGCCCGACCCGGAGCTCACCCTGGCCGAGGCCACGGAGCAGGTGCGGGATGTGCTGAGGGAGTCGGTGGCGGCCCACCTGATGAGCGACGTGCCATTCGGCGCCTTCCTGTCCAGCGGCATCGACTCCAGCGCCGTGGTGGCGCTGATGCGCGAGCTGGGACCCGTCTCCACCTTCTCCGTCGGCTTCGAGGAGGCTTCCCAGGCCCAGAGCGAGCTGGCCCAGGCCAGGCAGACCGCCCAGGCCCTGGGCACCGACCACCATGAGGTACTGATTTCGCCCGACCGCTACGCCGACGACCTGGCACGCATGGTCTGGTACCAGGAAGGGCCGGTGGCGGACCCGGCGGCGCCGGGCATCTTCTTTCTGACCGAAGCGGCTCGCTCGGAGGTGAAGGTGCTGCTGTCGGGGGAAGGTGCGGACGAGCTGTTCGGCGGCTACCCGATCTACCGGGAGCCGCTCGCCCTCGGCCGCCTGACCAGCCTGCCGCCGTCGCTCCGCCGTCAGCTCAGGCGGCTGGGGGAGCGGATGCCGGTCGGCATGCGCGGCCGCAGCCTGTTGCTGCGCGGCTCCCAGACCCTGGAGGAGCGCTATGTGGGCGGTGCCAAGATGTTCTCCGAGGATGCCAAGCGGGCGCTCTTACCCTGGCCGGAGGGCTCCTCGCCGACCCCCTCCACCGCCCTCACCGCCCCGGTCTACCGGCGCTTTTCTGCCCTCGACGAGCCGACCCGCATGCAGCAGCTCGACCTGTCCTTCTGGCTGGCCGGCGACATCCTGATGAAGGCTGACAAGATGTCGATGGCCAACTCGATCGAGCTGCGTGTGCCCTTCCTGGACCGCCGCGTCTTTGAGGTGGCGCGCCACATCCCCACCGCCTTCAAGCTGGCCAACGGCACCACCAAGTACGTGCTGCGCGAGGCGATGCGCGGCATTGTGCCAGAGCCGGCCCGGGAGCGGCCCAAGCTGGGCTTCCCGGTGCCGACCCGGCAGTGGTTCATGGGCCGGCTGCGCGATCGGGTGCAGGCTACCCTGATGGACAGCGACTGCGGCGGACTGCTCGATCAGAAGGCGGTGGCGGCCCTGTGGGATGAGCATCAGACCACCAACCACGACCACACCAGGCGCCTCTATACCCTGCTCGTCTTCCACCTCTGGTACGACATGTTCATCGCTGGCAAATCGCCAACCGATGCCGGGGTGGCCACGGCACGGGCCGGCTCGGCCAGCTAGCCATCGATCTGGCAGGGACCTTCAAGGAGGGGCACATCAAGGCGGTGAGGTGAGCGCGGTGGACAGGCAGCCAGCTGGAGCGAGGGGACCCGCCCCCGACCTGGAGATAGACGAGCAGGGCTTTGCCCTGGTCGACGGACGGCTAGTGCCCCTGTCCGAGGCCCGGGTGAGTGTGGCGGCGCATGGCCTCAACTACGGCACCGGCTGCTTCGAGGGTATTCGCGCCTATTGGCAGGAGGACCACCAGGAACTCTACCTGCTGAAGCTTATCGAGCACTATCAGCGCTTCGCCCGCTCTGCCAGCCTCTTGCACATCTCCCTGGGCGCCACGCCCGAGGAGCTGGCCGATGCCACCCGCCGGCTGCTCGAGACCTCCCAGATTCGCCAGGACGTCTACGTCCGGCCGCTGGCGGTGAAGGCCAGCCGTTCGATCAAAGTCGGGCTGCGGCCGCTAGAGGGCCTGGTCGCCGTCTACACCACATCGCTCGGCGACTACATGCCGCTCAGCGGCCTGGCCCTGCAGGTGTCATCCTGGCGCCGCATCCCGGACAACGCCATCCCCAGCCGGGCCAAGACCACCGGGTCGTACGTCAACGCCGCCCTGGCCCTCGACCAGGCCAAGCAGGACGGCTACGACGACGCCATCCTGCTCGACCAGGCCGGCCATGTGGCCGAGGCGTCGGCTGCCAACCTGTTCATGGTGCGCCGGGGCACCTTGGTCACGCCCCCAGTCACGTCCGACATCCTGGAGGGGATCACCCGCCAGCTGGTGCTGGAACTGGCGGCTGAGATGGGCATCCCCTGTCTGGAGCGCGAGGTGGACCGCACTGAACTCTACATGGCGGACGAGCTCTTCCTGACCGGCACCGGCGTGCAGGTGGCGTCTGTGGCCTCGGTGGACGGCCGTGCGGTCAAAGACGGCACGGTGGGGCCGATCACCGCCCGCCTCCAGGACCGCTTCTTCCTGGCCGCCCGGGGACTCGACCCAGACCACCGCGCCTGGCTGACGCCGGTCTACGGCACGAGCGCGAAGGGGTAGTTAGGGGTCCACGGCGTCCGGCCCGCTCAGCCCTGGGCCGCCTGTAGCAACGCCTCAAGACGGTTGGCCAGGCCGGACGCCGCGGCCGGCTCCACGCTCTGGTAGAGGCGGTGCACGTTGTCCCCGTGGTAGCGGTGGGACTCCTCAGGGCTGGGCCCGGGCGGCGCTGGCAGAGCCAGGGCCTGGGTTTCGCTGGCCCCGCCCGCTCTCCGCCGGAGCAGCCCAAGCAGGTAGCTGAGGTCATCCCGAAGGCGCTGACGGGCCTCCGCCCGGCGGGCGGGTGGGCCATGGCCGACCATCAGCCAGTCGGCCTGGGCGAGAAGGCCGGCCAGCGCCTCGAAGCTGGGCAGGGTGCCTGGCCAGTCGGTCAAGTGCGGCCCCTCCAGCGCGGAGAGGTGGTCGCCAACGACCAGGATGCGCCGGCCGTCGTACCCAGTCAAAAGGCCCAGCAGCCCGTCCCGGGTGTGGGAGCTGATCGGTGCGAGGATGGCGTCTGGAAGAGCGGCTGTCCGCCTCGCCACCGCCTCGCCGATGGGGAACGCCTGATAGGCGCTGGCCGGGCGATCGATGAGCAGGCTGCCGTCGATGCGCCGGCCCCGCCTGAGGCTCCGCTCCAGGCGGCGGTGGGCTGCTTGGGCGGCCACCACCTTGAAGTCCGGGAAGGCGTGGACGCCCAGGATGTGATCGAAGTCGGCGTGGCTGAGGAGGAGGTAGCGGGCCCGGGGCCGCTGACGGGCGGCGAGGCGGTCGACCAGGCGGCGGAGATCCGCCACCTCTCTCGGCAAGAAGCCGGGGTCCACCAGCCACAAGGCCCTCCGTCCCACCACCAGGGCGCTGGTCAGGGCGTACACCTCAGACTGCCGCCAATAGAAGGAGCCGTCGTGCTGCCAGCCGGCTGCCGCCTGGGTGTCCATGGCCACCATCCCCCTGCCACCCGCTTCCCCAGCACCGGCGGACCACCTGCTGGCAGGAGGGCGGCGAGAAGGCGGGAAGCCTGTGCCGAAAGGGGCGTGGCAGGTGAGTCAGCTCGGCATCGGCGAGTGGCAGCGGCAGGCTCTGGAGCGGGACAAGGCCGATCCCCTGGCGTCGTTCCGGCCAGAGTTCTACCGGCCGGAGACCGGCATCTACCTCGATGGCAACTCTCTGGGCCTGGTCAGCCGGCGGGCTGAGAGCAGCCTTCTGGCCGCGCTCGACGCCTGGCGGCGGCTGGGCGTGGGCGGATGGGAGGCGGGGGACCCCAGCTGGTTCTACCTGGCCGAAACGCTCGGCCAGATGCTGACGCCTCTGGTCGGCGGCCAGGCGGGCGACCTGGTGCTGGCCGGTTCGACCACCGTCAACCTGCACCAGCTGATCGCCACCTTCTACCACCCGGAGGGAAGCCGCCGGCTGATCGTGGCCGACCCGCTCAACTTCCCCTCAGACCTCTATGCACTCCAGAGCCAGCTGACACTGCACGGCCAGGACGCCTCGGCGCTATGCCTGGTGCCGGTGGGGCCGGATGGCCTGATCGACGAATCCGACCTGCTGGCCCTGTTCGGGCCGGAGGTTGCCCTGGTGCTCTTGCCGTCGGTGCTGTTTCGCACCGGCCAGCTCCTGGACATGGCCCGCATCACCGAGAGGGCCAGGGAACTTGGCATCCCCATCGGCTGGGACCTCTCGCACTCAGCGGGCGTGGTGCCGCACCGGCTCGACCAGCTGGACCCCGACTTCGCCGTCTTCTGCACGTACAAGTACCTGAACGGGGGGCCGGGTGCACCGGCCGCCCTCTATCTGAGCCCGCGCCACCGCCACCGCCAGCCGGCGCTGTGGGGCTGGTTCGGCGGCGACAAGGCGCACCAGTTCGACATGTCGCCCAGCTTCACACCGGCCACCGGCGCCGGTGCCTTTCAGATCGGCTCGCCGCACATCCTGTCCATGGCTCCGCTCAAAGGCTCGCTCGAACTCCTGACCGAGGCCGGCATCGAGCGGGTGAGGGCCAAGTCGCTGGCCGTGACCGGCTTCCTGATCGACCTGGCCGACGATCTCCTGGCGCCGCTCGGCGTGTCGGTGGCGACACCGCGCGCCGAGGCGCGGCGGGGCGGCCACGTCGCGCTCAGGCACCCCAAGGCCGTCCAGTTGGTGCCGGCCTTGAAGGCGGCCGGGGTGGTGGTGGACTCTCGCCCTCCGGACATCGTGCGGCTGTGCCCCAGCCCGCTCAGCAACGGCTTTGCCGATGTGCTGGAGGCCGTGCTGCGTCTCAAGGCAGCGATTGAGGCCCTGGGATGGTGAGGGGACAGAGGCGGAGTGGATAGGCGGCGGTGATTGCAGGAGAAAACGAGCGAACGGGGAGGAAAAGAAGGCAAAATCCGGCTCACAGCAGGAAGTTTGGCGACGGAGAGGAGCAGGCGGTGTGGGGCCCTTTGGGCGATGGCTTGTCGCCTTGGGGACTGGGTGTATACTCGTCCATGTTTGTTGGGGCTGAACCGCCATCCGGCGGACGGGGGAACCATGAATCGGGGCGAAGCCACCTCTGGTGGCCGGGTGTACCTCCAACCGAGCCCGTCAGCTCACCTCGTAAGCCCAAGGAGGTCTCCACTGTGCGCTTCCTGGTGTTAGCGGCGCGTCCAGCTTCGAGCGGGGGCATCGCCAAGTGACGTTGCCTGGAGTTCTCGGCATCGTCCTCTTCCTGATGGTCGTGACCCTCACCGTGAAACCGGTCGGTCTCTACCTCTACCACGTATTCGACGGCGGCAAGACCTGGCTGGACCCACTGCTCAAGCCGGTGGAGCGGGCCATCTACCGGCTGGGTGGCGTCGATCCGGCCAAGGAGATGCGCTGGACCGAGTATCTGTTCGCGCTCCTGGCCTTCAACCTGGCCGGCTTCGTCCTGCTCTACCCGGTGCTCCGGCTGCAGGGCGTATTGCCGCTGAATCCCCAGCACCTGCCGGCGGTGGGGGCCCACGTGGCCTGGAACACCGCGGTCAGCTTCGTCACCAACACCAACTGGCAGGCCTACGGCGGCGAGTCCACCCTCAGCTACCTCTCCCAGATGTGGCTGACGGTGCAGCAGTTCCTGTCGCCGATCAGCGGCCTGGCCATGGTGCTGGCCTTCATCCGCGGCCTCACCCGCAAGAACGTAAGCACGCTCGGCAACTTTTGGGTGGACCTGACCCGGGCCTTCCTGTGGGTGGCGCTGCCGGTGGCGGTGGTGGCGGCCGTGGTGCTGATCGCGCTGGGCACGCCGCAGAATTTCGCGCCCTACGTGGTGGCCCACACCCTCCAGGGCACGAAGCAGGTGCTGCCGGGCGGCCCGGTGGCCAGCATGACGTCGATCATGCAGTTCGGGGACAACGGCGGCGGCTACTTCAACACCAACGCCGGCTACCCGTTCGAAACCCCGAGCGCCGCCTCCTTGATGTTCCAGCTGGTACTCGGCTTTCTGGTGCCGGTGGGCCTCACCTACTACTTCGGCAAGAAGACCGGCGACACGCGCCAGGGCTGGACCATCTTCGCCGCCATGATGGTGATGTTCGCCTTCGGCATCTTCGCCACGTACTGGGCGGAGGCGGCCGGGAACCCGATCGTCTCCCACCTCCTGCAGCACAGCGTGCCGAACATGACCGGCAAGGAGACGCGCTTCGGGGTGGCCGGGTCGTCCCTGTTCGAGGTCAGCACCACCGCCGTGTCCTGGGGCTCGACCGCCGCCGCCAACGACAGCTTCACGCCGATCGGCAGCCTGATCCTGCTCTTCAACATGATGACCGGCGAGGTGATCATCGGCGCCTGGGGCGTGGGGCTGCTCGGCATGCTGGCCTTTGCCATCCTGGCCGTCTTCCTGGCCGGTCTGATGGTGGGGCGCACGCCGGAGTACCTGGGCAAGAAGATTCAGGCCTATGAGGTGAAGATGGCGACCTTGGCCATGATCGTGCCCACCTTCGTGATCCTGGGCTTCGCCGCCTGGGCGGTGACCAGCAAGGGCGGCCTCTCCGGCATCTTCAACCCGGGCCCGCAGGGGCTCTCCGAGGTGCTGTATGCCTTCAGCTCAGGCGTCGGCAACAACGGGTCGGCGATGGGCGGGCTGAACGCGGCGTCGCCCTTCTATACCTGGACGGTCGGCTTCGCCATGCTGATCGGCCGCTTCCCGATGTACATCCCGGCTCTGGCCATCGCCGGCTCGCTGGCCAAGAAGCAGACCGTCCCGCCCAGCATCGGCACCTTCCCCACCAACGGCTGGCTGTTCGGCGTGCTCCTGATCGGCACCGTGGTGATCGTGGGCGCCTTGGTCTTCTTCCCCGCCCTGGCGCTGGGACCGATGGCCGAGCAGTTCGCCATGCAGGCCGGCCATCTGTTCGGGGGGGTGCCGAAGTGAGCGCCCAGGTGTCCCGCAAGCGGGCTGGCATGTTCGGCCGTGAGCTGATCTGGAAGGCGGTCGGGGACTCCTTTCACAAGCTCTCGCCGGTGTGGATGGTCAAGAACCCGGTGATGTTCGTGGTCGAGGTGGGCTCGGCGCTGTCCACGGCGGTGGCGATCCGGCTGTACGTCCTGGGCCAGACGCCGGTCGCCGACTTCACCTTGCAGATTGCCATCTGGCTGTGGCTGACCGTGCTCTTCGCCAACTTCGCCGAAGCCCTGGCCGAAGGACGGGGCCACGCCCAGGCGGCTGCCCTGCGCGGCACCAAGGTGAGCGCCAGCGCCAAGCGGAAGACTGAGTCCGGATGGGAAGAGGTGGCGGCCACCGAGCTGCGCCGCGGCGACGTGGTGATGTGTGAGGCCGGTGACCTCATCCCGTCCGACGGCACCGTGATCAAGGGTGCGGCGGCGATCGACGAGTCGGCGATCACCGGCGAGTCGGCGCCGGTGATCCGCGAGGCCGGCGGCGACAAGAGCGCTGTCACCGGCGGCACCCGCATTCTCTCCGATGAGGTGTGGATCGAGATCACGGCCAATCCGGGAGAGACATTCCTGGACCGCATGATCAGCCTGATCGAGGGGGCCGTGCGTCAGAAGACCCCGAACGAGATCGCCCTCGCCATCCTCCTGGCTGGGCTGACCCTCATCTTCGTGGTGGTGGTGATGACCACCGAGGCCTTCGCCCAGTACTCGGGCCTGCACCTGCAGCTGGTGATCCTGGTGGCGCTCCTGGTCTGCCTGGCGCCGACCACCATCGGCGGCCTCCTCTCGGCGATCGGCATCTCCGGCATGGACCGGCTGCTCCGGCACAACGTGCTGGCGATGAGCGGCCGGGCGATCGAGGCGGCCGGCGACGTCAACGTGATCATGCTGGACAAGACCGGCACCCTCACCTACGGCAACCGCATGGCCACCGAGTTCACACCGCTGCCGGGCGTGCCGGACATGGCGCTGGCCGAGGCGGCGCTGGTCGCCTCCCTGGCCGACGACACACCGGAGGGCCGCTCCATCGTGGCCCTGGCCCGGGAGAAGTTTGCGGTGGCCGACCCGCCCGCCGGGGAGGAGGCGGTGTTCCACCCCTTCACTGCCCAGACCCGAATGAGCGGCGTCGACATCGGTGGCCGCGAAGTGCGCAAGGGTGCCCCCGACGCGGTGGCTGCCTACGTGGGCGGTGTGCCGCCGGAGCTGGAGGGACGGCTCACCGAGATCGTGGAGGCGATCGCCCGCCAGGGCGGCACACCCCTGGCCGTCGCAGACCAGGGGCGGCTGGTCGGCGTCATCCACCTCAAGGACATCGTCAAGGTCGGCATCCGCGACCGCATCGCCTCCATCCGCAAGAGCGGCATCCGCACCGTGATGATCACCGGCGACAACCCGATCACCGCCCGCACCATCGCCGACGAGGTGGGCATCGACGAGTGCCTGGCCCAGGCCACGCCGGAGAAGAAGCTGGAGTACATCGAGCAGCAGAAGGCGGAGGGCTACCTGGTGGCCATGGTGGGGGACGGCACCAACGACGCGCCGGCCCTGGCCGCCGCCGACGTGGCGGTGGCCATGAACTCCGGCACCTCCGCTGCCCGCGAGGCGGCCAACATGGTCGACCTCGACTCCAACCCGATCAAGCTGATCGACATCGTGGAGATCGGCAAGCAGATCCTGATCACCCGCGGCGCCCTCACCACCTTCTCCATCGCCAACGACGTGGCCAAGTACTTCGCCATCCTGCCGGCCATGTTCGTGCCCATCTTCCCCGGTCTGGAGGCCCTGAACGTCATGCACCTCACCTCACCGGAGTCGGCCGTGCTCTCCGCCGTCATCTTCAACGCCGTGATCATCCCCATGCTCATCCCGCTGGCGCTGCGCGGCGTGCGCTACCGCCCCCAGGACGCCACCACCACGCTCCGCAACAACCTGTTCGTCTACGGCCTGGGCGGCCTGATCCTGCCCTTCGTCGGCATCAAGCTGCTCGACATGCTGATCACCGCCCTGGGACTGGTGGCGCTGAGATGAGCGGCGAAAAGAGGGAGCGGGGCGTGCTCGGCCACCTGGCCACCGCCTTTCGCCTGGCCGTGGTCTTCGCTGTGATCGCCGGGCTGATCTACCCCCTGGTCCTGACCGGCATCGGCCAGCTGCTCTTCCCCTTCCAGGCCAATGGCAGCCTGATCGTCGAGAACGGCCAGGTGGTGGGCTCGGCCCTGATCGGCCAGTCCTTCACCTCGCCCCGCTACTTCCAGGGCCGCCCGTCCGCCACCGGCTACCTGGCCGACGCCTCCTCGGCCAGCAATCTGGGGCCGACCAACCCCAGCCTCATCGCCCAGGTCAGCCAGGCCCTCGGCCAGGTGCTGGCCGCCAACCCCGGCGTGGCCGTCACCCAGGTGCCGGTCGACCTGGTGGAGAGTTCAGACAGCGGCGTTGACCCCGACATCTCGATTCAGGCCGCCTTGATCCAGGTGCCCAGGGTGGCAAGGGCCAACCACCTCGGCCGGGCCCAGGTCCTGGCCCTGGTCGTGAGCCAGGAGCGGGGCCGCTTCCTCGGCCTGTTCGGGTCACCGCACGTCAACGTGCTGGAGCTGAATCTGAAGCTCGAGGCCCTGGTGCGAGGAGGTGGGGGGCAGTCATGACCGATTTTCTGGGCGTGGTCTCGATGGTCGCCATGATCGCCCTGTGCGCCCTTTACATCCGGGCCTGCGACAGGCTTTAGTGAAGTGATGGTGAGGTGGGGCCGGTGAGTCTGGACCTGATCGGCAGTGCGCTCGGCCTCCTGGCCGTCGTCTATCTGTTCTACGTCTTGCTCTTCCCGGAGAAGATCTAGCCAGGGCCTCCTGGCCGGAAAGGGGGGCAGACTGCCGGGACCCCTGGGCCTGGCAGGCGGAGCGTGGGTCTGACCCAATACAGAAGGCGCACCTCCGAGGAGGTGCTCAAGGAGATCGAGCGCCTGAGGCAGGCGCGCCACAAGATCTTCCTGGGCGCCGCCGCCGGCGTCGGCAAGACCTACGCCATGCTGTCCGAGGCGGAGAGTCTTCGCCAGAGCGGCGTCGACGTGGTGGCTGGCATCATCGAGCCGCATCACCGCCCGGAGACGGAGGCGCTCCTGGCCGGGCTGGAGATGGTGCCAACCCTCCAGGTGCCCTATCACGGCATGGTGCTTCCGGAGCTGGACCTGGACGGCATCATCAAGCGGCAGCCGGACGTGGTGCTGGTCGACGAGCTGGCGCACACCAACGCGCCGGGCTTAGCCCACCGCAAGCGCTACGAGGACGTGCAGGCCATCCTGGAGGCGGGCATCAATGTGCACTCCACGCTCAACATCCAGCACCTGGAGAGCCTGAACGACGTGGTGTTTGAGATCACCGGCGTCCGGGTCAGGGAGACGATCCCCGACTCGGTGGTGCAGGAGGCCCAGGAGATCCGGCTGATCGACCTGGCGCCGGAGGCCCTGATCAACCGTCTGAAGCAGGGCAAGATCTACTCCGAGGAGCAGGCCAAGCAGGCGCTGCAGAACTTCTTCCGGCTCGGCAACCTGACCGCCCTGCGCGAGCTGGTGCTCCGGACGGTGGCCGACACCGCAGAGGAGGATCTGGATGCCTACATGCGGGCCAAGAACATCCAGGGGCCCTGGCGCACCAAGGAGTGCGTGCTGGTCTGCACCACCGCCGCGCCCACCGGCCAGATCCTGATCCGGCGCGGCTATCGCATGGCCCAGCGCCTGAAAGGAGACTTCTACGTCGCCACCGTCACCAATCCCAGCCGTCCGCTCACCTCGGAAGAGGCGACCTCGCTGGACCTCAATCTGAAGCTGGCTCATGAGCTGGGCGCCACGGTGCTCCAGGCCCAGGACGTGCACGTGGCCAGCCGGCTGGTCGAGATCGCCAACCAGGTGAAGGCGACCCAGATCGTGCTGGGCGAGTCCCAGCAGAACCGCTGGCAGGAACTCAGGCACGGCTCCGTGATCTGGAAGATCCTGAAGGAGACCACCCGCGCCGACGTCTTGATCGTGGCCCGCTGAGATGGGGTGTGCCTTCGCTATACTGGTGGGGATGGTGCCACACGTCTTGCCATAGGAGGGCCCGCCTTGCGTAAGGAGCAGGACTCACTGGGCGTGATGGAGCTGCCGGACGAGGCCATGTACGGCATCCAGACCGCCCGCGCCAAGGCCAACTTCCCGATCAGCCAGATTCCGCCCGACCCCCTGATGGTCGATGCCATGGTCCTCATCAAGAAGGCCGCCGCCATCACCCACATGGCGCTCGGCGTCCTCGACGAAAAGCAGGGAGAGGCCATCGTCAAGGCGGCGGATGAAGTGCTGTCCGGCCGCTTTCGCGACCAGTTCGTGGTCGACGTCTTCCAGGCCGGGGCCGGCACCTCGCACAACATGAACGTGAACGAGGTGCTGGCCAACCGGGCGCTGGAGCTCCTGGGCCACCGCCGCGGCGACTATCAGGAACTGTCCCCCAACGACCACGTGAACATGTCGCAGTCCACCAACGACGCCTTCCCGACCGCCATGCGCCTGGCCATCCTCGCCCTCCATCCCGCCCTGGAGGCGGCGGTGACCAAGGCGGCAGACGCCCTGGCCGAGCGCGCCCAGGCCTTCGCCGACGTCCTCCGCTCCGGGCGCACCCACCTCCAGGACGCGGTGCCGATGACGCTCGGCCAGGCCTTTGGCGGCTACGCCGCCACCTGGCGGCGGGCCGTCGCCCAGCTCCAGGACGCCCGCCAGAGCCTGCTCGAGCTGAACCTGGGCGGCAGCGCCATCGGCAGCGGCCTGAACACGCCGCCCGGCTACCGGCAGGCGGTGGTGAAGCAGCTGGCCGAGCTGACCGAGCTGCCCCTGCGCGAGGCGGAGAACGCCTTCCAGATCACACAGAGTCTGCTCGACTTCGGCCGCTACATGGCGGCGTTGAAGAGCCTGGCCATCGAGATCTCCAAGGTATGCTCCGACCTGCGCCTGCTCGCCTCTGGCCCCACCACCGGCTTTTTCGAGATCACGCTGCCGGCGGTGCAGCCCGGATCCTCGATCATGCCCGGCAAGGTCAACCCGTCGATGCTCGAGATGATGAACATGGTCTCGTTCGAGGTGATCGGCCAGGAGACGGCGGTCGCCTTCGCCGTGGAGGCGGGGCAGCTGGAGCTGAACGTGATGATGCCGCTGGTGGCCCACGCCATCCTGTTCTCGATGCGCATCCTGGCCGCCGGCCTCAGTGCCCTCACCGAGCGCTGCCTCAGCGGCATCGAGGCCAACCGGGCGGTCTGCCACCGCTACTTCGAAAGCTCCAACGCCCTGGCCACCGCCCTGGCTCCCGAGATCGGCTACCTGAAGGCGGCCGAGCTGGCCAAGCGGGTGCTGGCCGAGCACCAGACCATCCAGCAGGTGGCGGTGCCCGACTACGTCGACCAGGAGACCTACGACCGCGTCTTCCAGTCGCTGGTGATCGACCTGCTGGGAAAGACGGAGTAGCGGAGGCGCCGTGGGCGCAGCGGGGGAGAGGGATGCGGCCGGAGCCGATGCCTACCGGCGGCTGGGCGGCTGGCTGGATGAGATAAGGAGAGGGCCGGCCGACGGCTGGCGGCTGTGGGTCGACCCGGGGCCGGCGCCCCTGCCGGTCCTTGAGCGCTGGCTCCTCGCCCACTCCCAGCTCACGGCGTCGAGCCGCATCCGCACCAGGAGTGCTGTGCGCCTGGCCCAGGAGTGGCTGGCCGAGGCCGGCCGCCCGGTGCCTGCCCTGCTCGACCGGGCGGCCTGGTCCGCCATCGGCCTGGCTCTGGCCAAGAGCGACCAGCCCTCGCCCACGGCCACTGCCCGTCTGGTCGCTGCCGCCCACGAGGCGAGCCTGGGCATAGACGTCACGCCGTGGCTTACCGAGCTGCCCGAGCCGTGGCGGACGAGCGCCATGGCCCTGGAGGCGGCGAGCCGGGCGCGCCTCACGGCGATCCGCCACGGCTCAGACGTGGCGCGGGCCGGCTGGGAGGCCCTGTCCGACCTGGACGGTGCGGGCCAGGACCGGCTGCTCTTGGTGGGGAGCGGCACCCCCGGCCAAGAGGCGCTGGCAGAGCATGCCCGGACGGCCGGCCTGGCGGTGGTGAGCCTGCCTCCCCAGATTGCGTCGCTGGGGCCTGGCGGCGAGATCGCCCAGGGCGAGCGGCTGGCAGCCCGACTGGCGGCAGCGGACGGGGCCGCACTCGCCGGAGCCGTGGAGCTGGTCGAGGCCGAGGACCCCGCTGAGGAAGCCGCCTGGGTGGCGGCCGAGGTGCGACGGGCGGTGACGGCCGGAACCTCTCCGGAAGAGATCGTGGTGGCGGTCGGCCAGGCGGCATCGATGCCGGCGTTTTGCCGCGCCCTTAGGGCAGCCGGCCTGGACCCGGCGCTGAGCGGGAGGGAGGGCTCGGGCTGGGGCGGCCAGCGGCTGGTGGCGGGAGTGGCCGGGCTGATCCGGGATCCTGGGCGGGTGGAGGCCTGGCAGCTTCTCGCTGACAGCACCCTGGGCTGGGCCGGGCTGCCGGCGGTGACGGGCTCCCGCCTCAGCCGCCGGCTCGCCCTCCGGGCGCTCGCCGCCCTGCCGGAGGGCACCCTCGGCCGGGTGCTGGCCTGGCCAAAGCGGGCGGCGGTCGATCAGCACCTGGATCGGCTGCTCGATCTCTATGAGGAGATCTCGCTGGCGGAGCGGGTGGAGGCGCTGGGGGAGAGCGCCGTCGCCGCCGCAAACCGCCACCTCGCTCTGCTCCGCCAGATCAGCGAGACGGTCGGAGACTGCCAGGTCTCCCGCACCGGCTGGGCCGACATGTTGGCTGAGAGCCTGGCCTCGCTCCGCCTGCCGGAGCCGCCGCCCTGCCGAAACCAGGTGCGGCTGACCACTCTCGAGGGGGCCGTGGGCCGGCCCTCCCAGATGCTGTGGCTGGCCGGACTGGTGGCCGGCACCCTGCCGGTGGCGCCGCCCGACGACCTGCCCATCCCGGCCGGCGGCCTCTGGCAGGGCTGGCAGGAGGAGCGGCTCAGGCACTCCAGCCAGCTGGCGGCCCAGGTGCTGGCCAGCGCCAGGGGCCGGGTGGCGGCCAGCTGGTCGAGGCGGGACGAGACCGGAAAGGTCGAGGCGCCGGCGCTGTGGCTGGAGAGCCTCCGCCAGCTGGGTGCCGGGAGGCCGCCGGCCCATACCGGCCCGCTGGCGACGGTGGCTTCCTGGCAGGGGGCCGGCCGCCGGCTGGCCCTGGCCGAAGCCGTATGCCGCACCACCGCCCAGCCCCTGCCTCCGGAGTGGACGGGGTGGGCAAAGAGGCTGGCCAGCCGGGGCCTCAGCTTCGCCCGCCCGGCGCCCGAGACCGCGCAGAGGCTTCGCCCCGAACTGGCGAGAGCGCTGTTCCATGACCAGGCTGCCGTCAGCGACCTGGAGGAGCGGGCCAGGTGCCCGACCCGCCATCTGGTGCGGGCCTACCGGTGGCCAGAGCCCAAAGAGGGCATGGAGCCCCGCGTGTGGGGCGAGGCGCTGCATGGCCTGCTCGGGGTGGCGGCAGCGCGGCCGGACGCCGACTGGGAGCAGGAGGTGTCCAGGCAGCTGGACCGCCAGGGCCTGCCCGAACTGAACGACCCGGCGGAGCGCGCCTTCTGGCAGACGAGGCTCCTGGCCGCCATCCGCACGCTCTTGCCGCTCCTCACAAAAGAGCTCCAGGAGAGCGCCTTTCAGGTCGCCGGCAGCGAGCTTCCCCTGGGCACCGGCCAGGTGCCGGCCCTGTCCTTGAGTCTCACGGACGGCACCGCCTTCACCGTGCACGGGCGCATCGACCGGCTGGACCGCCTGGGTGACGAGGTGCGGCTCGTCGACTACAAGAGCGGCTCGCTGGACGCCCAGCGCCGAGACCGTTGGGCCAGGCTAGGCGCCCAGCTCGACCTGCAGCTTCTGGCTTACGCCCTGGCGCTACGCCAGGGCGACCTCGTGCCGATGGCCCTGGAGTACGTGGGCCTGGCCACGCCCTGGCGCACCGAGGGCGATCCAGGTGAAGTTCGGCAGAGTCTGGACCGGGTCGGACTGTACGCCGTGCGGCCGGGCCTGGCCGACGACCTGGGCGTGCACGAGGGGAAGGCCCTGGTCCGAGCGGACGGCTCTATCTCCCGGCAGGGCGGCGCCCTCACGCCCGAGCAGCTGGATCGGCTTCTGGAACTGACCCAGGCGGGACTGACCGCCCTGGCCGAAGCGGCCCATCAGGGCGAGGTGGCTCCCGACCCGGTGCGCATCGGCGGTGTGCTGGCCTGCCGGGAGTGCTCGCTTGAGCCAGTCTGCCGCTATGAGGGCCAGGGCCGGCGTCGAGTGGGCCAGATGAAGCGCCCCGACTTCGTGGCATGGCTGGAGCGGTGAGACTCTCACCTGCCCAGGAGGCAGTGCTAGAGGCGGCGGGTGAAGGCGCGGTGGTGCTGACCGCCGCCGCCGGCTCCGGCAAGACGGCCGTGCTGGTCGAGTGCCTGATGCGCTACCTGGCCCGTTCGCCGGGGGCCTCCCTGGCCCGGACGATGGTGGTCACCTTCACCGACAAGGCGGCCGAAGAGATGCGGCTGCGGCTGGCCCAGGAGCTCCTGGCCGCCTTGTCGGACCCGGCCCGGCGGGCCATGGCCGAGACCCAGCTCGCCCTCCTGCCCAGGGCCCGGGTCGAGACCTTCCACGCCTTCGGCAACCGTCTGATCCGCCGCCATGGCGCAGCGCTCGGACTGAACCCCGACGTGGCGGTGGCCGACGCCCCAGCCCAGCACCAGCTCTGGCAGGATGCCTGGCAGGAGGCGGTGGCGGTCTGCCCGACCGAGCGGGCCCTCCTGGCCGCCCACTGGGATGAGCGGGGCCTGCCCGCCACCCAGAGAGCGACCCGCCGCCTCCTCTCCTTCGCCCGCTCACTGCCGGAGCCGGATGCCTATCTGCAGCGCATCGGCTCCGAGTTTGCGGATCCCTTCCGCATCCAACAGCTGATCCAGATCCTCACCACCGACCTGTCGGCCAAGGCCAGGCGCTGGCAGGAGCAGCTGGCCGAGCTGGCGGGCGAGGGGCCAGAGAGCCCCAAGCTCGCCCTGGCGATCGGGCGATTGGACCGGGCGCTGGCCCGGCTCGCCTCTGGCGAGCTGGCAGCCAGTCCGGAAGAGTGGCTCCTGCCCGAGCCCCCCGCGCTCAGCGCGGAGGAGAGGCGGATCTGGGCAGCCGTGGCCAAGATCGCCGGCACCGCCCACGAGACCGCCCGTGCCATCCAGGCTTCGGCGCTGCCGGATCAGCTCCGGGAGGAGGCCGGGGCTCTTCGGCCCGTGGCAGCGGCCGTGAGCCGTCTCAGCCTGGCGTGGCTCGGCGCCTATCAGGGCCTGAAGAGGGAGCGGCGCCTCATCGACTACGACGACCAGCTGCTCCTCGGCTACCAGATCCTGAGCGCTGGCGACGGCCCCTCCCAGGTGGCGCGGGAGTTGGCCAGCGAGCTCGACCTGCTCCTGGTCGACGAGTACCAGGACACCAACCAGATCCAGGACGCCATGCTGGGCCGGCTGATGGAGGCGGCCACGCCACCGCCCCGCCTTCTGGCCGTGGGCGACCGCCGTCAGTCCATCTACCGTTTCCGCCATGCCCTGCCCGACCTCTTGGACACCCTGGCCGAGCGGATGCCCGGTCCGGTCCGGGAGATGAGCCTCCGCGAGAACTTCCGGAGCCGGGGGGAGGTCCTGGCGGCTGTAGAGGCAGTGATGGCGGATCTGCCAGGCATCGACGGCGATGCCCGGCTTCTGGCCGGGCGCGACCCGTCCACCTACGCCGACTCGGCGCCCCCGGTGGTGGAGGCTTGGGTGATAGCCAAGGACGGGGCCGAGGGTGCGGCGGCGGAAGAAGAGGGCTTTGCCGAGCTGGAGAGGCCGGAGGCAGAGGCGGCGGTGATCGCCGCCACCATCACCCGCTGGTGCCGGCAGGGCGAGCCAGTCTACGACCAGATCAGCGGGCGGCGGCCGATGCAGCACTCCGATGTGGCCGTCCTGGTCAGGAGCGCCAGTGCGCTTCCGGCCTTTCAGGAGGTGTTCGCCCGCTTCGGCCTGGCCACTCAGGTGCGGGGCGGCGAGCGGCCCGGCCGCTCCCTGGAGTGGCAGACCATGGAGAGCCTTCTCTTGGTGGCCGCCGGCAGCTTCACGGAGCAGGACCTGGCATCTGTCCTGCGCTCACCGATGTGTGGGGTGGGACTGGGGCCCCTCACCGAGATGGTGCTGGCCGGCGGCGAGGGGGGACTGCTCGAGGGCGTCCGGCAGGAGGCCCCAGAGCTGGAGCGGCGGATTCGCCTGTGGCAGAGCTGGGCCTGGCTGCCGGTGGGAGAGCTGGTGAGCAGGCTCCTGGCCGAGACGGGCTATCCGGATCTGGTGCTCGCCATGGCAGACGCTGAGCGCCGCCACAATCAGCTCCTGGCCTTCGCCGACTGGGCCGACGCCTACGCTCAGGCGACCGCCGGCGGGCCCCAGGCCTTTGTCGAGGCCACCCGGCAGGGCGGCGGCGACACCTACCACGACCGGCCGCCCAGCGGCTCCGGCCAGGCCGTCCTGTTGATGACGATTCACCAGGCCAAGGGCCTGGAGTGGCCGGTGGTGGTAGTGGCCGGCGCCGGTGTGCGGCTGCCCCTGCTCAGCCATGCCCATGAGGCGCCCTATCTGGCCATCCACCGCACCCTGGGCATCGGGCTATTGGCCCCGGATGCCAGCCGGGCACTGCGGCGCCTGACACCGCTCTCGGCTGGCATCGAGACGGCCCTAGCCGAGGAGGAGCGCAAGGAAGAGGTCCGTCTCCTCTACGTGGCGATGACCAGGGCCAGGGACCGCCTGGTGGTGGTGGGCACGGTCCCGGACCGGGCGAAGGCGATCGGCCGCTGGCAGGAGGCGTCTGGCCTCAGTCCGGCCAGCCGCTGGCGGGCGGGGCGGTGCTACCTGGACTGGCTGGGGCCGGTGGCGCTCCGCCGGCCGGAGCTCCTGCCGATCTCCTGGCCACATCCGGCCATGCCCGCCGATGAGTCGGGGGCACTGCCCGCCGACCAGGTAGCCTGGCCGGATGACGCCGCCGAGTGGGACCTGTGGGACGAGCGCCAGCCCGGGGGGGAGCCGGGCCCGGCGGAGGTGGTGACCGCCACCGCCCTGGCCGGTCAGGAGCGGGCGGTCGAGCTGGAGAGCCAGCGGCTCGGAGTGGTGGCCCTGCCCCGCCCTGGAGCCGCCGAGCCTGCCGCCATCGGCACCGCCACGCACCTCCTCTTCCGCCACCTCGACTACACCCAGGTCTCCGAGGCGGCGATCAGAGCCCAGCTGGAGAGGCTGGTGGCGAGGAGGCTGCTCCGGCCGGGTGAAGCCCGCCACATCGACGTGGCGGGGCTGGCTGGGCTGTTTCGCACCGAGTGGGGGCGCAGGCTGGCCGCTGCCCCAGCTCAGGTGCAGCGGGAGGTGCCCTTCACCTGGTGCCAGGGCACCGCCGGCCAGGGGTCCCTGGTGCACGGCCAGATCGACGCCCTCTGGGTCAGCAACGGAGAGGTGCTGGTGGTGGACCTCAAGACCGACCGCATCGCGGCCCAGGACGTCAGGGCCAGGGCCGCTGAGTACCGGGCGCAGATGGGCGCCTACCGGCGGGCGATGGCCGAGCTCTATCCAGGCCACAGCCTCACCGTCTGCCTCTACTTCACCGCCCCCGGCCAGGCGGTGATCGACCCAGACCTGGAGCCCGCCTGAAGGGACTCGGAG
>JAJZLH010000004.1 GCA_021803575.1 Bacillota bacterium | reverse complement strand
TCCAGGAGCTCCTCCGCCTGGTCGCCACCGACTTCGCCTGGATGCTCACCGACGCCTGAGTCTTCCCTGTTCCCCCGTGCCATCGCCGTCCCACGATGGGAAGGAACTTCTGGGATCTGGCACTAGTTCCTCCGGGTCAGCGGACGCTACTGCCTCGAGGCGCACGATGTAGCGGACGATGGCCAGCCCGACCAGCTGGGAGCCGGCCAAAGCGGCGCGCAGCCTGGGGTTGGGCAGGCTCAGTCTCGCAACCAGCGGGCCGAGCAGGGCGTCCGAAACGAAACCGCGCAGGCCCTCCGCCGCCCGTGGATGGGAGACGGCGGAGCGGAAGACCGCCATCAGGGACTTGCGAGTCGCCTCATGTTCCCAGAGACCGAGAAACAAGCGCACCAGCCTGTCTCCCCGCTCAGCATCGGGACCAGCGGCCACAGCGGCGATCTGGGCCGAGAGGTTGTCAGGAATGCGCATCAGGGCGGCGAACAGGCGGTCCTTGGAGCCGAAATAGTGCGTGACCAGGGCCGGGTCGACGCCAGCCAGCCGGGCGACCTCCCGCAGCGATGTGCCATCGTATCCTCTCTCGGCGAAGGCGGTGCGGGCGTGGCTTAGAATCGCCTGGCGGGTGTCAGCGCCGCCCGGCCGGCGGCCCCGACGCGGGCTGCTCACGGTGTGCGGCGGCGCAGCGTGCCTGCCCCCAGGATCAAAAAAAGCGGGATGCAGGCTGCTACCACCAAGACGTCGGTGCCGAGGTCGGGTGTCCACGTTGCAGAGGCGGCCGCTCGGGTGGCGGCGTCAACGGCGTAGGTCAGGGGCATCACACTGGAGAGCCAGTCCAGGATCGGCAGCATCTGAGCGCGCGGAGCGAACAGGCCGCAGAGCAGCAGTTGAGGCAGGACAAAGGCGGGAAGGAACTGCACCGCCTGAAACTCGCTGTTGGCGAAGGCGCTCAGAAAGAGGCCGAGCGCCGTGCCCAGCAGGGCGTCCAAGAGCGCCACCACGGCCAGGGCGCTGAGGTCGCCGTGGATCTGGAGTCCGAGCGGCCCCAGGACCAGCGCCAGCACCAGACCGACCTGGATGACGGCAGCACCCCCGAAGGCCAGGCCGTATCCGGCCAGCAGGTCGCCCTTTCCCATCGGTGTGGTGAGCAGCCGCTCCAGGGTGCCGGAGGAGCGCTCACGCAGCATCGCCACCGAGGTCACCACGAACATCACGGTGAACGGGAACAGGACAAGAAGCACCGGCGCCACCCGGTCAAAGACCTGGACCTGGCCGTCGTAGAGATAGCGCAGGAGCGTCATCAGGAGACAGGGCACGACCAGCATCAGGGCCACGGTGCGGGGGTCGTGGCGGAGCTGGCGGAGCACTCGGCCCGAGGTGGCCAGAGTGCGCTGGGCGGTCATGAGGTCACCTCGGCCGCAATCAGCCGCAGGAAAGCCTCTTCCAGGCTCTTGGTCTCGGTGTGCCGCAGCAGGTCCGGCGGGGTACCAGTGGCGAGTACTCGCCCTTCCCGCAGCAGGATGAGCTGTTGGCAGCGCCCGGCCTCGTCCATGACATGGCTGGAGATGAGGAAGGAGACACCGTCCTGGGCCAGGCGGTGAAACAGGTCCCACAGCTCCTGGCGAAGCACCGGATCGAGACCAACCGTCGGCTCGTCCAGGACCAATAGCCTGGGCGCCGGTAAGAGGGCCGCTGCCAGCGAGACCCGGGCCCGCTCGCCGCCGGACAGCTGCGAGACCGGGGTCTGGCGGAAGGCGCCGAGGGATACAGTCTCGATCACGGCTGGTACGGCGGAGCGGGCCACGCCAGCCATACTTGCGAAGTAGGCGAGATTCTCGCTGACGGTCAGATCCGCGTAGACGGAGGGACTCTGCGTGACGTACCCGACCAGACGGCGCAACTCAGGTGAGCCAGCCGGCCTGCCAAGCACCGTCAGCTGACCGGACAGCACCCGCTGCACGCCGACGATGGCCCGGATCAGGGTTGTCTTGCCGGAGCCGCTGGGTCCGAGCAGGCCGGTGATGATCCCAGAGGAGACGGTGCACGACAGGTCTGGCAACACCACCCGCCCGCCCCGCAGCACCCTGAGGTGAGAGATCTCAATGGCATTCATGGCAAAGAGAATTCTACGGGTGATGAAATGATGGCGTCAAGCGCCCGCGGTCGAACGGGGGTGAGGGCGGTTCAGTCGAGAGCCTGCCGGATCAGGGCCACGATCTGGGCCTCTTCCGTCTCGGTCAAGGCCATGAGAGCGAAATCGGTGGGCCACATCGACCCCTGGTCGAGGTGGGCAGCGTCACTGAAGCCCAAGGTGGCGTACCGGGTCTTGAAGGTGCTGGCGCTCCGGAAGAAACAGATCACCTTGCCGTCCTTGGCGTAGGCGGGCATCCCGTACCAGGTCCGGGACGTCAGATCCGGGGCCGTCTTTTTGATGATGGCATGCAGGCGCTCGGCCATCGTGCGGTCCGGTTCCGGCATCGAGGCGATCTTGGCCAGAACTGTGCTCTCCCCGTCCGCCTTGCTCTTGTTGCGGGCGCTGGCCCGCAGCTCCTCGGCGCGCTCCCGCATGGCGGCGCGCTCCTCGGCGGTGAAGCCCTCGCCCTTTGGGCTGGCCTTGGTGGGGGTGCGGGTGGATTTCTGGGCGGCCTGTCGTGGGCTCATGGTGCCAACTCCTCCTCCGTCTTGGGGCCGGGGCCAGAGCCGAGGTCCTGGGTCTCACTCCGGGCTGCCCCAGCTGCCGGCACCCGCTGCCGAGGGTACTCCTGGGGGGCCGGGAGCGCCAGTGCCGGCCAGGAACCCGCCCTTGCGGCGAGGCCGGGACCAAGGGATCCCTGGCCCGTGGCGGCGCTCAGCCCATCTGCTCGGCCAGGGTGCTAAGGCGCTGGGCGGTGAGCGGCACCAAGAGGATGCCGTTTCGGTAGTGCCCGACGGCGGCCAGGGCGTTCTGAGCGATCGCTTCGATCACCGGCAGGCCGTCCCGGCCTGGCCGGAGCCCCGCCCAGCTGCGGGTGAGAGGCCAGTCGGCGATGGCCGGCACAAGCCGGCTGGCCCCGGCCAGGAGGCTGGCCACCGCCTCGGCCTGGACCGTCAGGTCGAAGCCGGCCCGCTCCATGGTTGCCCCGATCAGGATCCGGCCGTCCCGCCTCGGACAGAGGTAGAGACCGGGTGCGAACAGGATGGTGGAAAGCCAGCCAGCGGGCGCCCGCACCTCGGCCATCTGGCCCTTCACCGGGTAGATGCCGAGATCGACGTCGAGTTCCGGCGTGAGCTCCCCTGTCCAGGCGCCGGTGGCCAGGAGGTAGCGGCTTGCCAGCCAGGATCCGTGGTCGGTGCCTACACCCAGCCAGCGGTCGGCCACCCGGCGGATGGAGCGCACAGGGGTGTCCTCCTCGATCTGGACGCCGGCTTGGGTGCAGGCCAGGCGAAGGGCCTCGATCAGCCGGGGCGGGTCGACCTGGGCCCCACCCACCCGGCCGGCGAGGAGGCCCGGTGCCAGGGCCGGCTCGATACGGCGGAGCTCCGCAGCGGGCAGGGCGCTCACCTGGGGCCAGGCGGCGGCGAAGCTATCGGCCTCGGCCAGGGCCAGGCAGCCGCTCGGCCAGAATTCGACCGTCTGGTGGGAGGCGGCCTCGAGCTTAGCCACCCAGTCCGGGTAGAGCGCCATGCTCTCTCTGGCCAGGGGGGCGAGCTGGGGGTGGTGCGCCGCCTCCAGCTCCGGCAGCAGCATGCCGGCGGCCCGGGCCGAGGTGCCATCGCCGATCCGCCTGGCCTCCAGCACTGTCACGGACTGACCGGCCCGGGCCAGCTCCCAGGCCGCGCT
>JAJZLH010000010.1 GCA_021803575.1 Bacillota bacterium | reverse complement strand
CTCGACCGCTTCCTGACCCTGTGGATCTTCCTGGCCATGGCGCTCGGCGTGTGGGTTGGTCACAGCATGCCAGGCGTGGTCGGAGCTTTGGGCAGCCTGGCTACGGGCACCATCTCCTGGCCGATCGCCATCGGCCTGATGGCGATGCTCTACCCGCCCTTGGCCAAGGTCCGCTACGGCGAGCTGGGGCGGGTGTTTGGCGATCTGAAGGTGCTGGCCCTGTCCCTCTTCCAAAACTGGTTCCTGGGCCCGTTGCTGATGGCGGCTCTGGCCGTGATCTTCCTGCGCGCGCACCCCGCCTTCATGACCGGGGTGATGCTGGTCGGGCTGGCCCGCTGCATCGCCATGGTGCTGGTGTGGAACGACCTGGCCGGTGGCCAGGCTGAGTACGCTGCCGGGCTGGTGGCCCTCAACTCCCTGTTCCAGATCCTCTTCTACGCCTTCTACGCCTATCTGTTCCTGACCGTGCTGCCGCCTTTGGTCGGCCTCGAGGCGCAGGTGGTGCGGGTCACGGTCGCCGAAGTGGCGCGCACGGTCGGGCTCTACCTCGGCGTGCCGCTCCTGGCCGGGGCCATCACCCGGGCCGTGCTGACCCGGACCATGGGTGTGGCCGCCTACGAACGCTCCTTCCTGCCCGCCATCGCCCCCATCACCCTGATCGCCCTGCTTGCCACGGTGGTGGTGATGTTCGCGCTGCAGGGGGCAGCGCTCGTGCAGCTGCCGCTAGACGCCCTCCTGGTGGCAGTGCCGCTGGTGCTCTACTTCGTCCTGATGTTCTTCGGCTCAGTGGTCCTCAGTCGGCGCGCCAGGGCCAGGCCAGAGGTTGTCACCACCCTCGCCTTCACCGCCGCCAGCAACAACTTCGAGCTCGCCATCGCCGTCGCCATCGGCGTCTTTGGCATCACCTCCCCGGTCGCCTTCGCCACCGTGATCGGCCCCCTGGTGGAGGTGCCAGTCATGATCAGCCTGGTGGCCCTGGCCCGCCGTCTTGGGCTCAGCCAACCAGTGGCTGCCCCGGCCGTCGGCCGGCCGGAAGAGGCCTCCTGATGGCCGAGCGTCCCCTCGTCTACTTCCTGTGCACCGGCAATGCCTGCCGCAGCCAGATGGCTGAGGGCTGGGCCCGTCAGCTCCTGCCGCCGCCGTGGCAGGCCGCCAGCGCCGGAGTCGAGCCCACGCGGCTGGACGAGCGGGCGGTGGCGGCCATGGCTGAGGTGGGCGTCGACATCTCGGCGCAGGCGGCGAAGGCGATCGACCCTGCCCTCCTTCGCTCGGCCCACCTGGTGATCACGCTCTGCGCCGACGCCGACCTGCGCTGCCCGGTCCTGCCGGCCCAGGTGGCCCGCCGCCACTGGCCGCTACCGGACCCGGCCCAGGCCACGGGCAGCGCCTCCGAGGTGCAAGCGGTGTTCCGCCAGGTGCGCGACGCACTCAGGGAGCGGATAGTGGCGCTCGCCCAGGAATTGCCACACTTTTCCTGATCCCCTCCCCGGCCGACAGGAGGCGCGGTGCGCCGTGGGGAAGCCTCCTGGCGTGCCGGTGCCATCTTTTTGATCCTCTTCGGCTGGAGGGATCTCGGTGCCCACGCCGCTCTCGCCGCATATCTTCCGGGCCTACGATATCCGCGGCCTGGTAGGCGAGGAACTGACTGAAGACGCCTACTACCGGCTGGGATTGGCCTTTGGACACAGCTGCCGCCTGCACGGTCTGCGCGGTGTGGCCGTCGGCGGTGACAACCGGCCTTCCACGCCCGCCTTCATCGAGGCGCTGTGCCTCGGCATCGTGGCCGCGGGCCTCGATGCCTTTGAGATCGGCATCCAGCCCACGCCGCTTGGCTACTTCGCCCGCGAGATGGTGGACCGGGTGGGCATGGCCATGGTCACCGCTTCCCACAACCCCAAGGAGTTCAACGGCCTCAAGGTCGGTTATCGCCACGCCGCGCTGAGCGAGGAGGAGATCCAGGCGCTCCGGCCCCTTGCTGACAGCCTTTCGGCGGGGACGGTCCGCGGCCACCGCCGCCCGGTCGACGTGCGCACGGCCTACCTGGAGGACTTCGACATCCGGGTCGGCGGGCCGCTCGGCCTCAGGGTGGTGGCCGACTGCGGCAATGGCACCGCCGGGCTCTACGAGCCGGGCCTCTCACAGGAGGCAGCCGGGGCCTGCCAGGGGCTGTTTGTGGAATCGGACGCCTCCTACCCCAACCATCACCCCGATCCCAGCGTGGCGGCCAACCTGGCGGCGCTGGCGGCCACGGTGGTGGGCAGCGGCGCCGACCTCGGCGTCGGCTACGACGGCGACGCCGACCGCTTGGGCGTGGTCGATCACCGGGGCCGCTTCGTCATGATCGACCGGCTGATGGCGCTGTGGTGGCGCGAGATCCTGCTCGACCACCCCGGCGTGGAGGTCCCGGTTGAGGTGAAGTGCTCCAAGGTGCTCTACGACCTGGTCCAGTCCTGGGGCGGGCGGCCCTTCTTCTGCCGCAGCGGCCACGCCCCGATGAAGATCATGCTCCGCCAGCAGCACCTATTGTTCGCCGGCGAGCTGTCCGGCCATCTGTTCTTCGCCGACGACTACTACGGCTTCGACGACGCCTTCTACGCCGCCGGCCGGCTCTACCGCCTGGTGGCCGCCGCCGGCCGCCCGCTGGCCGAGCTCTTGGACGAGCTGCCGGCCACGGCCAGCACTGAAGAGGTGCGCTTTGCCACGCCGGATCAGGACAAGTTCCGCCTGGTGGCGGCGCTGAAGGACGCCTACGCCGCCAGACTGCCGGTGGTGGCGGTGGACGGCGTGCGCGTCTCCTTCCCGGACGGCTGGTGCCTGGTGCGGGCGTCCAACACGCAACCGGTGGCAGTGTTCCGGGCGGAGGCAGACGATGCGGCGGGGCTCAGCCGCATCCTGGAAGACGTCGTGGCCACGGCCCGTGGCGTGGCTTGGCCCGCCCTGGCAGAGGCCGCCGCCGAGGCCCGCCCTCAGTAAGCCGGCGGCTGGTAAGGGTCGGGTCCGAACACCGCCCTGGGGTCGTTGCCGCCCAGAAAGACGGCGCTGACGGCCTGAAGGCGCGCCATCCCCTCCTCTTCGGCATGGATCCAGAAGATGTCGCGCTCCCTTCGCCACCAGGTCATCTGCCGCTTGGCCAGGTGCCGGGAGCGGGTGAGGAAGGCGGCGATGGCCGCCTGTCGGCTCAGCTCGCCCGCCAGGAAGGCGGCAGCCTCGCGGTAGCCGAGGCTGCCCAGCGGCGGCAGTTCCCGGGAGAGGCCCAGTGCCATCAGGCGGGCGGTCTCCTCCACCATGCCGCCCTGCCACAGCTCCTCCGCCCGCTCGGCGATGCGCTGGGCGATCTCCTGGCGCCGGCGCCACCAGCCCACCTTGAGCAGCCGATAGGGGCTGGCTTGGGCCGTGCCCTGGCGCCCCCCCACCTCCAGCACCCGCAAGAGTCGGGGAATGTCGGCCACACCGATGGCGGCGGCCCGCTCCGGATATCGCCGGGCCACCTCCCGCCACAGGGCGGCCGGCCCCTCCCGGCTCACCCGCTGCCGCCACTCAGCCCGGAGCTCGGGGTCCGGCTCAACCCGCACCACCTGCCACTCGCCGAGAGCCGCCCGCAGGTAGAGCCCGGTGCCGCCGGAGACCAGCGGCCGCTTGCCCCGGCCCAGCACATCCTCGATGGCGGCGTGGGCCAGGTCCGCGAACTGGGCCACCGTCATCTCCTCGCCGGGATCCACCACGTCGATCAGGTGGTGGGGCACGCCCTGACGCTGGGCGATGGTCGGCTTGGCCGTGCCGACGTCCAGACCGCGGTAGACCTGGACCGAGTCTGCGGAGACGATCTCAGCCCCGATCCCAACCGCCAGGAGGACGGCCGCCTCGCTCTTGCCGGCGGCGGTGGGGCCGAGCAGGGCGAGCACCGGCCTGTCCTCAGCTGCGGCCAAGGCGATGCTCCAGGGAGGCCAGGGGCAGGCTCAGCCACACCGGCCGCCCATGCGGGCAGTGCCTGGGCTCGGCGCAGCGCCAGAGCGCATCGATCAGGGCCTGCTGCTCCACCAGGGTGAGCCTGTCCCCGCGCTTGACGGCGGCCCGGCAGGCCGCCAGGGCCAGCCGCCCCAGCCGCCGCCTCTCCTCGGCCTCCGTCCAGGAGGCGGCGGCGGCCAGATCGCTGAGCAAGGCGCGCAGCGGCTCGCCGTGGGCGGCGTCGGCCAGGTCCTCGGGCAGGCTGCGCACCACCACCTCGCCGCCCGGGCCCAGGGCCGCGACCTCCAGCCCCATCTCCTCAAGCTCAGGAGCGAGCGACCCCAGCCGCTCGGCCTCCTCCGGCAGGAGGCGGACGCGCACCGGCTCCAAAAGGAGCTGGGCCTGCCTGGCCCCGGCGCCGGCCAAGGCCTCGAAGGCGACCCGCTCATGGGCGGCGTGCTGGTCGATCAGGTAGAGCGAATCCGCATCCACCGCCACTAAGAACAGCTCGTTCACCTGGCTGATCGCCTCGGGCGGCGGGCCGAGGCCGGTGGCACTGGCGGCCGTCCGCACCGCGGCGAAGCCGATCTGGGCCCCTGCGTCATGCGCCGGAGTGGGCCCGGCACTGGCCGCCGAGGGCGCCTGTTCAGCCCAGGCCGGCCTGGACATCTCCGGACGGCGCTCCAGGCCGAGGGCGCGCCGGCACGCCTCGTAGATGTGCGAGGCCAGCTCGTCCTCGGCGCGCAGCCGCACCTCCCACTTGCTGGGGTGCACGTTGGGGTCCACGCTCTGGACCGGCACGTCCACGCACAGCACGAGGTAGGGGAAGCGGCCGCGCATCAGGTGCTCCCGGTAGGCCTGTTCAGCGGCGTAGCGCAGCCGCGGATTGTTCACCGCCCTCCCGTTCACCACCGCCAGCTGGGCCTGCCGGTTGGCTCGGGACTGGTGGGGGCGCGAGACCAGGCCGCTGATCGTCACCTCACCGTATTGGTCAAAGATAGGCACAAGGGCCTCCGCCACTTCCAGCCCCCAGACCGCCGCCGCCGCCGCCAGGAGGTCGCCATCTCCGGACGTGGCCAGCACCAGCCGCTGGTCGGTGGTGACCCGAAAGCCGACCCCCGGCTGGGAGAGCGCCAGGCGGCTCATCTCCTGGACCAGCCGGGCGCCCTCGCCGTCGGTGCTGCGCAGATGGGCCAGCCGGGCCGGCGTGTTGAAGAACAGGTCCTGGACCGCCACCCGGGTGCCGCTGGCGGCTGCCACCTTCTCCCTGAGGAGGAGGCGGCCGCCTTCGATCACGACCCGGGTGGCGTTCGGCTCGTCCGCCGTGCGGGTCACCATCTCCAGGCGGCTGACCTGGGCGATGGCCGGCAGGGCTTCGCCGCGAAAGCCCAAGGTGGTGATCTTGTCCAGGTCGCTGAAGGCGGCCAGCTTGCTGGTGGCGTGGCGCTCGAAGGCCAGCGCCACCTCTTGGGCCGGGATGCCCCGTCCGTTGTCCCTGACGCTGATCTCGCTCAGCCCGCCCTGCCGATAGCTGACCTCAACCCAGCTCGCTCCGGCGTCCAGCGAGTTCTCGACCAGCTCCTTGGCACACGACGCCGGCCGCTCCACCACCTCGCCGGCGGCGATGGCGTTGATCAGGTCGTCGGCCAGGACCTGGATGGCGCTCACGACGGTTCCTCCTCAGCCAGGTGGTGGAGTTCGAACAGGATCTGGAGGGCCTGCCGTGGTGTGATCTCGTCCGGGTTGAGCTCCCTGAGCCGGCGCAGCGCCTCCGGCTCGAGCCGGGCCACCGGCTCGTGCAGGGCGAAGCGAAGCTGCTGGCTGTCCCAGCGCACCCGCTCCTCCGAGCTGACCTCCAGCTCCTCCAGGATCTGGCGGGCCCGGGCCAGAACGGCCGGGGGCACGCCGGCTAGCCCTGCCACGTGGACGCCGTAGGAGCGGTCGGCCGTTCCCTCCACCACCCGGCGCAGGAACACCACGCGCTCTCCCTGCTCCAGGGCGGTCACCGCCCGGTTGGCCACGCCAGGCAGCTGGCGCGACAGGGCGGTCAGCTCCAGAAAGTGCGTGGCCACCAGGGCCCGGCAGCGGTTCTCCTGGTGCAGGTGCTCCACCACGGCCTGGGCGACGGCAATGCCGTCATAGGTGGAGGTGCCGCGGCCGACCTCATCCAGCAGCACCAGGCTCTGTGCGGTGGCCCGCTCCAGGATGTGGGCCACCTCCTCCATCTCCATGAAGAAGGTGGAGCGGCCGCCGGCCAGGTCGTCGCCGGAGCCGATGCGGGAGAAGAGGCGGTCGACCAGGCCGACCGTGGCCGCCTTGGCCGGCACGAAGGAGCCGATCTGGGCCAGCAGGACGATCAGCGCCGCCTGGCGGAGATAGGTGCTCTTGCCGCCCATGTTCGGCCCGGTCACGATCAACAGCCGGGTCTCGGCATCCAGCACCAGGTCGTTTGGTACAAAGTTCCCGGCCTCGGCCTCCACCACCGGGTGGCGCCCTTCCTGGATGGAGAGCGTGGGCTCGGCCACGATCTGGGGGCAGGCGTAGCGGCGCCTCACCGCCACTTCGGCCAGCGACTGCAGGCCGTCCACCGCGGCGAGGGCGCGCCCCACCCGGCCGAGAGTCTCCCTCTCGGCCAGGAGGGCCTCGGTCAGGCCCTGCAGCACCTCCATCTCCAGAGCGAGAGCGGCCTCTCCGGCACCGAGGATCGACGCTTCGAGCTCCTTCAGCTCCGGCGTCAGAAGCCTCTCGCCGCCAGCCACCGTCTGCTTGTGCACCCAGCTATGGGGCACCAGGTCGAGCTGGGACCTGGCCACCTCCAGGTAGTAGCCGAACACCCGATTGTAGCCGAGCTTCAGATTGCGGATGCCGGTCTCCGTGCGCAGCCGCTGCTCCAAGGCGAGCATCAGCTGGTGCGAGTCCTCCTCCAGGCTGCGCAGCCGGTCGAGCTCCTCAGTGGCACCAGGGCGCACGAAGCCCCCGTCTCGCCACTGCAAGGGCGGCTGGTCGACGATGGTGCGCCCGATCCGCCCGGCCAGCTCCCGGGGAGCGGCCAGGTCGGCGCCCAGCTCACCCAGGAGGCCACCCTGCCCGGCCAGGCGTCCTTCCAGCCGGCTAGCCGCCTCCAGGGTGGCCGCCAGCCGGATGAGGTCGGCGGGCGCCAGGACACCGATCGCTGCCTTGGCCAGGGTGCGCTGGATGTCCTTGACCGGCGCCAGCTCGCGTCGCAGCTGGGCCCGGAGCACGCCGTCTCTTACCAGAGCCGACACTGCCTGCTGGCGGTGCCTGATCGCCGGGATATCGGCCAAGGGCGCCTCCAGCCAACTGATCAGGGCGTGCCGACCCGGTCCGGTCAGGGTCTCGTCCAGGACCGAAATGAGCGTGCCGCTGCCCCGCTCGCCGCTGGCCCGCCGCGTGATCTCCAGCTGACGCCAGGTGCCAGGGTCGATCTCCATCTCGCCGCCGACCGCTGCCAGGTGCGCTCTCTCCATGGCCCGGCCGGCGCCGGGGTGGGTGCGCAGCAGGTAGTCGGCGCCGGCCCGCACCGCCGCCTGGACCACCTCCGGCCATCCGTCCAGGTGGCTGGTCATGGCCAGAAGCGCCGTCTGATCGGCCGGCGGCAGGCCGTCCGGGTTGGTGGCGGCCAGTCCGGCCAGGCGGTGTGCGGCGAGCTCGCCCACCGCCACCCACTCCACCGGGGCCAGGTGCTCGGCCCACCTGAGCGCCTGGTCGAGGTGGTCTGGGCCGCCGAACACGCTGGCCTCGAAGCGGCCGGCCGCCGGCTCCAGCCAGGCCACGGCCGAGCCCTCAGCCGAGGTGGCGACGGCGGCCAGGCGGCTGATCCGGTCCTCGCCGCCCTCGACCCAGGTGGCCGGCGTGACGAGGCGCACCACCTCCCGGCGGACCAGCCCCTTGGCTTGGCCGGCGCTTTCCATCTGCTCGGCCAGGGCGACCCGGTACCCCTTCTCCATCAGCCGACCGAGATAGGTGTCAAGGGCGTGCCTGGGCACGCCGCACATCGGCGTCTCACCGTCCCGGCTGGTCAGCACCAGGTCCAGCTCTCTGGCCGCCAGCTGGGCATCCTCGCCGAACAGCTCGAAGAAGTCGCCCAGCCGGAAGAAGAGGAGGGCGCCGGGGTAGCGCTCCTTCAGCGCCTGATACTGGCGCATCACCGGCGTCGCCTCGGCCACCCTTGCCGTCCCCCTCCGCCTCTTGCCGTGGCCTCCTCGGGCCGGCTCAGTAGTGGCCAACGATGCCCCGCTGCCTGGCCAGGCGGTCGGCGCCGCCGAGGAGCCAAACGCCCAGTCCGAACCACAGCACCATGTCTCCCGCCGCCTCCCACCACATGGTGAGGGAGGCCGGGGCCGCCGCTACGCCCAGGGCGGTGTGCAGTACGCTGACCTGAACGGACAGGGGCGCCAGCACGCCCAGCCCGACTCCCCAGGCCCCGCCAAGGTTGGTGATGGGTGCGATGATGATGAAGAGCAGGGCGAACTGGATCATCAGCTGCAGCTGGGACATGCGCTTAAAGACAAGCGCCAGGGCGGCCATCAGGAGGCCAATGCCCCAGGCAGTGACGATCGTCATCAGGGCCGGAACCAGGGCGATCGGCCGCCACAGGAGGTGAGCTCCAGACAGCGCCACCAGGCCCGCCAGCACCGCCAGCACCGGGATCAGCATCTCTAGGATGTCCATCACGCCCCTGACCAAGAAGATCTGCACCGTGCGCCACGGCGCCAGCATGACCTGTTCCAGGGTGCCGTTCTGCGCCTCGTTCTGGATGCTGTAGCCCATGAATCCGGTGGCGTTCATGACTAGAGTCCAGACCGCGTAGCCGATCACCACGCCGGTCAGGTTCGGACCGCTGATCGGGGCCTGGGTGAGGTAGCTGGCGCCGAAGAACATGCCGGCAAAGACCGCGAACATGACCACCATCATCGACACCGTCTCCAAGGGGTATCTGACCAAGTCGATCAGCATGCGCCGCCACTCGGCGACCAGGAGGGCGATCAAGACGCCTCACCCGTCCCCGACACCACCTGCTGGAACACCTCGGCCAAGTCGGCCTGATGGCGTTCGACGAGGCGGATCGGCGTTGGTCTGAGCAGCTCGAGCAGGCGGTAGATGGCCTGGGCGTCGCCGTCCGGGGTGGTGACCAAGAGGTCCTCGGGCCCGGCCTGCTCGAGCGGCCAGCCCAGGCCCCGCACCGCCGCCACCTGCTCGGGGCCGAGCGGCCCTCGGGTCAAGATCCGCCACACCGGCCGGCTGTAGCTCTCCAGAACCTCGGCGGTGAGGCCGGTCAGCACCAGCCGGCCCGTTCGGATGATCGCCACCCGGTCGGCCAGCTCCTGGGCCACATCCATCTGGTGGGTGGTGAGCAAGATCGCCACGCCGTCTCTGGCCAGCTGGCGGACGGTGGCCTTGATCGCCTCGGCAGAGGCAAAGTCGAGGCCCAGGGTCGGTTCATCGAGCAGGAGTAGCCGGGGCCGGTGCATCAGCGCCTGGCAGAGCGCCAGCTTCTGCTGCATGCCGCGGGAGAGCGTCTGCACGGAGTTGTGCTGGCGATCTTCCAGATCGACCAGCCGCAAGAGCTCTCCGGCCCGCAGCCTGGCCTGCCGCGGGCTGAGCCGGCGAAGCGTGCCCCAGTAGATCAGATTCTCCAAGGCAGTCAGCCGCCAGTACAGGTTGCGGCTGCCCTCCAGCACGGCGCCGAGGCTGGCCGCCGCTCTGGCCGGGCGGCCTGTCACGTCCAAGCCATCAAGCAGAACCCGGCCGCCGTCCGGCCGGATCAGTCCGGCCACCATCTTGATGGTGGTGGTCTTGCCCGCCCCGTTCGGCCCCAGGAAGGCCAGCACCTCGCCGCCCTCGACCGCCAGCGAGATGCGGTCGACGGCCGTGATGAGACCGGTGCGGCTTTTGAACCGCTTGACCAGGTCCTCGGCCTGGAGCATGGCCACCCTCCCCCAGTCGGTCGCCGTGGGGTCTTCCCCTTGTCTGGGCACCGATCCTCCAGGAGCGGAGAGGATGGCCGCCGGCCCTGTCGAAGCGGGGGCGGTGTGTCTGCGCCCATTTTGAGAAGGGTTGTGACGGTTTGTCGCTTGAGAAGCGGGACTTTTCGGCCATGGCCAAGGTGGCGGTGGAGATCGGACTGAACGTTCAGCCGGGCCAGCGCCTGGTGATCACGGGCCCCGTCGAGGCGGCGCCCCTGGTCCGCCAGGTGGCGGAGGCTGCCTATCAGGCTGGTGCCGGGAGCGTCCTCACCCTGTTCGACGATGACCTCCTGTCCCGCATCACCATGCAGCTGGCACCGGAGGAGGGTCTGCGCTACTTCCCCAAGTGGCTGGCGGACGGCCTGGCCCAGGAGGCCGAGGGCGGCTGCTGCTTTCTGTCGGTGGTGGGCTCGGACCCGGACCTCCTGGCCGGCGTGCCGCCGGAGCGCACGGCGATCGCCATGCGGGCGGCCGAGGAGGCCACGGCCGCCTTCCGCGACCACATCATGGCCGGCCGGGTGGCCTGGTCGATCATCTCTCTGCCCACCGCCGCCTGGGCCCGGAAGGTCTTCCCCGGCCGCTCCGAGCCGGAGGCGGTCGAGGCCCTGTGGCAGGCGATCCAGCGGGCGAGCCGGCTCGAGGGCCCAGATCCGGTCGGCAACTGGCGGAGCCACGTGGCCAGCCTGCAGCTCCGGGCTAACTGGCTGAACGGCCTGGGCATCGATCGTCTGCACTACCGGGCGGTGGGCACCGACCTCACGGTCGGGCTCCCGCCCAGCCACCTGTGGGTGGCGGCCGGGCAAAAGAACGCCGCCGGCACCGAGTACGTGGCCAACATCCCGACCGAGGAGGTGTTCACCCTGCCGGAGCGGGGGCGGGTCGACGGCACGGTGCGCAGCACCAAGCCGCTGGCCTACGCCGGACAGGTGATCGAGGGCATCCGCCTCACCTTTGAGGGCGGCCGCATCGTCTCCTTTGGCGCCGACCGGGCGGAGGACAACCTCAGGGAGCTGATCGAGACCGACGAGGGCTCGCACTACCTGGGCGAGGTGTCCCTGGTGCCTGTCGACTCACCGATCGCCAAGGCCGATGTGCTCTTCTACAACACCCTGTTCGACGAAAACGCCTCCTGCCACCTGGCCATCGGCCGCGCCTACCCGTTCACCCTCACCGACGGCGAGGAGGTCACCTCCGATGAGGTGTTCCTGGCCAAGGGCGGCAACGTCAGCCTCACCCACGTCGACTTCATGGTCGGCGCCGCCGATCTGGCGATCGACGCCCTGACCCGCTCCGGCGCAAGCGTGCCCATCTTCCGGGAGGGGCGCTGGGCCACGGCTATCTGAGCCCCGCCCCTCTTCGCTGCCGGCTGTTCAACCACAGAAAGGAAGATCGAGATGTCCCTCACTGAGCGCGACTTCGCCCCCCTGGCCGAGGTGGCCGTACGCCTCGGCGTCAACCTGCAGCCCGGCCAACGGCTGTGGGTGAACTCGCCGGTCGCCCACGCCGCCCTGGTGAGGGCCGTGGCCAGAGCGGCCTACGAGGCCGGAGCCCGGGACGTGAAGGCTGACTTCCACGACGAGCTGTTGGGCAAGATCCGGCTGGAGATGGCGCCGGAGGCCGGGCTCGCCGAGTTCCCGCAGTGGATCGCCGACGGACTGGAAACCGAGGCCAAGGGCGGCACCGCATTCCTGTCTGTGCTCGGCTCAGACCCGGAGCTGCTCTCCTCTGTGCCACCGGCCAGGGTCGCCATGTCGATGAAGGCCGCTCAGCAGGCGATGGTCAACTACCGGCCCTACCTGCTCAGCCACCGGGCGGCCTGGTCGATCATCGCCGCCCCGGCCCCGGCCTGGGCGAAGAAGGTCTTCCCCGACACGCCCGAGGACCAGGCCATGGACCTGCTCTGGCAGGCCATTCAGCGGGCCAGCCGGGTGGACGGCCCGGACCCGATCGCTGCCTGGCACGCCCACATCGCCAACCTGCAGGCCCGGGTGGCCTGGCTGAACGGGCTCTCCATCCGCCAGCTCCACTACCAGGGCCCGGGCACGGACCTCACGGTGGGGCTGCCGCCCACCCACCAGTGGGTGGCGTCTGGCCAGCGGCGCTCCGTCGGCTACGCCACCTCTCCCAACATCCCGACCGAAGAGGTGTTCACGCTGCCGCTCCGCACCGGCGTCCAGGGCACGGTGCAAAGCACCATGCCGCTCTCCCACTCCGGTCAGCTGATCGACGGCATCGCCCTCACCTTCAAAGACGGCCGCATCGTCTCGTACAGCGCGTCCACCGGCCAGGACGCCCTCGGCCAGGTGATCGAGACCGATGACGGCTCGCGCTACCTGGGCGAGGTGGCACTGGTACCGGTCGACTCCCCGATCGCCCAGTCCGGCATCCTCTACTACAACACCCTGTTTGACGAGAACGCCTCCTGCCACCTGGCGATCGGCGCCGCCTACCCCAACACCCTGACCGACGGTGCGGAGGTGGCCTCCGACCAGGACCTCCTGGAGAAGGGCGGCAACGTGAGCATGACCCACGTCGACTTCATGGTCGGCAGCCAGGATCTCTCCATCGACGCCGAGACGGCAGCCGGCAAGACGGTCGCCATCTTCCGGAAAGGGCGCTGGGCCACCCAGCCTGCCTAGAGGAACGCCCGGTTCAGGGTTCCGCCTCGGCCTTGAGGCGGCGCCTTCTGCCCAGGGCTGGCCTCACTTCCACCAATAGCACCGCCACCATGATCAATATGGCGCCCACCCAGCCGATGGCACTGAGCAGGGCGCCCTGGAGCAGATAGGCAAAGAGGGCGGCGAAGGCCGGTTCTGCGCTCATGATCACGGCGGCGCGGGCGGCCGCCAGCCGGGTCTGCACCCAGCCCTGCACCAGGCCGCCGCCCACGCTGGCGAACACCGCCGTGATCCCGAGCGCCCACCAGGTGACGGCCAGATGGGGCCAGGCCAGCTGGTGAGTGAGGCTGGCGGCGCCCAGGCCCAGGAGACCGGTCAGGGCCGTCTCCACCAGCACCAGGCCCCCGAAGGGGAAGCGGCGGACGGCGTCCTCGGTGCCGAGGATCTGGGCGGCGAAGGCCAGCGCACTGGCCAGCACCAGGAGGTCGCCCACGCCAAAGCCCCGGCCGGCCCCGGTCAAGAGCCACAGCCCGACGGTGGCGATGGCGGCACCGGCCCACACCACGGCCGGCGGCCGGTGGTGTAGCACGATCACCGCCAGAAGCGGCGTCAGGATCACTACCAGCCCGGTGATGAAGCCGACCGTCGGCACCGGCAAGAGGGTGAGGCCGAAGGTCTGCAGCACGTAACCGGCGGCCAGGAAGACCCCGATCCACAGCCCGCTCACCACCCCCCGCCAGCCCATCTGGGCCAGGCTGCGCCAGGTGAAGGGCAAGAGCAGGACGGCAGCCGCCACAAACCGCCAGCCGACGAAGGCCAGCACTGGAAAGCCGGCCACCGCCTGCTGCACCGTGACGAAGGTGAGCCCCCACACCGCCGTCACGGCCAAGAGTGAGCCGACCATCGCCATCTCGATGCGCCCGGGACGCATCATGCGGGCGGCGGCTGGTCGAGGGCGGCGGCCAGCGCCAGGTAGGGGGTGAGCCGCTCAGCGGCCGCCATGGCGGCCAGGCCGCTGGGCGAGGCCAGCACCATCCCCCTCACCCCGGCCACCACCGGCTCGCCGAGCCAGCCAGTGCCGACCGGCCGGCCGACCACCGCCCTGGCCACGCCCTTGCCGGTGAAGGCGCAGATGCGGGGCTGGTAGCGGGCGAGCTCAGCGCGCACCCGCCTGGCGCCCCGGCGGAGCTCAAGGGTGCCCAGGTCGGCGCTCGACCGGCTCATCCGCCGCACCAGGTCGGTGAAGCCGTAGCCCATCGCCAGCATCTCTCCGTCCTCCTCCGGCCGAAGCCGCCTGGGGGTGAGCCCGGAGTCGGCCAGAAGCCGCCAGAAGTGGTTGGAGGGGTGGGCGTAGTAGTGGCCGCTCAGGCCGGAGGCGACTCCCGGGTTGAAGCCGCAGAATACCACCTTCAGCCCTGGTGCCAGGTAGAGCGGCAGAGATCCGCCTCTCTGGGCGCTCAACTGGCCTGTTCGCCGAGCATGGTCCAGGTGTGCGCCGCCGTAAGGCGCACCGGCACCAGGGAGCCGATCAAGCTGCGATCTCCGCCGAACAGCACGGTGCGGTTGTCCCGGGCGCGCCCGGTCATGATCTCCGGCCGCTTGGCAGACGGCCCCTCCACCAGCACCTCCACCACCCGGCCGACCAGGCACTGATTCTTCTCCAGGGAGATGCGGTCTTGCACCTCGATCAGCCGGGCCAGCCGCTCCTTCTTCACGGCCAGCGGCACCTGGTCGGGGAAGCTGGCGGCCGGCGTGCCCTTCCTGGGCGAGAACATGAACATGTACGAGCGGTCGAAGCGCACCTCTTCGACCAGCCTCAAGGTATCCAGGAAGTCGTCCTCGCTCTCGCCCGGAAAGCCGACGATCAAATCAGTGGTCAAGGTCGCCTCCGGCAGCGCCTGGCGGACTCTCCGCACCAAGTCCAGATAGCGCTCGATCGGATAGCCGCGCGCCATCCTCTTCAGCATGGGGTTGGCGCCGGACTGGACGGGCAGGTGAAAGTGGTCAGAGACCTTCTTCGAGCTGGCGATGGTGTCGATCATCTCCTGGGTGAAGTCGCGGGGGTGAGACGTGGTGTAGCGGATCCGCCACAGCCCGTCCACCTCCTCCAGCTGGCGGAGGAGTCCGGCAAAGGTGATCCCGTCCGCTGGCCGGTCCTTGCCATAGGCGTTCACGTTCTGACCGAGCAGGCTGACCTCGCGCACGCCCTGGCCGACCAAGGCCTCCACCTCGGCCAGGATCTCGCCTGCCGGCCGGCTCATCTCCCGGCCCCGGACGTAGGGCACGATGCAGTAGGTGCACCGCTTGTCGCAGCCGCGCAGGATCGTCACCCATGCGCTGACTCGCCGGCCCGGCACCTGGCCGCGCGGAAAGGCTGGCAGCTGATCCGGCTCCGGCGCGATCTCAACCAGGGTGGCCGCCTGGCCGCTGGCTCGGGCGTATAGCTCGGGGAAGCGGGATAGATTGTGCGTGCCCATCACCAGGTTGAGGTGGGGTGCCTGCCTGGCGATCTCCTCGGCACGCCCGGGCTGCTGCGGCAGGCATCCGGTGAGGCCGATGAACATGTCCGGCCGCTGCTCCTTGACCCGCTTCAGTTCGCCCACCCGGCCCAGGGCGCGCTCTTCGGCCGATCGGCGGATGCAGCACGAGTTGACCAGCACCAGATCGGCATCCTCCGCCGTCTCCGACCACTGGTAGCCCATCTCCTCCAGATAGGCCAGAAGCACCTCGGAGTCGTTCTCGTTCATCTGGCAGCCGTAGGTCACGATGTGGGCGCTCGGCCTCAGGGTCACAGTCTGCTCACCTCTTTGCCGCTCAAGATCCCAGTCTAATGGCCGGAGCCGGCCAGGCGCAGCATCAGGTCGGCCCGCCGCCATGCTTCCACAACGTCAGAGCCCTCTACCTCCAGCGTGCGGTCATCGACACGCCTGGCCTCCGGCAGGATGGCCGCCAGGTCGGCGAAACCGGCCCGGGAGAACTCCACCTGGATGGTGGCGCCGGCCGAAGTACGGATCGGAGCGATCTGCTCCCTGGCCCGCACGCCGTCCTCCACCCCCTGGCGGATCAGCCGGGCCACCTCTGCCCGGCCCATGCTACGCACCGCTTCCCGCTGCAGCGCCTCTTTGACCACGATCACCCGGGTACCAGGCAGGCTCTCCCGGACCTGCCGGCCCAGTTTGTCGTCACCGCTGACCGCCACCACCGGCACACCGTAGTGGCCGCAGAGAGCGGCGTTCAGCTGGGCCTCCCCCACCCGCACCCCGTTCAGGTACCAGTTGTGGGTCTGGACCGTGGAGATGGTGTGGTCGAGCGCGGCCTGGGCCGTGCCGGCCATGGCGTGATAGCCGATGAAGACGGCGCAGTCGGCGCCCGCGGCCCCCTCCACCATGCCCAGCGGCTTGTTGTAGCCGGAGATCAGCTCAGCCCGCTCATCGAGTTCCTCGTACAGGATGTTGCGCATGCCGTCGTGCGAGTCATTGACCACCACCGAGTCGGCCCCACCCGCCCAGGCGCCGGCCGCGGCCAGGTTCGCCTCCGCCGTCATCAGGCGGCGGAAGCGCTCGTACTGAGCGGTGCCGGGAGACACGTCATCGTGCCCGCTGACACCGGCGATGCCCTCCATGTCGACTGAGATCAGGACGCGCACGGTCTTTCTCCTCCTCTGTTCCCCAGCTTCCTCTGGCCGCTCACGGCTGGGCTGCCACCTCCTGAAGGAGCAGGGCCACCGCCTGACGGCCCCGCCTCAGGTCGGCGAGGCGGAAGAACTCGTCGGCGGCATGGACGTGCTCGTCAGGCAGGGCGAAGCCGAAGGCGACGGAGTCGAGGCCGAGCTCTTCCTTGAAGATGGCTGTGGCCGGCACTGAGCCGCCGGCCCCCACCTCCAGCGGCGGCCTGCCATAGAGGCCGGTCAGCACCTTGGCCGCCGACCGGGCGACCGGGTGTGCCGGATCCAGGTGGTAGGGCGTGGCAAAACCCGAGGTCGCCCTCACCCGCACGGTGGCATAGGGCGGAGCCATGCCCCGGATCGTCTCCTCCAGGAGTGTGAAGACGCGCTCTGGCTCTTGATCGGCGACCAGCCGGCAGGTGATCTTGGCCCGGGCCACGGCCGGAATCACCGTCTTGCTGCCCTCCCCCTGGAAGCCACCCCAGATGCCGTTCACCTCCAGCGTCGGCCTGAGCCAGTTTCTGGCCACCGGGCCGTGCGCCGGGTCTCCCCACAGCCCCCTCGCCCCCACGCCCTGGGCCAGCCGCTCGGCCCCGGGCCCGAGGGTGGCCAGTTCCCTGGCCTGGTCCGGCGGGATGGGGCGGACCTGGTCGTAGAAACCGGGCACCAGCACGCGCCCCTCATCGTCCTGGAGACGGGCCAGAAGGTGGGCCAGCGTCATGGCGGCGTTGGCGATCAGCCCGCCCAGTCCCCCGGAATGGGCGTCCGTCTCGGCGGTCCGGACCTCCACCTCGAGCCCGACCAGGCCACGGTAGGAGGTGGTGAGGCCGGGCTGGTCCTCGGCCAGCTGGCCGGCATCCAGATTGATCACAGCACTGGCCAGAAGCTCCTGCCGCCGGCTTCGCACCAACTGCCGGAGGCTGGGGCTGCCCACCTCCTCCTCGCACTCGAGCAAGAAGCGGACGTTCACCGGCAACCGCCCCTCGGACTGCAGGTAGGCCTCACAGGCCCACAGGGCGGAGAGCACGTTGGCCTTGGTGTCGGCAGCGCCCCGGGCGAACAGCCGGCCCTCTCGCACGGTCGGCTGAAAGGGCGGCGAGGTCCACTCCCCCTCCGGGTCTGCCGGCTGCACGTCGAGGTGGCCATACAGGAGCAAGGTGGGCCGGCCCGGTGCGTGCAGCCAGTCAGCGACCAGCACCGGGTGGCCCGCAGTGTCCAGGATCGCCACATGCTCGAGACCGGAGCGGCTAAGGTAGCGGGCGGTCAGTTCGGCGGCGGCCAAGACGTCGGCACGGTGCGCCGATGCGGTTGAGATGCTGGGGATGGCCAATAGGTCGGCGAGGTCGGTCATGAACCGCTCACTGTGCGAGTCCAGATAGTCCATCACGCCAGCCATCGGCACCCTCCCCTTCCTTCGGCCCACGCCGCGCTCCCCTCGATCAGGCGGACCCCGGCACCGCCTTGGGGTCGGCGGTCTCAGCCTCCAGGTAGATCTGGTCCGTCTCCTGGTCGTAGGCCAAGAGCTCGGCGTAGCGGCCCCAGTCGATCAGGGTCTCCATCTGGCTGCGTGAGTCCTCCGCGCTGTAGTAGCGCTCGAACAACTCCAAAAAGCTCTCGGCTCCCACCCGGTGCTGCGGGTGGCGCTCCAGCTGGTGCCTGATATGGGCCAGGGCCGGCACGTTCGTGAGCGCGGTGTCCCGGAACAGCTCCTTGCGGCGGAGCACCGTGGCCTGGGCGAAGGCGCGCCCCGTCTCCGTCAGCTGGGCGTCTCCTTCCCGCACCCGGCCCAGGCCGAGCATCTCCACGGCCTCCAGAATGGGCAAGAGGTCTTCCAGGTCCATGTTCAGCTCGTCGGCCAGCCGGTAGAGGTCGGTGCTGCCGCCCAGGTCGTCCAACAGCTCGATCATGCCGGTCAAGGAGCCGGCGCGCACCGCCGGAACGGGGGCTGGGCGGCCGCGGGCGAACACGGAGTCGGCCGCCACCGGACGGGCGGTCAGGGTCTGGTAGATCTGGTCGACCAGGCGCACGAAGCGTACGTCTTCCCGCTCCCGCCAGTGCGGCAGCAGGATCGGCACCTCGGCCAGCACCCTGGCCGGCTCCCGGGACAGGATGACCGCCCGGTCCCCCATGTACACCGCCTCCTCGATGGAGTGGGTGACAATCAGCACCGCCTTGGTCGGGATCCTCTTTTCCAGCCATAGCTCCAGGAGGTCCCGGCGCAGGTTCTCGGCGGTCAGCACATCGAGCGCCGAGAAGGGCTCGTCCATCAGGAGCACGTCCGGCTCCATCACCAGGGCGCGGGCAAAGCCGACGCGCTGGCGCATGCCGCCGGAAAGCTCCTTGGGATAGGCACCCTCAAAGCCGTCCAGGCCGATCATGTCAATCACCCTGAGAGAGCGCTCGTGGCGCTCTTTGACCGAGAGCCCCCGCGACTTCAGGCCGAGTTCCACGTTCTCCTGGACGGTCAGCCAGGGAAAGAGGGCGAAGGACTGAAAGACCATCGCCACATGCGGGTTGACGCCGCTCACCGGCTGGTCCAGGTAGCGCACCTCTCCCGACGACGGCGTGACCAGCCCGGCGATGATGCGGAGCAGGGTGGACTTGCCGGAGCCGGATGGTCCGAGGATGGTCACAAACTCGCCATCCTCGACGCCGAAGCTGATCTGGTCGAGGACCCTGACCGGGTTGCCGCCAGGCATGGTGTAGTCCTTGGTGAGGGCATCCACCGAAAGCAGCGTCTGCCTCTTTGCCATGCTCATGCCTCCCCTCTACTCTTCCACATGGAAGCGGGTCTCGGCCAGCCGGTACAGGGGGCGCCAGAGCAGACGGTTGGTGGCCACCACGAAGCAGGACATGACCACGATCGCCACCAAGAGGGCCACGTTGTTGCCGCTGGCGGTGGACTGAGTGATCAGGGCGCCCAGACCGGAGGCGGCCAGCGTCTTGCCGTGCCAGACTACCACCTCGGCCACGATGCTGGCATTCCAGGCCCCGCCGGCGGCCGTGATGCCGCCGGTGATCAGGGAGGGGAAGATGGCGGGCAGGATCAGCTCCCGCCAGATGCGGGCGCCGCGCAGCCCGAACACCTTGCCGGCCTCCTTGAGGTCGGCCGGGATGGCCATGGCGCCAGCCATCACGTTGAACAGAATGTACCACTGGGTGCCGAGCATCATCAGCGGGATGGCGCCCAGATTCAGGTTCAAGCCCACCCGGATGAACAGCACCACGATCAGGGGGAAGAGGACGTTGGCCGGGAAGCTGGCCGCCATCTGGGCCAGGGGCTGCATCCAGCGCAGCACCCGGGCGTTCATGCCCACCCAGACGCCGACCGGCACGGTCCAGAGCGCGCCCAGCACAATGGCGGCCAAAACCCTGCCCAGCGTGTAGAAGCCCAGCACGATCGCCCGCGGCACCAGGCCGAGGTCGCTTGCCACCACGTGGGCGGCGCCCAAGGCCGCCACCACGACGGTGCCGCCGATCAGCCCGAAGCTGAGTGCGGTGCTCACCCACTGCCACTCCCGGCGGGCGGGCGGGCGGGCCACCGCCCGCCGGATCAAGCGCACCTCCAGGCTCTCGGCGATGGGCATCACCACCCGCTCGCGCAGGGACTGGATCAAGCTCGACCGGCGCAGCGTGGTCAGGATGAAGGAGCTGGGCGGCTCCTCCTGGGATTGCACCTGACCCATCTTGAACTTGGTGCTCCAGGCCACCAGCGGCCGCCAGAACAGCTGGTCCACGGCCACGATCATCAGAATCAGGGCGGCCATGGCTGTAAGCAGGGCCGCGGTGTTGCCCTGTTGCTGGGCGACTGCGATGTAGGAGCCGATGCCGGGCAGGTGGATGGTGCGGTGCTGGTAGAGGAACGACTCGGAGGCGGCCAGGAAGAACCAGCTGCCGCCGAAGCTCATCATCGAGTTCAGCACCAGCGGGATGATGGCCGCCGGCAGCTCGAAGTGAATCAGCCGTTGCCAGCGGCTGAGCCTGAGGACGCTGGTCACCTCTTCCAGGTCCTTGGGCAGAGTGCGCAGGGTGTGGTAGAAGGCGAAGGTCATGTTCCAGGCCTGGGCCGTGAAGATGGCGAAGACGGAGGCTGCCTCGAATCCCCAGAAGGGACCGAACACCAGCACGAACCCGCCCACCGAGGCAGCCAGGAAGCCCAGCACCGGCACCGACTGCAGGATGTCGAGCAGCGGCACCAGGATCTTGTCGCCCACCTTGGTGTAGGCGGCGGCGTATCCGTAGCCAATGGTGAACAGGAGCGAGGCCAGGAAGGCAACGAAAATGCGGCTAAGCGACCTCAGTGCGTCGACTGGCAGCGCCCAGCCGCTGAGATGGAAGGGCCCGCTCTGGGCCAGCACGTCCTCCGGCGCTACCCGTCCCGCCAGGAGCAGGGCAACGATCAGGGAGATCACGAACAGCATGATGCCGAGATCTGCGAGATTGAGCCGCCGGAGTCGGAGGTTCTCGGTCTTCGGTAGCCACGCCATCGTCAGCCCCCTTTCCGCCCAGGTGGGAAGTCTCGTCCCATTATAGCGGCGCCTTTCCTGCCGCCAAGCCATCTGACGCCATCAAGATGAGGTGAGTGCGATCCCCCTCGACGGCCTGCAGCTGAAGGCGCTCAGCGAAGCGCTGGCCGACCGCCTGGTCGGCACTCGGCTGGGCGCGGCCTCGATGCCGGATAGGCATACGGTTCAGCTCGCCTTCGGCCGCGCCGGCGCCTCGCTGCTCCTCTCCATCGATCCCGCCGCCAACCAGGTGGCGGTGCTGCCGGCGCCCAGCCGTAGCCAGGCTCCTCTCCGCCATCCGTTTCGGGACCTGCTCCAGGCCCGTCTGGCCGGAGGCACCGTCGAGGCCGTCCGGGTGCCCCTTGGCGAGCGCGAGCTGGCCATCGCCGTCAGGAGCCGCAACCGGATCGGCGATCCGACCGAACTGCTCCTGGTGGCAGAGCTGTTCGGCTCCCGGGCCGACCTCCTGCTGGTCGAGCAGGGCGAGGTGGTGGACGGCCTGCGCCGCCTGCGCCACGAACCGCACGCCCCGTTTTTGCTCCTCGGCCCGGCCGTCCATGCCGACCATCCGGGTATGGGCGGGCCGCCCCTGCCGCTGCGAGAGTACCACCACCTGAGCGCGGCCGATCCTCAAGCCGCCGACGCCTTCTGGCAGCGGGCCTGGTCGCAGCCTGGACGGTACCAGCCGGTGGCGGTGGCTGGGCTCAAGCCGCCCTTCTATCCGCTGCCCCTCTCTCACCTGCCGCCGCCCCAGGCCGCCGTACCAGACCTGCTCGCTGCGGTCTCGGAGCATGTCAGCGCCGAGCGCCAGCGGGAGCGGACGGAGGCGGTGCGCACCCGCCGGCTGGCCGTCCTGGACAAGACGCTGGCCCACCTCCAGCGCCAGGCCCAGGACCTCACCTCCGCCATTGAGGAGTCACGTCGCGCCGCGCCGCTGCGCCGCCGGGCCGAAGCGCTGCTCAGCGTGGTCACCCAGCTCGCGCCGGGGGACAGCGAGTTCTCCTACACCGACTGGTCGGACGGCACCCAGCACACCGTCCCGCTCGACCCCGCCCTGTCCCCTGCCGCCAACGCCGAGGCCTGGTTCAAAGAGGCGCGGCGGATGGCGGCCAGAGCCGCCCGGGCCAGGGAGCTTCTTCCCGCCGTGCGCTCCCGCCTGGCGGCAACCCAGGCAGAGCGAGCGGCAGTGGCCACGGCGGCGACGCTGCCAGACACAGCGGGGGCGACCGGCGGTGCATCCAGCGCCCATAAGGCGGCGGCGCCCCGCCCCTATCACACCTTCCGCACACCGGACGGGCACCAGGTCCGGGTCGGCCGCAATCAGGCCGGCAACGAACTCCTGCTCCGCCTGGCCCGGCCCAGTGACCTCTGGCTGCACGCCCACGGCATCGCCGGCTCGCACGTCATTCTCTCCGCCCAGGGCGGCGTCGGCGCCACTGATAAGGAGGCGGCGGCGGCATTGGCCGCGTATTTCTCCAAGGGCAGGCAGTCCCGCACCGTGGCGGTGGACTGCACGGCCCGCCGCCATGTCCGCAAGCCCGCCAAGGCCCCGCCAGGCTTCGTCCTGTTCGATCACCAGGAGACGCTGGACGCCAGCCCCAGCGGCCCCCTGCTCCAGTTTCTGCTCGACCAGATGGCCCCTGACGCCTAGCCGCCGACCGACAGGAATCGCCTGCCATGGCTCGAACTACTTGAACTACTTCAAGTGTAGGAGGTGAGGCATGTGCGCCTCTTCCCGATATTGGTGGGCGCGGCGCTCCTGGTGTTGGTGGCCGGCTGCGGCGGCAGTGCCAGCGCGAGCACGAGCAGTCCGCCCCCCGCCAGCGGATCCGCCAGCTCCACGTCCAATTGCACCTTGACCGTCAACGTCACGCAGGCCTCGGGGACAGTCTGGGGTTCGGTCACCGTCGTCGACGGCAGCGTCAACACCACGGTCACCTCGGCCTCGCAGAAGGTCTCGGTGCCCTGCAACTCCACGGCCACCATCAGTGAGTCGCCGGTCAGTTCAGCCACCTGGCCCTTTTCGGGCTGGACCCTGAACGGTGACGCCGGCGCCTACTCAGCGACCGCCATGAGCGGCTCCAGCATCTCGGTTCCGGTCAAGGCCGCCACCACGGTGACCGCCACCTACATCCTGAGCACAGGCGGATCCTCCGGTGGATCTTCTGGCAGCTCCTATTCCAGCCAGTCCTCGGGCAGCAGTTCCGGTGCGAGCTCCGCTCCGCCCAGCAGCTCCTCGGGAAGTTCCTCGTCCGGCTCTTCGTCCAGCGGATCGTCGGGCAGTTCGTCAAGCGGCTGGTAGGGTGCCTTCAGTGCCATCGGACAGGGGCCGGCATCCGCCGGCCCCTCCTTCTTGCCTTGGCCAAGGCGTGGGCGCCACGACAGGCTTCGGCCGCGGGTAGACGGCATGGCGTGGACCACGGTCAGCGCACGGCTCGGCGCCGGGATCAGCCTTTCTGCTAGCGGGTCCCTTGGCCGTGGCCCTCTAGGCGAGCCCTCCGCTCTCCGCCAGCCAGGACTTGGCCAGTGCGATCTCCGTCCCATACTCCTTGATGTCGTCGACTGGCGTCTCCAGCACCAGGGGCAGAGTGGACAGCCAGGGGTGGCGGAGGATGTTCAAGACACCAGCCTTGCCCAAGCTGCCTTGGCCGAGCTTCTCGTGCCGGTCCTTGTGCGACCCCAGCGGGAACTTGCTGTCGTTCAGGTGCATGGCGCGCACCCGGTCCCGGCCCACCGTCCGGTCGACGTCGGCGAACAGCCGGTCGATGCCAGCCGCCGTGGTGAAGTCATAGCCCTGGCTGAAGAGATGGCAGCTGTCCAGGCACACGCCCAGAGTGGGCGGTGCGCCGGTGCGGTCGATGATCTCGGCCAACTCAGGGAAGGACCCGCCGATCTCACTGCCAGAGCCGGCCATCGTCTCCAAGAGCAGCATGGTGGTGGCGCTGGAGCGGGGCAGGGCGTCCTTCAGGACGTCGACCACCCGCTCGATCCCGGCCTCGGCCCCATCTCCCAGGTGGCTGCCCGGATGCAGGCACATGTACTCTCCGCCAAAACTCTCCACTCGCCTGAAGTCCTCGGCCACCACCATCCGGGCGAAGGTCTGGACCGAGGTCTTGTTCCCGGCCAGATTGACTGTATACGGCATGTGGCCGACGGTCGGGCCGATGCCGTACGTGGCCCGAGCTGTCTGCCAGGCCGCCGCCTCCTCAGCGGGAATCTGCCGGGCGCTGCCGCCGCGCGGGTTCCGGGTGAAGTAGGCGAAGGTGTTGGCGCCGAGCTCGGAGGCGGTCTGGGCCGCCTCCGGCAGACCGCCGCTGATGCTGAGGTGCGCCCCCAGCCACACCTCAGGCCTCCTCGGGGTAGTCGTAGAAGCCAGCGCCGGCCTTCTTGCCGACCCGGCCGGCCCGCACCAGGCGGCGCATCTCCACCGGCGGCGCGTAGGCCGCCTCGCCGAACTCATGGTGGAAGTAGTCCATCACGTCCAGACAGACGTCGATGCCGGTGAAGTCGAGCAGGGTGAGGGGCCCCATCGGGTGGTTGAGACCGAGCCGGATGGCGGTGTCGATGTCCTCAGGCGAGGCCAGGCCCTCGGCGTAGACCTTGACCGCCTCGGCCAAGAACGGCATCAGGATGCGGTTGACCACGAAGCCGGGGCTGTCCTTCTTGACCTCGATCGGCGTCCGGCCCATGGCCTCGGCCAGGGCCTTGGCCCTAGCCACCGTCCGGTCGGCGGTGGGAAGGCCGCGGATCACCTCCACCAGCTTCATCACCACAGGCGGGTTGAAGAAGTGCATGCCCACTACCCGGTCCGGATGCCGCACCGACGCCGCCAGCTGCGTGATCGAGATCGACGACGTGTTGGTGGCGATCACGGCGTCCTCGCCAAGCTGGGCATCGAGCTCGGAGAACACCGCCTGTTTGACCTCCACCCGCTCCACCACCGCCTCGATGGCAAAGCTGGCGCCGGCCGCCCCAGCTCGCACATCCGGAACCGGCTTGATGCGGCCGATCAGGGCCGCCGCTTCTTCAGAGGTGAGCCGGCCCTTTTCCACGCTGCGCTGGTTGAGCTTGGTGATGCGGCCGATGGCGCGCTCCACCTGGGCCGGATCCAGGTCGGCCAGGCGCACCTCCAGACCGGACTGGGCCGCCAGATGGGCAATGCCGCCTCCCATCTGACCCGCCCCCACCACCAATAGCGTCTCACCCATGGTCAGCCCTCCTTGCCGATCCGCCTCAGCCATCTGTGCACTCCACCACCATGGCGATGCCCTGCCCGCCGCCGATGCACAGGGCCGCCACACCCAGCTTCTCCTGCCGGCGCCGGAGTTCCAGGAGGAGCGTGAGCAGGAGCCTGGCCCCGCTGGCCCCGACCGGATGGCCGAGGGCGATGGCGCCGCCGTTGACGTTGGTCCGCTCCCTGGGCAATCCGAGCAGCCGCTCGACGCCCAGGTACTGGGCGGCGAAGGCCTCGTTGACCTCGAACAGGTCGATGTCAGCGATGGTGAGGTGGGCGCGGCCGAGGGCGAGCTGGATGGCCTCCACCGGGCCAAGTCCCATCCGGGTGGGGTCGACGCCGACCACCGCCCAGCTGCGGATCACACCCAACGACGGCCGCTGGGCCGCCCTCAGGCCCGCCTCTGTGGCCAGCACCACCGCCGCAGCGCCGTCGTCGATGCCAGAGGCGTTGCCGGCGGTCACCCGGCCGCCCGTCCGGAAGGCCGGCCTCAGAGCTGCCAGCTTCTCCAGCGACGTGGCCCTGGGGTGCTCGTCCTGGCCCACCTCGCCGATGGCCACGATCTCCTCGGCCAGCCGCTCCCGGGCGGCCAGCGCCCGCTGGTGCGAGAGCAGGGCGAAGGCGTCCTGCTCCTCCCGGCTGATGCCGAGGTCATCGGCGATGTTCTCGGCCGTCTCCGCCATCGAACAGCCGCAGTCCAGGTCGGTCAGGCAGTCCCACAGGCTGTCGCCCAACCGCCCCTCTCCGAGCCCCCACCCCTGGCGGGCGCCCCACAAGAGGTGCGGCGCCTGCGACATCGACTCGGTGCCGCCGGCCACCGCCCACTCCGCCTCGCCGCCGGCCAGCGCCTGGGCGGCGCTGATCACCGCCTGCAGGCCGGAGCCGCACAACCGGTTGACGGTGAGGGCGGGCGCCGCCACGGGCAACCCGGCTCTCAGCGCCACGTGACGGGCCAGATAGACCGCATCCGAAGACGACTGGATGACGTTGCCGAAGACGACCGCCCCCACCCGTCCGGGCTCGACGCCCGCCCGCTCCACGGCCGCCTTGGCTACGGCGGCGCCCAGATCGACGGCGCTCACATCCTTGAGACCGCCCAGAAACTTTCCGAACGGGCTGCGCGCCCCTTCGACCACGTGCACGCTCATGCCCGTTCCTCCTCACGCTGACTGAGTCGCCGCTCCCGGCGCCGCTCGGCGTCGGCGAAGGCCCGCCGGTCCTCATCGGTGACCAGGGTCAGGGCCGGCACCGGCACGGGTTTGAGCTGGCGGTCGACCGCCACAAAGGACAAAAACGCCTGGTTGGTGAGCTCCCTCACGCCGCTCAGGAGCTGTTCGGACCAGACCTGGACCGCCACCTCCAGCGAGGTGTGGCCTACCCAGTCCACCTGCGCTGCCAGCACCACGGCCATGCCCTCTCGGATCGGCCGCTGGAATGTGAGCTGGTCAATCGCCACCGTCACCACGTAGGAGTGAGAGTGGCGGATGGCGGCCATCGAGGCCGCCATGTCGATCCAGGCCACCATCTGGCCGCCGAACAGCGAGCCCAGGGAGTTGGTGTGCAGCGGCATCACCATCTGCACCATCTCCACCCGGGAGGCGGCGGGTGTGCGTACCTGGTCGGAGCTCGTCACGTCTACTCCTCCTTCGGCCGCCTGAGCGGCTGGCCCTGGGCGCACAGCGGGCAGTCCGCCGCCGGCCACTGCTGGACGGCGAGCGACCAGGCGGCGCGAAACGGCACCTTGAAGTTCGCCCGGCCCTCGCTGCGGTCCGCCACGGCGCCCACACCCACCACCTGGGCCGGGTGGCTCTCGAGGTGGTCCAGCAGCCGCTGCACCGAGCCGCCGGTGGACACGGCGTCCTCCACCACCAGCACCCGTTCGCCCGCACCGAGCCGAAACCCTCGCTTCAGCACCATACCCTGATCCGCCTTCTCGGCGAACAGCGCCCTGGCACCGAGCGCCGCCGCCACCTCGTAGGCCAGGATGACGCCTCCCATCGCCGGCCCCACCACCGCCTCCACCCGCTCCTCCCGGAACAGTTCGGCCACCATCTGGCCGAGCTGGCGGCCGAGGCGCGGCACCTCGAAGGCCCTGGCCATAATCAGAAACTGGTCGCTGTGCAGCCCGGAGGTGAGCAGGAAGTGCCCCTTCAGCCAGGCACCGCTCTCCCTGAGTATCTCCGCCACGCCCGTTTTGCCGCTCATCTGGCCAACTCCTGGGCCTCATGCAGCCTGGCCGCCGGGTCGGCCGCATGGGTGATGGGGCGGCCGATCACCAGTTGGGTGGCCCCGGCGACCAGGGCCTGGGCTGGGTCCATAGTGCGGCGCTGATCGGCTGCCTCGTCCCCGGCAAAGCGGATGCCCGGCGTCACGATGTCGAAGTCGTCGCCCGCCATCTGGCGCACCAGCCTGGCTTCCATCCCGGACGCCACCACGCCGTGACAGCCGGCCGTCCGGGCCAGGCGGGTCAGGCGCCGGACACCGCCTGGAACGTCTCCGTCGTGCCCCAGTTCCGACCACAGGGCGTCGTCCAGAGAGGTGAGCACGGTCACCGCCCACACCCTGACCTCGGCCGCCTGGGCTGCTGCCACAGCCGCTTCCAGCATCGGCCGCCCGCCCTGGGCATGGACGGTGAGGGCGTCAGCGCCTTGAGCCCCCAGGCGCGCCACGGCCCGGCCCACTGTCTCTGGGATATCGTGCAGCTTGAGGTCCACCATCACCCGAAGGCCCCGCTCCTTCAGCCGCTGAATGGCCGCTGGGCCCGCCCCGGTGTAGAGTTCCAGGCCCACCTTCACCCAGCGCAGCTCCCCGCCCAACCTCTCCACCAATCGCTCCGCCGCCGCCCAGTCCGGCACATCCAATGCCACGATCACCCGCTCACGCCGATCCACCGCCACGCCTCCTCTCGCCTCTTGCCGCGCCGATCGCCGCCTGGACCGAGGGATAGCCGAAGCCGGCCAGCTCCGCCGGCAACTCGTCGACGAGCCGCACCGCCGCCCAGGGATCCCGGAACAGGGCGCTGCCGACGGCCACCGCCGCCGCCCCCGCTTCCAGGAAGGTCAGGCCGTCTTGGGCCGAGGCGATGCCGCCCATGCCGATCACATCCACCGCCAGGGTGGAGGCGACCTCCCAGACGTACCGGAGGGCGATCGGCCGAATCGCCGGCCCGGACAGCCCGCCGGTCACATTGCCCAGCACTGGCCGCCTGCTCACGCTGTCGATCGCCATGCCCAGCACGGTGTTGATCAAAGATAGTGCATCAGCTCCCGCCTCCACGGCGGCCCGGGCGTAGGGCAACGGGCCGGTGGTGTTGGGCGAGAGCTTGACGATCAGGGGCAGGGCGGTAACACGGCGCACGCTGGCCACCAGGCCGGCCAGGGCCGTCTGGTCTGTGCCGAAGACAAGCCCGTCCTCGATGTTGGGGCAGGACACGTTCAGTTCGATGGCGGCGACGCCGGCATCGCTGACAGCCTGGGCGACCGCCACATACTCCTCCACGCTGTGACCGACCATGTTCACCACCACCGGCGTGCCAAACTGGCGGAGCCACGGCCAGTCCTCGTCCAGAAAGTGCCGGAGGCCGGGGTTCTGCAACCCGATGGCGTTCAGGAGGCCGGAGTCTGTCTCGGCCAGCCGCACGCCCGGGTTGCCGGACCAGGGCTCGAGCGACACGCCCTTCACCATGATGCCGCCCAGCCGGGAGAGGTCGAACAGCGGTGCGAACTCCCGGCCGTAGCCGAAGGTCCCGGATGCCACCAGCACCGGGTTCTTCAGTTGCAGCCCGCCCACCCGGGTGGCCAGCTGGCTCACAGCAACACCGCCCCGGCGGCAAAAGTGGGGCCGTCGGTGCAGACCCGCACATAGCGGCCGTAGTCGCCCTTGGCCGGATCTGGGTTGGCGGCCGCCACGGTGCAGCCCAGGCAGGCGCCGAAACCGCAGGCCATGCGGGCCTCCAGGGTGAGGTAGGCCGGGGCGGCCCTGCCCCTGGCCCACTCCTGCACCGCCTTCAGCATGGCGCTGGGGCCGCAGGCATAGACGGTGGCTGTAGACGCCGGCAGGAGGCTGGTGACCGGGCCGTGGTGGCCGCGGCTGCCGTCGTCGGTGGCAACTAGGAGCTGGGCCGCAATCGGCGAAAACGCCGCCTCCCCCAGCAGCTGATCGGCGCTCCTGGCGCCAAGCAGCACGGTGACGCCGTGCCCCTGCTCGCGGAGGGTGCGCGCCCAGTCGTAGAGGGGCGGTACGCCGACGCCGCCGCCGACCAGGCAGACCTCTCCCGGCTCAGGGTCGGGGAAGGGCTGGCCGAGCGGGCCGAGGGCACTCAGCCGGTCGCCCCTCACCAGGGCCGCCAGGTGACGGGTGCCTGCTCCGACCACCCGGAACAGCACCGACATGGTCTCCTCCGACCGGCGGAAGTAGCTCATCGGGCGGCCGAGGTAGGGGGCGCCTGGCGTCTCTGGGAAGAGCATCACAAACTGGCCGGGGCGAATCGACGCTGCCAGGGCCGGTGCTTCCACCTCCAGCTCCACCACCCCGGGGCCGTGCGCCGTGCGGCCCACCACCGGCACCGACCAGCGGCCCAGACTCATCGCCGCCTCGCCTCCTCCGAGCGCGCCTCGCGGTCTAGGTAGTCCTGCAGCGCCAGGGTGCGCGGCCGCCGGTCCCAGGAGAGGGCGTGCAGCACCGCCCGCACCGTGTCGAGCGAGGTGATGCAGGCGACGCCATGCTCGACCGCCGCCCGCCGGATGCGGAAGCCGTCCCGCTCCGGCTGGTGGCCGCTGGTGATGGTGTTGACCACCAGCGCCACCGCCTGGCTGCCGATCAGGTCCAGGATGTCCGGGTGGCCGCCGCCGATCTTGGCCACCCGCTCCACCTCGACGCCGCGCCCCTCCAGGGCGCTGGCCGTTCCGGCCGTCGCCAGCAGCCGGAAGCGCCTGGCCGCCAGTTCTTCAGCCAGGGCCACCACCTCCTCCTTGTCGCGGTCGGCCACGGTCAGGAGAATGGCGGCACCGTCCGGCACCTTGAAGCCGGATGCCTCGAAGGCCTTGACCAGAGCGCCTTCGAAGGTGTCGTCCAGCCCCATCACCTCGCCGGTCGACTTCATCTCGGGCCCGAGGGCGGCGTCGACCTGCCCCAGCTTGGCCCAGGAGAAGATCGGCACCTTGACGCCGACGTGGAGCGGCTCCGGCCAGAGTCCCGCTCTGAGGCCGTGGTCGGCCAGCGAGTCTCCCATCATCAGGTGGGTGGCCAGCTCGGCCAGGCGGATGCCAGCCACCTTCTCCAGAAACGGGATGGTCCGGCTGGCCCTGGGATTGGCCTCGATCACCAGCAGCTCGCCGCCTGAGACCACGAACTGGACGTTGAGCAGGCCCCGCACGCCCAGGCCGAGGGCGACCCGCCGCGTCAGCTCGGCCACCTCCAGCTTCTGGGCTGGGGTCAGGGAGTGGGCCGGATAGACGGCGGTTGAGTCACCGGAGTGCACCCCGGCCCGCTCGACGTGCTCCATGATGCCGGCGATCAGCACCTCCTGGCCGTCCGCCAGGGCGTCCACCTCCACCTCGACGCCTTGGCAGTACTGGTCGACCAACAGGGAGCGCACCTCGCCCTGTTCGGCCATCGCCTCCAGGTAGACGGCGAGCTCGTCCTGGTCGTAGACGATCTGCATGGCCCGGCCGCCCAGCACGAAGGACGGCCTGACCAGCACCGGGTAGCCGATCTCGCCAGCCGCCGCCAGGGCCTGGGCGGGGCTATCCACCGCCCGTCCGGCCGGCCGCCTGACGCCGAGTCGATGCAACAAGGCGTCGAACTGGCCGCGGTCCTCTGCCGCCCACAGGCCCTCAAGCGGCGTGCCCAGGATCTTCACGCCAGCCCGCTCCAAGGCAGGCGCCATGTTCAGCGCCGTCTGCCCGCCGAACTGGACCAGCACGCCTGCCACCTGTTCGTGGCGGCACACCTCGAGCACATCCTCCAGCGTGACCGGCTCGAAGAACAGCCGGTCGGACTCGGTGAAGTCGGTGGAGACGGTCTCCGGGTTGGAGTTGATGATCAGCCCCTTGGCGCCCCGCTCGCGCAGCGCCTTCAGGGCGTGCACAGTCGAGAAGTCGAACTCGATGCCCTGCCCGATGCGGATCGGGCCTGAGCCGATGACCAGCACCCTGGGCGCCGTGAGCGGCTCCGCCTCATCCTCCTGGTCGTAGCAGGCGTAGAAGTAGGGCGTCTGGGCCATGAACTCGCCAGCGCAGGTGTCCACCATCTTGTAGACCGGGTGCACGCCGGCCTGCCAGCGGGCAGCACGCACCGCCGACTCCTCCACCCCCCACAGCTCACCCAGCCGCCGGTCGGAGAAGCCCTGCCGCTTCAGATCCTGCCACAGCCGGGGCGACATCTCAGCCAGGCTGGGCAGCCCTGCCTCCGCCTCGGCCAGCGCTTGCAGTTCCTCCAGGAAGTAGGGGCGCACCTGGCTGAGCGCCGCCACCTCTGCAAGCGGCCACTGGCGGCGGAAGGCCTCGGCCAGGAGGAAGAGGCGGCGGTCATCGGGCTGGCGGATGCCCTCGGCCAGCGCCTGGTCAGAGAGCGCTGCCGCCTGGCGGGGCAGCAGGTTTCCTGGTCCAGCCTCCAGCGCCCGGATCGCCTTTTGCAGGGCACCGCCCAGCGAGCGGTCGATCGCCATCACCTCACCGGTCGCCTTCATCTGGGTGCCAAGGCGGCGGTCGGCCTGGACGAACTTGTCGAACGGCCAGCGCGGGATCTTCACCACCACGTAGTCCAGAGCTGGCTCGAAGCAGGCGGTGGTCTCGCCGGTGACCGGGTTCTTCAGCTCGGGCAGGGTGTAGCCGAGTGCCAGTTTGGCCGCCATGCGGGCGATCGGGTAGCCGGTCGCCTTGGAGGCGAGGGCGCTGGAGCGGCTGACCCTGGGGTTGACCTCAATCACGCGGTACTCCAGGCTGTCCGGCCGGAGCCCAAATTGCACGTTGCAGCCGCCGTCCACGCCCAGGGCATGCACGATCGAGAGGGCGGCCGAGCGCAGCACCTGGTACTGGCGGTCGGTCAGGGTCAGGCTGGGCGCCACCACAATCGAGTCACCGGTGTGCACGCCGACCGGGTCCACGTTCTCCATGTTGCAGACCGTGATGGCGTTGCCGGCGTGGTCGCGCATCACCTCATACTCGACCTCGATCCAGCCCTTGATCGATTCCTCGATCAGGCACTGGTGAATGGGGCTCATCGCCAATCCCCGGCCCAGCACCTGCTCCAGCTCCGCCGCCCGCTCGGCGAAGCCGCCGCCGGTGCCGCCCAAGGTGTAGGCGGGGCGGACGATCACCGGAAAGCCGACCTGGTGGGCGAAGTCGAGGCCGTCCTGGACCGTGGCCACCACCCGGCTCTTCGGGATCGGCTCATGGATGGCGAGCATCAGCCGGCGGAACGCATCGCGGTCCTCGGCCTGGCGGATGGCCAAGAGGCCGGTGCCGAGCAGACGGACGCCCAGTTTCTCCAGAATGCCGGCCTCAGCCAGCCCCACCCCAAGGTTGAGGCCGGTCTGGCCGCCCAGCGTGGCGATCAGACCGTCCGGCCGCTCCCGCTCCAGCACCCGGGCGACCGACGGCACCGTCAAAGGCTCCAGGTAGACCCGGTCGGCCGTCTCTCGGTCGGTCATGATGGTGGCCGGATTGGAGTTGACCAGGACCACCTGGACGCCCTCCTCGGCCAGGGCCCTGCAGGCCTGGGTGCCGGCGTAGTCAAACTCGGCCGCCTGGCCGATCACAATCGGTCCGGAGCCGATCACGGCCACCTTCTTCAGGCTGGGGTCACGCATCGGCGCCACCCACCAGTTCGCCGAGCAGCCGGTCGAAGGCCACCCGCTCGTCAAAGGGGCCGGGGCTGGCCTCGGGATGATACTGCAGCGACCGCACCGGCAGATCGCGATGGCGCATGCCCTCCACCGTCTGGTCGTTGGCATTGACATGCGTGACCTCGAGTCCGCTTCTGGCCAGACTGGCTTCGTCCACGGCGTAGCCGTGGTTCTGGGAGGTGATGCGCACCCGGCCGCTGGCGTTCTCCCGCACCGGGTGGTTGGCGCCGCGGTGCCCGAAGCGGAGCTTGTAGGTGCGCCCGCCGAAGGCCGAAGCCAGGAGCTGGTGGCCCAGGCAGATGCCGAAAACCGGCACCCGCTCCGCCACCTGGCCTACCACCTCGGCCCAGTCCGGCAGGTCGGCCGGGTCTCCCGGACCCGGCGAGAACACCACCAGGTCCGGTCGCTCGGCCAGAATGTCCCGGAGGGTAGCGCTGGGAGGCAGCAGGCGCACCGTCATGCGGCGGCTGGCCAGTTCAGCCAGGATCTGGCGCTTCACGCCGTAGTCGACCACCACCACCCGGCCCCGCTCGCCCTCGGCCACCGTGGCGGCCTTCTTGCAGGCGGCGGCCAGGATCATCTGCCGGGTGTCCAGGGCCCGAAACGGGTCCTGGTCAATCTCCATCAGTACGCCCAGCAGGGTGCCGTGGGCCCGGAGGTGACGGACCAGCGCCCTGGTGTCGACGCCGCTCAGCACGGGCCGGTCGTGCGCCAGGAGATAGGCGGCGAACGAACTGTCGCCATCTGGGCGATCCACCAGCTCATGGACGATCATGCCGCCAAGATGGGGCTCACCGGACTGGTGCTCGCTCTGGCGCTGGCCGTAGATGCCGATCAGGGGAAAGCTCATCACCACCAGCTGATCGCGAAAGGAGGGATCGGTCGCCACCTCCGGATAGCCGGTCATGGCCGTGGTGAAGACCACCTCGCCGCCCTTGGCCGGACCGTGGAGTACCCCCGGAAAGGCGGTGCCGTCCTCCAGTAGGAGTCTGCCCGGCCGGCCGTTCAGCATGCCACCCACCGCCCCTCCACCACCACGCCCAGGACCCTGCCCAGCCCCGGACGGTCCAAAAACGGGCAGTTCTTGCCGAGCGTGGCTAGGCTCTCGGCACTGAAGCTGACGGGGGCCAGGAGGTCGACCAGAGTCAGATTGGCCGCCATACCCGCCGCCAGCTGGCGGGCCGGCAGGCCGAGAATACGGGCTGGAGCCGCCGACATGGCGTCGATCAGCCGGCCGAGCGGCAGGGCGCCCTTCTCCACCAGGCCCGCCACCAGCATGGGCAGGGCGGTCTCCATCCCGGTTACGCCGAACGGGGCGGCGAGCCAGCCGGACGCCTTCTCGCTCTGCGTGTGCGGGGCGTGATCGCTGGCCACGGCGTCGATCGTGCCATCGGCCAGCCCCTCGATCAGGGCCAGCCTGTCCCGCTCGCTGCGGAGCGGCGGGTTCATCTTGGCCAGGGTGCCGAGGCGAGGTAGCTCGGCCGAGGTGAGGAGCAGGTGGTGCGGCGTCACCTCGGCGCTGACCGGTACACCCCGGGCCTTGGCAGCCCGCACCAGCTCCACCGTCGCCCTGCTCGAGACGTGCGCCACGTGCAGGTGGCCGCCGGTCTCCTCGGCCAGCACCAGGTCCCGGGCCACCATCGCCGCCTCTGCAGAGGCGCTCTGGGTGGGCAGGCCCAGCGCCCAGGCGTCCGGTCCGTCGTCGGCGACCCCTCCCTCCGCCAGCGAAGGCTCCTCCGAGTGGGCGACCACCACCAGCCCCCAGGCCTGGGCATGCTGGAGGGCGCGCCGCATCAGTCCCGCCTGCGCGACCGGCACCCCGTCGTCGCTGACGGCCACCACGCCCGCCGCCCGATAGCCGGCAAAGTCAGCCAGCGCCTCGCCCAGGCTCTTCCGGCTGACGGCGCCCAGCTGGTGGAGGTGGGCCAGGCCGAGCTGGGCGGCCTGGCGCTCGATCTCGAGAACGGCACCGGGGCTGTCGATCACCGGCTGGGTGTTGGGCATAGCGGCCACCGCCGTGAATCCCCCCCGCACGGCGGCCAGGAGGCCGCTGGACAAGGTCTCCTTGTGGGATTGCCCAGGCTGGCGGAGGTGGATGTGCATGTCGATCAGGCCCGGCAGCACCGCCGTGCCCCGGGCGTCCACCACCAAGGCGCCCTCCGCCGGCTGGTCGCCGCCGACGCTGACGATGACGCCGTCTTCGATCAGGAGGTCGCCCAGCTCATCCATGGCCAGCCCGGGATCCAGCAGCCGGCCGCCCTGCACCACTAGCCGCATCAGGACAACGCCTCCCCGATCAGGCTGAGCACAGCCGCCCGCACCTGAACCCCGGCCGTGACCTGGCGGCGGATCAGGGAGCGAGGCAGATCCACCAGCTCCGGGTCGATCTCGACGCCGAGGTTGGCTGGCCCCGGGTGCATCAGCCAGGGCTGGGCGCCCAGGCGCTGGTAGCGCTCAGCTGTCACGCCCCACTCGCGCCGGTAGGCGGCCAGATCTCCCGCCCCAACGCTGCCCAGGCGCTCCATCTGAATGCGGAGCGCCATCACCACGTCGGCCTGGGCCAGGCTAGCCTCGAAATCCTGGCTGCGGGTGGCGCCCAACATCTCGGCGAAGCCCTCCGGCAGGAGATCGGGCGGCCCTGCGAGCTCCACCGTCATGCCCAGGCGCACAGAGAGGGCCACCGTCGAGCGGCTGACCCGGCTGTGCAGGTGGTCCCCCACCACCAGCATGCGGCGGCCGCCGAGCTCGCCGAGGGCGCGGGACAGCGCCACCGCGTCGGCCAGGGCCTGGGTCGGGTGCTGGTGGGCGCCGTCCCCGGCGTTCACCACGGAGAGGCCGAGATGGCTCAGCCGATGCGGCAGGAGCGGCTCCGGCGTGCGGATCACCAGCACCTGGGCCCCGATCGCGAGGAGCGTCTTCAGCGTCTCCTCGGGCCCCTCGCCCTTCTGCACCGAGGCCCGCTCCGGCAGGAGCCTCAAGGGAGCTGCGCCCACCAGCTGGCAGGCGCGCAGGAAGGACATCTCGGTGCGGGTGGACGGCTCGTAGAAGGCGAGCGCCACCGCTCCCGGAAACGAAAAGATCGCCCCTTTGGCGATCTCTGACGTGCGTTCCAATATTGCGGACAACTCTGGGGCGCTGAGTTCAGGGATTCCGACCAGATGTCTCACCAATGCCCCTCCTGCCCGGGGTGCGAGCCTAGGGCAGGGCTGGCCACGGTGGCCCTCCCTTCCTGGCTTCGCTGAACCAGATTAAAGGTTGGTTGCCGCACTTTCGACACTATGCCCCACCACCAGGACCTCGTCAACTCCATCCACCTCGGCCAGGTGGACCACCACCTCATCCTGCTTGGCGGTAGGGATATTTTTGCCCACGAAATCTGGCCGGATCGGCAGCTCCCGGTGGCCGCGGTCGACCAGCACCAGGAGCCGGATCACCTCGGGCCGGCCGGCCGCCAGCACGGCGTCGATGGCGGCTCGGGCCGTTCGCCCGGTGAACAGCACGTCGTCGACGATCACCACCTGGCGGCCCGCTGCCGAGATGGCCGGGGGTTGGGCCACACCCTGGCGGCGCTCATCGTCCCGGAAGGGCGTGGTGTCGATGGGCCAGACTTCAGGCACGGCGCCATCGGCCTGGGCGATCAGGGTGCCGAGGCGCCCCGCCAACTGGCTGCCGCGGCGCTCGATACCGACCAGGAGCAGCGGATGGCGTTCGTCGGACCGCTCCACCACCTCGTGGGCCAGGCGCCACAGGGTGCGCCGCATCCCCTCCGCGTCGAGCACCACCCGGCTCTCAGCCGTCATCACAGATGTCCCCCCACCACAGTCGCATCGGCGTCATCGGCCCACCGTTCGGCATCGCGGCGGGCTTCCCTGTCGGCCATCTCGGCCTGATCGGCCAGTGCCAGGCGTAGGTCCGGGGGCAGATCGGCCAGGCAGAGCATGGCCGTGCCGGAGATGGGGTGACGGAAGCCCAGGGCGTAGGCGTGCAGCATCTGGCGGGCGGCTGGCCGCCCGCCGTAGGTGCGGTCCCCCAGCAATGGGCAGCCCAGGGCCTGCATATGCACACGGATCTGATGGGTGCGTCCGGTCTCCAGCCGGAACAGCACCACCGCCTGGCCGCCCTTGAGCTGGCCGATGGTGCGGTAGTGGGTGACGGCCGGCCGGCCGGCCGGCGTCACCGCCATGCGCTGGCGGTGGACCGGGTGGCGGCCGATCGGCGCCGCCACCGTGCCAAACGGCGGATCCGGCGCCCGGCTGGTAATGGCCAGGTAGCGCCGGCTCATGGTGTGGTCGGCGAGCTGGCGAATGAGACCCAGACGGGCTTCCTCGCTGCGCGCCACCACCAGGAGCCCCGAGGTGTCCTTGTCCAGCCGGTGTACGATGCCGGGACGGCTGGGATCGGCTCCCGGCAACGTGCCCAGCCTGGCCAGGAGAGCGTTGACCAACGTCCGGGAACTGTGCCCGGCGGCCGGATGCACCACCATCCCCGCCGCCTTGTCCACCACCACCAGGTGCGCGTCCTGGTAGACCACGGTCAGCGCCATGGCCTCCGGAGCCGGCAGCGCCGGAGCTGACGGCCAGGTGACGGTCAGCTGCTCGCCGCCGGCGAGGAGGCGGGCCGGCTTGGTCACAACCCTACCGTCCACCTGGACCATGCCCGCCCGGATCAACTGAGCCAGCCGGTGACGGGCCAAGCCGGACAGATCGGCCAACTCCTTGTCCAGGCGGCCGCCAGAGCGGCTTTGAAACACACTCTCCCCCTCGTCAGCGATGGCTGCCCCCACCTTTGCCTCTGGCACCGGCCCATGACTCCACAATCAGCACCACCGCCGCCACGGTGATCGCCATGTCGGCCACGTTGAAGGCGGGCCAGTGCGGCAGCTTGATGAAGTCGAGCACGGCCTGGCCCCGGAAGCGGCTGATCAGGTTGCCGATGATGCCGCCCAACAGCACGCCGAGCGTGACACCCAGCCAGAGCTGGCGGGTCAGGGCAGCCACCACTGCCACCACCACCGCCGCCGCCACGCCGATCACACCAAGCCAGTAGGCCTGATGCGGCAGGAGGCTGAAGGCGGCGCCGCTGTTGTAGAGCGGCGTCAGTGATACCAGGTGACCCACCAGCCAGGTTCTGGAGCCGATGGCCAGGTGGCTGGCCACCCAGGCCTTGGTCACCTGATCGATCGCCAGCACCACCGCCGCTGGCAGGAGCCAGCTCAGTGAGCGCCGCCAGAGGTGCGATCCGGACTTCATTCTGCTCGCTCGGCCAGACGGGCCAAAACCCCCGCGCAACGCTCGCAGATAAGGCCCAGGGCATGGGGCCGCACCTCGGGCAGCACCCGCCAGCAGCGCTCGCACCGCTCACCTGGAGCCGCCTCCACCTCGACCTTGAGCTCATCAGCACCCGACACCAGTTCGACCTGAGACACGACGAAGAGTGTGGGCAGGAGTGCCTCCGAGCGGGTGAGCCGCGTCAGGTCTGGGCCGCTGGCTCTGAGCCGCACCCTGGCGTCCAAAGAGCCGTGGATGCGACCGGCCACCCGTGCCATCTCCAGCTCGCGGAGCACCTCCTGGCGCACCCGCTCCAGCTCCTGGTAGTGGCGCTCCAGGGCCTCGTCCCGGAAGCGCCCGGCCTTCGGAAAGTCGGCCAGCTGCACGGTCTCGGCATCACCCGCCCGGTGCGGCAGGTACCGCCAGACCTCCTCGCTGGTGAAGGTGAGGATCGGCGCCACCAGGAGGGTGAGGGTGCGGGCCAGCTGCTCCAGGACCGACACCGCCGCCTGGCGCTCAGGGTCCTCCGGCAGGGCGGTGTAGAGCAGATCCTTTCTGGCGTCCAGGTAGAAGCTGGACAGATCGACCGAGACGAAGCGGCTGAGCTGCTGGCTGACCACGTGGAAGTCAAAGCGCCGGTAGGCCTGGTCGACGCGCCCGATCAGGGCGTCCAGGCGGGACAGGATCAGCCGCTCCAGCTCAGGCAGGGCGGCGGGCTCGGGCAGCGGCGTCGAGGCGCGGCCCAGGTTGCCGAGCAGGAAGCGCAGGGTGTTGCGCAGCTTCCGGTACGCCTCAGCCGTCTGGGCCAGGATGGTATCTGAAACCGAGATGTCGGCCCGAAAGTCGCTGGAGGCGACCCACAGGCGCAGGATGTCGGCACCGTACGTGCCGATCAGGTCGGCTGGGGTGACGACGTTGCCGCGGCTCTTCGACATCTTGTCACCGAGCTGGTCGGTGATGAAGCCATGGGACAGGACCTGGCGGTAGGGGGCCCGGCCGCGGATGGCCACGGCAGTGGTCAGGGAGGAGTTGAACCAGCCCCGGAACTGGTCGGTGCCTTCCAGGTAGAGGTCGGCCGGCCAGCCCAGCCCACCTTCTCCGGCCAGGACCGAGACGTGGGAGGACCCGGAGTCGAACCAGACATCCAGGATGTCGGTCTCCTTGCGAAAGGCCCTGCCGCCACAGTCCGGGCAGGTGAAGCCCTGGGGCAGGAAGTCCTCGGCCGGCCTCACCAGCCAGGCGTCGGACCCCTCCTGGGAGAACACCCGGGCCACCGTCTCAGCCGCCTCGCTGACCACGATCCGACCGCAGCCCTGGCAGTACAGCGCCGGGATGGGCAGGCCCCAGGCCCGCTGGCGCGAGATGCACCACTCGCCCCGCTCGGCGGTCATCTGGCGCATGCGCTCCTCTCCCCAGGCCGGACTCCAGGCCACCTCGGCGATCGCCTCAAGCAGCTGGGGGCGGATCTTGGAGATCGAGCAGAACCACTGCTCGGTGGCCCGGAACAGGATCGGGCCATGGCAGCGCCAGCAGTGCGGGTAGCTGTGCCGGTAGGGATGCTCGCCGACCAGCCGTCCCCGCCCCTTCAGGGCGGCCACGATCGGCTCATAGGCAGCCTTGTAGCCCAGCCCGGCCAGCGCACCAGCCTCGGCGGTGAAGATGCCCTTGGCGTCGATCGGCACGGCCACCTCCAGACCGGCGCTGCGGCCCAGTTCAAAGTCCTCCTCGCCGTGTCCAGGCGCGGTGTGGACGATCCCGGTGCCCTCTGAGTCGGTGACGTGGCCGCCGGCCAGCACCGGCACCAGGCGTTCCTCCAGCGGGTGCTCGACCGAGGCGCCGACCATCGCCTGGCCAGAAAACTCTTCGACCACCGGCGGCAGAGCCAGGGCGGCGGCCAGGCGCTGGTAGGCGCTTTTGCCCAGCACCAGAGCGCCCTCGGGCCCGCTCGCCCGCACGTAGCGGATCTCGGGGTGGACGGCCAGCGCGCGGTTGGCCGGCAAGGTCCAGGCGGTGGTGGTCCAGGCCAGGAGACGGTCGCCCGGCTGGAGGGGGCCCACCGCCGCCCTGACCGGAAAGGCCACGTAGAGGGACGGCGACGTGATCTCCGCGTACTCGATCTCGGCCTCAGCCAGGGCAGTCTCGCACTCCGGGCACCAGTTCACGGACTTGAAATCCTTATTGATCAGGCCCAGTTCGTACATGCGGGCGAAGACCCGCACCTCGGCCGCCTCGAAGGCCGGCGCCAGAGTGACGTAGGGATGCGCCCAGTCGGCCCTCACCCCCAGCCGCTCGAACTCCTCGCTCATGATGGCGATGTAGTCCTCGGCATAGGCACGGCAGGCCTGGCGCAGCCTCAGCGGGTCAAGCCGGATCTGGTTCCCGTCGCGCAGCTGCACCGCCCGCTCGATGGGCAGGCCGTGCGTGTCCCATCCCGGCACGTAGCGGGCGTCCTTGCCCTGCATGGTCCAGTACTTATTGATCATGTCCTTCAGCGTCTTGTTGAGCAGCGTGCCAAGATGGATGTGCCCGTTGGCATAGGGCGGGCCATCGTGCAGGACAAACGCCGGGCGGCCGGCTCTGGCCTGGTGCACCAGCGCCGCCAGGTCCATGGCCCGCCAGCGTGCCACCTGCTCCGGTTCGGACCGCGCCAGGTCCGCCCGCATCGGGAACTCGGTGCGGGGAAGGTTCAAGGTCGTCTTCAACGCCTCGGCCATGCGATATCCCCTCCCCTTGCCAAACAAAAAGGCCCGTGCGCCAAAGGGCGGACGGACCGCGGTACCACCTTCGTTGGGGTTGCCCCCACTCGAACCCGCTAACGGGGGGATCCGGCCCGGCTACTGGCTTCGCCTGGGCCCTCCCGAGGGATGCCGCCTCAGTCGCCGTCCCGCCTTGCACCAGCTGCGGGTCGCTGTGATGGCGTCGCCTGGGTGGCCTGTCTCGGTCATCGGTTGCCGAGAGCGTATCACGGCTTAGGACGCCGGTCAAAGCGCCCGCTCCGTCCGCCATGCCGAGACCCGGCAGGCAGAAGCGGTGCCCTCCGGCCGGGGCGGCCGTCACGGCACCCATGGCCTGGCCTGCCGAGGGAGCCGCCTGCCGAGTTGTCGGCCGCCTTTGCCTCGGGTAGGATGGGCCTGTGACCACCACTCCCGCACTGCTCCCCCTCTTCCTGCCTCCGGCCGCTGCCATGCCGGGTGCCTCCGGCGCACTCGCCGAGGCTTGTGGCCGTGCCCTGGCCACCCTCACCCAGGCCGGGGTCGGACAGGTCGTGATGATCGACTCCCGGTGGCGGAGTCCTCGGCTTTCCGTCTCAGAGCCGTCCGGGCCGACCGCCCAGGCCCTGCGCCACGAGATCTGCCACCAGTTGGCCGAGCGCGACTTCTGGCCGGACGCGGCTGACAGCCAGTGGCAAGCGGAGGGCCAGGCCTATCTCGGCCGTTGGTTGCCTGAGTTGCGAGATGGGCTGTTGGCGGTGAGCGTGCCGCCCCACGCCCCGGAGCGGTCGATGGCGGTCGGCGAGGCCATCCAGACGGCATGCACCCAGGCCTCTGTCCCGGTGGCACTGGTGGTGGTGGGTGCCACCACGCGCAGCACAGGAGGCAACAGCGAGGGCCCCGAGGCTTTTGAGCGCACCCTCCGTCACCTGCTGGAGCAAGGCGAGGGGGCGGAGATCCTAAACGTGGGCGCCCAGCACTGGATCGACGGCCACCCCGACGCCGAGCTCGCCCACCTCTTCGTGCTCCTGGGCGCGGCGCCGGGCCACACCGCCACCTACCTGGCCGAAGAGCGTGATCAGGACGGCGGCTATGCCGTGATCACCTTCACCCCAGCGCCCAGCCCGGCGCCAGTGCGCTCCGACCTTCGGCCCACCGTCTTTCCGCTGACCTTGAAGGGGGATCCGCCGCGTGAGTGAGCCGTCGCCGTCAGCTGAGACGGTGCGCCTGAGTCTGCCCCGGCCAGACCGCCCAGAGCGCCAGGCGGCCACCGCCCTTCTGGCCAACGTGGTGGCCTGCGTGCTGGACGAGGCGCTCTTGCGCCGGATCGGCGAGTTCACCTGGCAGGACTCTCAGGTCCTGACCCCGCCCAGCTACGACCCAGCTGTGCCGGTAAACCGCTGGGAGCGCGCCGCCTGCCACTTCTGGGACACGCTGTTCACGTCTGAGGTCGAACTCGGTGCCGCCGATCGCCTCCGCCTCCAGTACCTGCTGGGCGATGCCTTCAAGGCAGCCGACCGCTGCCGGGCCGGAGATATCTGCCTGATGATGCGCCACTCCATCTGGGAGCAGCTCTGGCGGGCGCTCGGCCAACCGGACGACGGAGTGCGGCGGTGACAGGGCGCCAGATCCGGCGGTTTTCCCTGTTCGTCTTCCTCCTCTTCTTCGCGGTGATGCTCCTGTTCAGCGCCCTCGCTCAGAGCTTCAGTCCCAGCAGCCTCGGCCACCTCTCCACCATGGTCAGCCACGGCTTCGAGCACAGCATGTTCTCCTCCTTGCTGTTCTCACCGTCCCCGCTGGCCCGGGCGCTCGGTATCTTTCTGAACAACCTCAAGGTGCTGGCCCTCGTCCTGCTGGCCGCCCTCCTGCTGCGCCTGAAGAGCCGCCTTGGCCGGCTTGTGCTGGGCTACGGCGCCCTGGCCCTGTTCGTGCTCTTGCTCTTTGTCAACGCCATCATCGGCGGCCTGGTCGTCACCGCCATCGCCCGCGCCCATCACGCCGCCTGGCCGCTGGTCATGCTGGCCGGCATCTTACCGCACGGTGTGTTTGAAATCGGCGCCTACGCCTTCGGCATCGGCCTGGCCGTCGCCGCCTCCCGCCCGGCCGGCGTGCGCCAGCGCCCGCTCTACTACACGCTCTTGCCGATCGGCCTCTTGCTGGTGGCCGCCTTGGTTGAAAGCTTCGTGACCCCGCTCCTCCTGCGGCTGGTGACCTGAGCGCCAACCTCCGCCGTCCCGCCCGCTTGTCCCGTCCCCACCCCCTCCAGCGCAACCGGCCAGGCCGCCGCCTGCCACGGTCGGAGCCGCCTGGCGGCCAGGTCGCAGGCGGCGGCCGAGGCGTCGACCCCCAGGTAGCAACGGCCGAGGCGGGCTGCCGCTTCCAGGGTGGTGCCGCTGCCCATGAACAGATCGACCACCCGGTCGCCCGGGTTAGACGTGGCCGCAATCAGGCGCTCCAGAAGCTGCAGTGGCTTCTGGGTGGGGTAGCCAAGCCGCTCCGGTGCCCAGCCGGTGACGGTGGGGATATCTGTCCACCAGTCGGTGTGGGGGGTGCCCCTGCCCAGATCAATGGCCACCCGGCGGGCCCGGCTGGAGTGGCGCCCGACCGCCTGCGTGTTCGCTTTATAGGGCTGGCGTGCCGGGTGAAAGGTCCAGTCCTTGCCTTTCACGTAGCGGAGCAACACGTCGTGCTTGCGCGGGAAGTCGCGCTTGGGCAGCCCGCCGCCGTTGTAGCACCAGACCACCTCGTTGCGGCAGGTGCCGCCAGCCAGCTGATCGTCCAGGAGCACGCGGGCGTGGTGCACCGTGCGGGCGTCGAGGTGCAGCCAGAGCGTTCCCCCCTCTCGGAGCGCCGGCCAGAGTCCGACGCAGCATCGCACCAGCCAGCTGGCGTGTGCCATGGCGCCCTGCCAGCCGTCCGGATAGCGGCCGAGGGGGCCGCTGCGGGTGCGTCCGGTGCCAAAGGGCGGGTCCAGATAGGCCAGGTCGATCGAGTCCAAGGGCAACAAGGAGGCCGCCTCTAAGGCGTCCCCCTGCCAGATGCCCGGTCCGATCCAATCCATGCTAGTCGGTGCCAGGCGTACCCTCCAACAGCCTGAGCTGAGATTCGAGCAGCGAGCGGGTCTTGGCCCGGAACACCTCCAACTCGCTGCGCAGCCTGGCCGCCTCCTCCTCCACCGCCCGCACCGACGCCCTGGCCTCCTCGGCCATCCGCTTCCCTTCCAGATCAGCGCGCTCGGTGATCAGCTGCGCCTCCTTGTGCGCCGCCTCCACCACTTCCTGCGCTGTCTGCTGCGCCACCAAGAGGGCCTTCTGCAGCTGCTCCTCCAGCGTCCGATACTGCTGCACCTGGCGCTGGGCCTCCGCCACCTGCGCCTTCAGATCGTCCCGCTCCTTGAGGGCCAGTTCGAAGTCGCGCACCACCTCGTCCAGGTAGGCGTCCACCTCCTGTTCGTCGTAGCCGCGAAAGCCCTTCTTGAACTCCTTGTTCTGAATGTCGAGCGGGGTCAGCAACGCGACGCCTCCTTTGTCACTACAGGACCCAGACCACCACACTCATCACCAGATAGACGACCACAATCGCCACTAGCGGTGCCAGATCGAAACCGCCCCAGGTGGGCAGGCGCCGCCGGATGGGCGAGACCACCGGCTCAGTCACCCGGTCCAGGGCATGCGCCACCATCCAGAAACCGCCGCCCGGCCGCGGTGGCGAGAACCACGTCATCAGCGCTCGGACCAGGATGGCGAGAATCAGCAGCTTGCCGATGAGCTCGACCAAGAAGATCACAAGCAGCAGACCGGCACTCCCCCTCGGCCAGACTCAGGCATCAGGCGCCGAAGTAGTTCGCCTCGCGCTTTGACACTTCCTCGGCCGGGGCTTCATCCATCTGCACCTCGACGTTGGCCGGCGTGACCAGGAAGATGCCGGTCCCCACGCGCTCCAGGCGGCCGTCCAAGGCGTAGACAGCGCCGGCCAGAAAGTCCAGGATCGGCTGCGCCTCGCTCTTGGAGATGCCTTCCAGGTTGACAATCACCGGCCGGCGGCCCTTCAGCTGGTCCGCGATCTCCTGTACGTCCTTGCCGTCGGTCGGGTATGCGACCACCACATGCAGTCCGCCCTTTTGGGCGTTGCTGCCCGGCAGGCTGACCAGCGGCACCCGCCGCACCTTGTCCTTCATTTCCTTCCGCTCCTCGCCCACCGGCTGCTCATCTGCGCCCTCTTCCTCTTCGAAGCCGATCATGTTCAGGAACTTGTCCATCACCTTCATCATCGATCCTCCTTAGTTGGCGTCCCTCGGGCCGAACAGCGCCCGCCCGATCCGGATCATGGTGGCTCCCTGCCGGATGGCCGACCCGAAGTCATCGCTCATGCCCATCGACAGTTCCCTGAGACCCGGATACTCCGCGACCCACGTCTGCTGCAGCTCCTTCAGGCGGGCGAAACAGGCCTCGGGATCGGCCCGGGATGCGACGGTCATCAGCCCGGCGAGCTCAAGCGGCCCGCTCTTCCCAACCGCCTCCAGGAGCCAGGGCAACCGCTGCGGCACCACCCCTCCCTTGTGTCCGTCCGCCGCCGTCAAGACCTCGACCAACACCCTGGGCCGACATCCGTACTCGGCGGCCGCTCGTGCCAGCGGCCCCACTAGCTCCTCCCGGTCCACGCTGTGAATCCAGGAGAACAGGCGCACCGCCCAGCTTGCCTTGTTGGTTTGGAGCCGCCCGATGCCGTGCCAGGTGGCCGCCGCCACCTGGGGCACCTTCAGCCTGGCCTCCTGGACCCGGTTCTCCCCGAAGTCCGACACACCAAGCCGGTGAGCGGCCTGCACCACATGCAAGGCAACCCCTTTGGTAACGGCGACAATCCGCACTTCCTCCGGCTCACGCCCTGCTGCGAGTGCCCTTTCGGCCACCACCTGCCGCAGTTCGCGAAAACGGTCCAGAAGTTCTGTCAACCCGTCACCGCTGTCTGAATTCGTCAAAATCCCCTTCATTCCTGCTTTTCCAGCCCAATTATGGCCGCCATCCGGCCGCTTGCCCGACCGTCTCGCCGATAGGAGAACAGGAGGTCCGGCCAGCACCTGGTGCAAAGCCCGGAAGTCAATACGGACTTTGGTTTCAGGCCCTCCCGCTCCAGGATCTTACGCTGCAGGGTGGGCAGATCGAGGCGGCCGTCAGCCGTTTCCGCAAGCGCCCACGGGTGATTAAGCAGAATTTCCTGCCTCACTTCTGGCCCGACCGGATAGCATCCCGGGCCGATCGCCGGGCCGATCGCGGCCTCCAGGTCATCGGCGGCTGCGCCGGTGAGACGACATAATTCTCTGACCGCCGCCTCGGTGACGCCGGCGGCACTGCCGCGCCAGCCGGCATGCACCACCGCCACCCCCCGGCCGGCAGGGGCACGGAGCAGGATGGGCACGCAGTCAGCCACCACCAGCGCCAGCAATACGCCGGGCAGGGCCGTGACCAGAGCATCGGCTCGCGGCGATATCCCCTGGCCCCAGGCCAGCTCGGGCGGGGTGGCCACGACGTGCACCGCCTTGCCGTGCACCTGGTGGGCGGTGGCGACCGGCCAGCCGGAGGCGCCGATGGCCAGGACCAGCCGCCGCCGGTTCTCCTCCACCCGCGCCGGGTCGTCGCCGCTGGACAGCGATGGATTCATCGCCCGATAGGCCCCTTCTGACACGCCGCCGATGCGGGTGGAGACGGCAGCCACGACACCGGAGGCTTGCCAGCCGGGCGGCTGGAGGAGCGCCACCTCGCCCCGCCAGGTCAGCTCGAAGGCCTCGGCGGCCGGCAGGTGAATGCCTGGCCCGCTCACGAACAGACGGTGCAAGGACGGATCAAGGGGGAAGCCATGCGCATCAGTGAGTTGACCTCCCGGGCATTTTCGTCTCTGAGGGAAGCGTCGCCTGTAGCGCTCTTGCCGATCGGAACGGTCGAGGCCCATGGCATGCATGCGCCGCTCGGCACTGACATTGTAATTCCGGTGGAGATCGGCCGGCGAGTGGAGCGGGCTGACCCCAAGAGATTTCTCCTCCTGCCCGAAATCCCCTACGGTCACTCCTGGGATCTGGCGCCCTTCGCCGGAACCGTGGACATCCCCGCCCGGCCCTTCCTGCGCTACGTCTCCGCCGTGGCAGTGGCCCTGGTCCGCGCTGGCCTGCCCCGCCAGATCTGGCTGAACGGCCACGGCGGCAACAACGGCGCCCTGACCCTGGCCGCCGAGGAGGCGGCGGAGGTCGGCGCCGCCGTGGTGATCGTGCACTGGTGGATGGACTTTCGCCGGGAGATCGACGCCATCATCGAGGGGGCTGGCCACGCCGGCGCCGACGAAACGGCAGCGGTGATGGCGATCGATCCGAACTGGGTTCACCTGGAGGACACGCCAGACCAGACGCCGCCGCGCCTCGCCAGGCTGACCTACAAGGAGCTAGCGGGGCGTGAGAGCCGCTTCCCGGGTGCCGTGAATGGCCAGCCGCGCCACGCCACGCCGGAGAAGGGCGAGGCACTGCTCGACATGTGTGCGCGCCGCGTCCAGGAGATCGCGGCCGAGTCGTTCCCAGCCTGAGCCCGGCCGGCCCCGGGTCCGGGCGCAGCGCCTCGGCGGGCCTTGGCTCACTCCTTCCGGCGCAGGAAAGACGGGATGTCCAGTTCGTCCTTGGCGGGCTGCTCTTCAGTCGGGGCCGGGGCGAAGGTGGCGGTGTCAAAGCGGCGGCTGATCGGTTCCAGACTCCGCCGCTCACCGCCGCCGAAGCCGGTGGCGATCAGGGTCAGGCGGATCTCGTCTCCCATCCGGTCGTCGATCACGGCGCCGAAGATGATGTTGGCGTCCTCGTCCGCCTCCTGGCGAATCAGCATGGCCGCCTCATGGATTTCGGACATGGCCAGGTCAGCGCTGCCGGTGATGTTGAGAAGCACCCCCTTGGCACCGTGGATCGACGTTTCGAGCAATGGGCTTTCCACCGCCGACTTGGCCGCCTCCAGCGCTCTGTTTTCACCGCGGGCCACGCCCATCCCCATCAGGGCGGAGCCGGCCTCACGCATGATGGTGCGCACATCGGCAAAGTCGACATTGATGATGCCGGGGACCGTGATCAGGTCGGAGATGCCCTGCACGCCCTGGCGCAGGACGTCGTCGACGCGCTGGAAGGCGTCCAGCATGGTGGTTTTGCGGTCCACCACCTCCAGGAGGCGATCGTTCGGGATCACGATCAACGTGTCGACCTTCTCCTTGAGGCTGGCCACGCCCATCTCGGCGTAGGCGCTGCGCCGCTTGCCCTCGAAGCTGAAAGGCTTGGTCACCACGCCGACGACCAGCGCACCCGTCTCACGGGCGATCTCAGCCACCACCGGCGCCGCACCGGTGCCGGTGCCGCCGCCCAGTCCCGCCGTCACGAACACCATGTCGGCGCCCTGCACGTGCTCGGAGATCCGCTCCCGGGACTCCTCGGCCGCCTTTTTCCCCACTTCCGGGTTGGCGCCGGCGCCCAGACCCTTGGTCAGCTTGTCGCCGATCTGAAGCTGCACCGGCGCCTGGGACATGCGCAGTGCCTGCAGGTCGGTGTTGATGCAAATAAACTCGACGCCCTGGATGCCGACGGCGATCATCCGGTTCACGGCGTTGCTGCCGCCGCCCCCCACTCCCACCACCTTGATGATGGCCGAGCGGTCGGCATGAGATGGAGCCGACTCAAACTCAAACATAGCGTCCTCCTCGGGGGACGGATGACGAGACTGCTCAGGGCTACGCACTTCTCTTCACCCCTCCGTTTCCCTTCTCTCAGGGCGTGGCCGTCACCAGCGGCTGGGCCGGATGGGTCAGGTCGACACGGGTCACGGTCAGGCCCTTGGCCTGGGCCTCGCCCAGAATCTGCACCAGAAGCCTGGCCTTGGTGGCGATGGCCGTCGGCTCACCCAGCGCAATCTCGGTGCCGGCCAGGAGGAAGACGGTGATCTGGCCCTTGGACACGATCAGTTCGGAGACCTTGGTGCGCAGCGCGGCCGGTAGATCGGTCAGGAAGCCCAGGGCGGCCAGACCGGCCGAGGACGTGATCTTCTGATACGGGCTGGCCGGCACCGCCACCCCGGTCAGATACGGATAGGCAGCCTCGGCGCTCCGCCTCACCGGCAAGGTGACGCCGCTTGGGTCGAGGCCGACCAGGGTGCCGGCGCCGACGAAGGCCAGCGCCACCGGCTGGCGCGGCGTGACCGCGATCACCAGTTCGTCCGGGAACACCCGGCTGAGCACGGCGTTGGCCAGCCACGGAGCCCTGGCCAGCAGGGTGAGTCTGGCCTGGGCCAACGGTGCCAGGTAGAGCGGCTGGCCGAGGGCCAGGCCGGTGTCCTGAAAGAGCTGGGGAGGGCCGCCCCTGACCGCGACGCGCCTGAGGGAGAGCCAGGGCGAGGCGCCGACCAGCCAGGCCAAGCCCAGCACAACCGCCAGCGCCAGCACCGCCCACAGCAGCGGGCGCCCTCTCAGGCGTCTGCGTGCCACACCCGCACCTCCAGTTCCAGCTCCTGGGCGAAGGCAGCAGCGACCTCGCCCTTCGCCCAGTCCGCCAGGGCAAGCACATCAGTGGCCCTGGCCTGGCCCAGGTTCAGGATGAAGTTGGCATGCACTGTTGAGATCTCGGCGTCGCCGAGGCGACGGCCCTTGCCTCCTGCCATCTCGATCAGCTGCCCGGCGCTCTGGCCGGGCGGGTTCTTGAACATGCTGCCGGCGTTCTTGCCCTGCGGCTGGGTGGCCCGGCGGTGGGCTAGGACGGTCCTCAGTCTCGCCTCGGCCGTGGCCACATCGCCCCTGTCCAGACGGAAGCGGCCGGCCACCACCGCGTCGTCTGTCTCCTGGAGACGGGAGTGGCGATAGCGGAGGCCGAGGTCCTGGACCGGCACCCACCTGATCTGGCCATCGGCACTGGCCAGCTCTGCCGCCAGCAGGTGGTCTGAGATTTCTCCGCCCTGAGCGCCGGCGTTCATCACCACGCCGCCGCCGACCGTTCCCGGAATGCCAGCTGCCCACTCCATGCCGGTGAGGCCGGCCCGGTGCGCGAAGCCGATCAGGGAGAGCAGCATCACACCGGCTCCGGCGCTCACCACCTCCCCGCTCACCGCCAGGTCCCGCAGCTGGCCGGTGGCAATGGTCAGTCCGGACAGGCGGCCGTCCGTTACCAGCACGTTTGAGCCCGCACCCAAAAATCGCCAGGGCACGCCCATCCGCCGGCAGGCCATCAGCACGGCTGGCAGCCGCTCCCTGTCGTCGAGCACGAGCAGCCCTTCCGCCCTGCCCCCCACCCGGAGGGTGGTGCGCCCAGCCAGCGGTTCATCGGCCAGGACCCGCCCAGCGCCGACTTCATCGATGGCATCGATCCAGCCGACGCTCACGGTCGTCCCTCCAAGAGATCTTCGATCAGGATGGCGGCGATGCGCTCGGCGGCGCCGACCGGCACCGCCCGCCGCATGCCGGCGCTCATGGCATCCAGGCGCTGGCGGTCGGCCAGGAGGGCAAGGATCTCTGTCAGCGTGGCCGCGGCCTCCAGGTCTTCTTCCGCCAGCACGAGGCCGCCGCCCGCCGCTTCGACCCGCCGGGCATTTTCCAGCTGCTGGTCGTCGCTGACGTTGGGTGATGGCACTAGCACCGCCGGCAGTCCGGATTGGGCCAGCTCAGCCACGGTGCCGGCCCCGGCCCTGGTCAGGGCCAGGTCGGCGGCTGCCAGGGCGCTGGCCATGTCATCGAGATAGGGCACTACCACCCGGCCCGGGCCGGCGCCAGTGGACACCTCGGCCCGGTAGCGGCGGCCGGTTGCCCAGATCAGCTGCACATCAGCCGCCTCCCTGGCCGCCGCCACCCGCTCAGCCATGCGGTTCAGGGCTGCTGAGCCCAGGCTGCCGCCGACGATCAGCAGCACCGGCCGCTCGCTGTCCAGCCCCATCTGGCGGCGGGCCTGGTTGCGGTCAACCTGGCCGATCGCCCGCCGCACCGGCAGCCCGCTGCTCACCGCCTTCGCCCGAAGCGCCTCCGGCAGCCGGTCGGCCAGATCCGGGAAGCCGAGGAAGAGGCGGCGGGCCTTGGCGGCGAGCAGCCGATTCGCCACCCCCAGCCTGGCGTCCGGCTCCAAGAGGTAGAGCGGCACGCCCAGCTGGCCGGCTGCCCATCCGACCGGCCCGCTCACATAGCCGCCGGTGCCGACCACCGCCCGCGGGCGGAGGCGGCGGAGGTGGGCGGCGGCCTGAGCCAGTCCCCATCCGGTCATGGCCAGGGCCCGCCCCTTCGCCATCAGCCCCTTGCGGGCGAGGCCGGCGGCGGCCACCGGCACGAAGGTGAGGCCGGCTGCGAGTGCCAGGCCTTTCTCCGGGCCGTACGGGCTGCCAGCGAAGACCAGGTCGAAGTGGCCGCCCAGGCGCTCGGCCAGGGCCAGGGCAGGTGACACGTGACCGGCCGTACCGCCGCCAGTCAGCACAATCAGCGGCCTGGGCCCCGCCATCAGTTCCGCTCCCGGCGCTGGCGGGAGATATTGAGCAGGATGCCGACCCCGATCAGCGTGAAGACCAGCGACGAGCCGCCGTAGCTGATGAACGGCAGGGGCACGCCGGTGACCGGCAGGGAGTCAGTGACCACCGCCACGTTGAGCAGGGCCTGGATCAATATCATGCTGGTCAGCCCGGCGGCCAGGAGGCGCCCATAGGAGTCCGGCGCCTCAGCCGCGATCTTGAACCCCCGCCACAGCAGCATCACGAACAAGACCAGAACCACAGCGCCGCCGATGAAGCCCAGCTCATTGCCCAGGATGGCGAAGATGAAGTCGGTGTACTGCTCGGGCAGGTAGAAGAACTTGAAGGCTGAGCGGCCGAGCCCGACGCCCACAAAACCGCCCGAGCCGAGGGCGAACAGGGACTGCAGGATGTGATAGCCGGAGCCCAATGGGTTCTTCGCCGGGTCGATGAAGGCGAGCAGCCGTTGCAGCCGGTAGGCCTTGTGCACCACCTCGTAGATCACGGCCGGAATGGCGACCAGCAGCGTTCCGCCCAGGTAGCCGAGCCGGGCACCGGCCAGATACAGCATGATGAAGGCGGTCGCCCCCAGGCAGAGCGCGGTGCCCAGGTCCGGCTCCTTCAGCACCAGGAAGAACACCAACGCCACCGCGATGACGTGCGGCAGGAAGCCCTTCTTCAGGTCGGCTGGCGGAAAGCGACCGGAGGTCAGGGTGCCGGCGAAGACGATGGCCAGGGCCAGCTTGGCAAGTTCGGACGGCTGAAACTCCAGCGCTCCGAAGCCCAGCCAGCGCCTGCCGCCGGCGATGACGCGCCCGACGTGTGGGATGAGGACCGCCACCAGCAGGATGAGGGCCAGGATGCCGAGCGCCTTGGTGTGCCTCTGAAACTGGTGGTAGTCGTAGCGGGAGAAGAACCAGGCCGCAGCCCCGCCCAGCGCTGCCCAGATCAGCTGCCTGATCAGGAAATAATAGGGCGTATTGAAGTTGACGTAGGCGGTGACGGAACTGGCCGAGAAAACCATCACGACGCCCATTCCGAGCAGTGCCATGACCAGCACCACCAGGCGCTGGTCGACAGCCGGCAGCCTTGCCGGTTTCACAGCCGCACCCCCCACAGCAGCCCAGCCAGGCCACAGGCGAAGAGGCTGCTCAGGACAAAGCGCGTCACCACCTGTGGCTCGCTCCAGCCGCCCAGTTCGAAGTGGTGGTGGAGCGGGCTCATCCGGAAGATGCGGCGGCCGGTGGTGCGAAAGGATATCACCTGCAAGATGACCGACAGGGTCTCAGCGACCAGCACGGCGGCCGCCACCGGCAAGAGGACCTCCCAGCCGGTGGCAACCGCCAGCCCGGCCATGGCCCCCCCGATGGCGAACGCCCCAGTGTCGCCCATGATCAGACGAGCCGGGTGCCGGTTGTAGGCCAGGAAGGCCAACAGGGCCGCCAGGAGCACCAGCGCGATCGTCCCCTCCGGCCGCTCGCCCAGGGCGAAGGCGGCCAGGGCCAGGAAGGCCAGGATCGGCAGCGAGACTCCAGCCGCCAGGCCGTCCAGGCCATCGGTCAGGTTAGCCCCGTTGGCACTGGCCGCCACCACCAGGTCTACCAGCAATACGAAGGCCCAGAGGGGGGCATGCCAGGTACCCCCTGCCAGGGGCAGGCGGACAACTCGCACGCTGGCTGGAACGACCAGGGCGAAGGCTGTGGCCACCACCACGCCGGCGATCATCTTGCCGCGGGCTCTCAGGCCGAGCGGCTTGCGCCGGCGCACCTTCACCCAGTCATCGGCGAAGCCGATGGCGGCCATCGCCACTACCAGTCCGATCACGGCCCAGCCGGTGCGGCCGCCTGCGCTGCCGGTGAGGGCCACGGCCGCCACCATCCCGGCGGTGAAGACCACGCCGCCCATGGTCGGCGTGCCAGCCTTGCTCTGATGACTGGCTGGCCCGTCGCTACGCACCGGCTGGCGGGCAGCCCACGGCTGGGCGATCCACCAGCGGGTGCCGACCAGGGTCAGGGCCAGGGCCAGTGCGGCTGCGACGACGCTAGCCATCGCCCAGCACCTCCCGCAGCAGGCCGTCCAGGCCGACGGCCCGAGACGCCTTGACCAGCACGGCATCCCCCGGCTCGAGCAGGCGACGGCTGAGCGCCGCGGCCATCCGGCGGTCCGAGGTGAGGTGGATGGAGCGGTCTGCCAGGCCGGCTGCCCGCGCCCCGGCTGCGATCTCTTGGCCGCCTTCACCGACGCACACCAGCTGGTCCACCGCCAAGCCAGCCATGCGGCCCACCTCCAGATGGAGCTCTCGGCTGTGGGCGCCCAGCTCCCGCATCTCGCCCAGGATGGCCACCCGTCGCCGGCCCTTGACCGAGCCGAGCAGTCGGAGCGCCGCTGCCACAGACTGGGGCGAGGCGTTGTAGGCGTCATCGAGCACCAGGACGCCATGCGCCTCCCAGATCACCAGTCGGGAGGCGGCCGGATCGAGGTGGCTGACGGCGGCGGCGATCTCCGTCAGGCTGAGGCCGAGTGCCAGTGCGGCCTGGGCGGCGAGGGCCAGTGCCTCCAGCGCTCCCGTGCCTGGCCAGGAGAACTCGGCCGCGACCGACTGCCCAGCGCCCCTCAGAGTCACACTCCAGCCGGCCAGGCCCTTGTCCTCACGCACCTCCAGGCGCAGGTCGGCGCCCTCGGCCTGGCCAGCCCGCAGCGCCCGTCCGGGGGCGAGCAGGGCCAGGTAGTCGGACCACGGATCGTCGGCGTTCAAGATGGCCACGCCACGGCCAGAGAGGGCACCGAAGAGCTCCCCCTTGGCGCGGGCGATCGCCTCCACCGAGCCCAGGCGGCCGATGTGGCTGACACCGATGCGCGTGACGATGGCTAGATCGGGCGGGCAGGCCAGGGCCAGTTCATGGATCTCCCCTGGCAGCCGCATCGCCATCTCCACGACCGCCAGCTGGTCGTCTGCGCTGAGAGACACGGCGGCCAGAGGCAGGCCGACATTACTGTTCAGGTTGCCGGGCGAGCGGAAGGTGCGCCGATACGGAGCCATCAGCTGCGCCAGCAGATCCTTGGTCGTGGTCTTGCCGACGGAGCCGGTGACGGCCACCACCTGTCCGCCATAGCGCCGGCGCTGCCCGGCCAGGATCTGAAAGAGAGCTCGCCTCACATCCGGGACCTCGATGCGCGGCGACCAGCCGCCTGGCTCGTCCACCAGCACGGCACCGGCTCCCTGCTCGAGTGCGGCCTGGGCGAAGCGGTGGCCGTCCAGGTGGTCACCGCGCACGGCGGCGAACAGGGCTCCCGGCGGGCACTGACGAGAGTCGGCGCTGGCCAACTCGAAGCGGTGGCCGCCATCCAGGCCGACGGCCACGCCGCCGGTGTCGGCAAGAAGATCTCTGAGCGTGATCACGCCTGGGCCATCAACTCTCTCGCCACCTGGCGATCGTCGAAGGGCACAGATCGCTCGCCGATCACCTGGACGGCCTCATGGCCCTTGCCGGCGATCAGCACCAGGTCGCCGGCCCTGGCGCTGGCCAGTGCCTCGGCGATGGCCAGGCGGCGATCTGGCACCGTCCGGTAGGGAGCCCCTCCCCTGCTGGCACCGACCTCCATCGCCGCCAGGATCTCGAGCGGGTCTTCGCTGCGCGGGTTATCGGAGGTGAGGATGGCCAGATCGGCCTGACTGGTGGCGATCTGGCCCATCGGCGCCCGCTTGCCCCGATCCCGGTCACCGCCGCAGCCGACGACCACGATGACGCGCCCGCTCGTGACCTCTCTGGCCGCCGCCAGCGCCTTCTCGAGGCCGTCCGGCGTGTGCGCATAGTCCACGACCACGGCGACGGAGCCGCCTCCATCGACCCGCTCGAAGCGGCCCGGGACTCCGCCGAGCCGGGGCAGGGCGCCGGCCAGCCGCTCCGGGTCCTGCCCCGTCGTGATCAGGAGGGTCAGGGCGCCGAGCAGATTGCTCACATTGAAGCGGCCGATCAGGCGGCTTCTCACCTCCAGGCGAACGCTCGGTCCGCTCAGGACGAATTCTGTCCGATCGGCCGCCAGGGTGATGTGAGTGGCCCGAAAGTCGGCTGCCGGAGAGTGGACGCCGTAAGTGACAACCGGTGCCCGCACCTCCGCCGCCATCACCCGGTGAGCCGGGTCGTCTCGGTTCAGGACGGCGAGGCCATCCTTGGCCAGGGAGCGGAACAGCCTGGCCTTGGCCTCGCCGTATGCCTCCATCGTGCCGTGGAAGTCAAGGTGGTCGCGGGTCAGATTGGTGAAAAGGGCGGCCGCAAAGTGAAGCCCCTGCACCCGCTGCAGCGCCAGGGCGTGCGATGACACCTCCATCGCCGCGTACGGCAGGCCGTTGTCCACCATCTCGCGCAGGTAGCGGCACAGGTCGGGCGCCTCCGGCGTCGTGCGGTCCTCTGTGACGCTCCGGCTGCCGGTGTCAACCTGCACCGTGCCGATCAGGCCGCAGGGCTGACCGATAAGCTTCAACAGTTCGGCCACGACAAAGGCAACCGTCGACTTACCGTTGGTGCCAGTCACACCAATCAGCTTGAGCTGGCTGGCCGGACGGTCATAGAAGCGGTTGGCGATCTCGGGCAGGGCGGCGCGGGCGTCCCCTACCGCCAGCTGCGGCACGGCCAAGGCCGGCGCAGGCTGCTCGCTGACCACAGCCACTGCCCCCTTGGCCACGGCCTCGGCGATGAACTGCCGACCATCCGCATGTGCACCTCTGATGGCCACAAACAAATCCCCCGGCCGACAGCGCCGGGAGTCGTAGCAGATCCCCTTGACTTCCACGTCTTCGCCCCAAAGTGTCCCCAGGTCAGCCAGCTGCCGAAGTCGCATGTCGTGACCTCCAGGCGGGTGATCGACGCCTATCCAAACGGGGCGTCTTCTTCCCGTATCATACCGGGGCCAGAGCCCCAGGTCAGGAGGGAGCTACCACATCACCAAGGCGTTGGCGAAGGCCCCTTCAATCGCATCGAGCCCTGACTTCCAGGCACTGGTCGAGGCCGTCGTCATCCGGGCCGGTGCCGACCCGCTGCCCTTGACCACCAAGACCGTGGGCGGGCTGCTGAGATGCTCGGCGCTGGCGAACGCCGCCAGCTGGGCGGGGTTGGTCATCGCCGAGAGCTGCGCCTCCAGGCCCTGGTGCCGAGCGGTCAGCACCTGCGACTCGGCCTGGAGGGCGTCGATCTGGTACCCGAGCACCGAGGCCCGCACGAAACCGCCAGCCGTCCACAGTGCGGCAGCTGTCAGCACGGCCCAGGTGAGTGAGATGCGCAGCCAGGCCGGCCTCGGCGCCGGACGGGTCACGACAGGCGTCTCCTGCTCCTGGAGCAACGACCTAGACAGCTTCTCCACCGGCATCATCGGCACCCACCCACCCTTGCCAGGCTCTCGGTCTCAGCAGCGGTCACTGCACACGCTCTACGGCGCGCAGCTTGGCACTGCGCGCCCGTCGGTTGCGGCCGACCTCTTCCTCGGTCGCCCGCAACGGTTTGCTGGTCAGACGGTGAAGCGTAGGTGCCTGGAAGGCCTGCTTCACGCGGCGATCCTCCAGTGAGTGGAATGCGAGCACGGTGGCACGGCCACCAAGTCTAAGCACGTTCGGGACAGTTGACAAAAGACCTTCTAGTTCCTGCAACTCTTGATTGACCGCAATGCGCAGCGCCTGAAATGTTCGCCTAGCAGGGTGCCCCGGTCCCCGCCTGGCTGGGCCCGGGATGGCGTTTCGAATTATGGCGCTCAGATCTCCGGTGGTGGCGATGGGGCTCGTACGTCTGGCCCGAACAATCTCTTTGGCAATTCGTCGTGCATAGCGCTCCTCGCCGTAGTTCGCGATTATGTCTTCCAGTTCCCGTTCAGGCGCTCTGGCCAGGAGCAACGCAGCGGACTCACCCTCAGTCGGGTCCATGCGCATATCCAGTTCAGCATCGACGGCATAGGAGAAGCCGCGCGTGCCGTCGTCCAGTTGAGCAGAAGACACGCCGAGGTCGGCGTGCAAGAGGTCAACCTCACTCACGCCGTCGGCTGCCAGAAACCGCTCTAACTCGCTGAACCGGCCGTGGTGCAGGCTAAACGGGACATTTGTCTCAGCCAGACGGCGCGCCGCCGCCTCGATCGCCCACGGATCCCGATCGATGCCGATCACGCGCCCAGTAGGCCCGATCCGCCCTGCTATCTCCACGGCGTGCCCGGCACCGCCGATGGTGACATCGACGTAGGTCATGCCAGGGGCAGGCTCGAGCAGAGATAGCACCTCGTCCAGCATGACGGGGGTATGCGTGAGGGTGGTCATCATAAGGCACCGACCTCAGACAGGTTCTTGGCCATCTGCTCTGGCTCCAGGCCGTCGGACTTGAGATAGGCTGCCCAGGTCTCGTCCGACCAGATCTCGACGCGATCCCCCACTCCCAGGATGACCGCCCCTTTGCTCAGCCGGGCGTGTTGGCGCAGCGGTTGCGACAGCAGCACCCGGCCCTGACGATCTGCCTCCACCTCCTCGGCGCCGCCGAGGAAGAAGCGGGAGAAGTGCCGGGCATCGGGATTGGCGAAGGACATCTCACGCAGCTTGCTCTCGATCTCTTCCCAGTCACCCAGGCTATAGACGAACAGGCAGCCGTCCAGTCCCTTGGTCAGGATGAAGCGCACACCAAGTGACTGACGAAACCTAGTGGGGATGAAGAGGCGGCCTTTTTCGTCCAAGGCGTGGCGGAACTCCCCTGTGAACACCTCTCCACCACCCTTCCCCACTTGCCCCCACATTTGTTCTTGATCCTACCACGCGTTCCTCCCTGTTGCCTCGCCTCGCCTGCAAATTTCGCGCCTTGACCACCCCGCGCCGTCGGTCCTAAACTCACGGTGTGGGGGCGTAGCTCAGTCGGGAGAGCGATTGGTTCGCAATCAATAGGTCGGGGGTTCGATTCCCCCCGCCTCCACCAGATTTGACCTAAGGGCAGACGGTGCAGTGTGCGACCTGTCTGCCAATGACCTCTCCTATTTTGGCGCGCCGCCCAACCGTCTCCTCGCGCCGTCGCTTCGTCACAACGCCCCTCCAACGGCGCCGCTCCCCGCCCTGTCACCTGCCAAACTACCGGCCAGCGCTGGTATGCGTCCGTTCGCGGCACTGCTGCCAGCGCGGTGGGTGGCGGCGGCGTCCGGCCAGAGCTGTCTCAACCCTGTGCTGCCCATGCCCATCTCGCATCTGCGATCTTTCTCGGCAAAATGGTTTTAACCGCTATTATTGGTGTAAACTTACTTTTATGAGGCGAGTTCCAATCTGAGGAGGGGCCCGAAATGGCGAAGACCACGCAGGCAATGAAACAAGGAATGAAGGACATCCGCGAGGCAACCCGCGACAAGACCAAGGAAATGAAGAAAACTGTCAATGAGAAGGCCAAGGAAGTCAAGAAGGCGGTCACCAGGGCCGGAAAGACCGTGAAGAAGCAAACGGCCAAAGTCAGACGCTCGGTCTAGTAGAAGCATCCCAGAAGTCCGCTTCAGCATCTCAACTGCCATACCGCTGTGCTCCGCCGCCAAGCGCCTCCGTCCGGCTGGTTGCCGGCTCGGGGGCGGCTTGCGCCGTCGCGAAGGCGGCCCTGGCGTCGGCCAGCATGTTGGCGCACGCCACCACGATGTCGGGGATATGGGAAAAGCGCCGATCGTGGCGATTGGGCGAGAGGACGAGGCGGCCGTCTCCTGCGTCGATCAGGATGCGGCGGGCACGGAGGGTCGCGATCTCGCCCCGGATCCGCCGCGCCCAATCGGACTTGGCGGCAGGAACCAGGCAGGCCTCGGCAGGCAGGGTGTCGAGGCCGCCGAGGGCAGCCTCCGCGATTTCCTCGGGATAGGCCGGCCCCTTGAGCATGATCAGGGCTTCGGCCAGCACCTGGCTCACGGTGATCGGGCGGGCCCGCAGGATCTCTCCTCTCAGGTCCGGGCTGCTGGCCCGCACGATGCGCAGGGTCATGGCGAGGCGGCCAGAGGCGAAGGGATCACACGACGGGGTGGCGATGAACACCTGATCGGCCAGTGGCTGGAGCACCCGGAGGATCTCCTTGAAGCGGTGCAGCCGGCCATCCGGGGACATCATGCCCTCCGGGGTGAGATAGAGGGTGCCGCCTGACACAAGCACAGCCTTGAGCCTGGCGAACTGCTCTCTCACCATCTCCCGGGTGCGGACTTTCATCTGCTCGCGGTAAGCGGGCTGCAAGAGGCGGTAGGAGGCCTCTCGCCGGCCGGCGTCGCGCAGGCGCGCCCGGCGCCACACGTCGGAGAGGCGGGCGGCGCTGAGATCAACACCTGCCGCCTGGGACAGCTCTGCCAGGCCCTCGGCTGTCATGACGGAGGCGAGCGGAAGATCACCTTCCCTAAGGCGGATGTCATAGAGCAGGCTGGAGAGCGGCCGGCGGCGCGGCTGGTTCTCGATGGGGAGGACCCCGAGGGCGTTCATGATGTGCATCAGCGGCAGCCACGCCACCAGCGGGCGGAGCCACTTCGGCGCCCTATCCCATAGGAAGTAGGGCTCGAACAGGCGGCGCGAGCCGGCTGAGTACACCGGCCGGGTCCACGGACCGCCCAGGAAGAGGGCGGCCGGCAGCACCATGCCCTCCAGGTCCTGGTTGTGGTTGGCAACCACCAGCGTGGCGCCGCGACGGAAGGGAAGACGGCCAATGATGCGCGAGCGGTAGGCAATTTTGACATAGGCGGTGAGAATGCCGGCGATGAAGGCCATGAAGGCCATGTGCAGCAGCGAGGTGCGGTTCTCCGGCCGGCCTACGCCCAGAACGACTGCCGAGCCCAGCAGTAGGCACGCACCCGACACGGCGAAGAGCACGCGGTAACCGACCGCGGGCAGGGCGTAGGCGGTGATGATGACGCCGCCGATGGCCGGTGCCACCACATTTGGCAAGCTGGAGGCGATGCCCCAGATGCCGAGGTCGCGGGCCCGATGGTGGCGATCTGGCAGCGTGGCCAGGGCGAGCGCCCAGTCCGATGAGAGGAACGCCCCGTAGCCGAGGCCGTAGAGGATGCCAAGGGCGAAGATGACACGCTCCTCCGGGAAGAGGGCAAAGCCGAAGACCGCCAGCGCCATCGGCACGCCGGAGGCGGCCACCACGTAGGACTTCTTCACCCGATCGGCGATGTGCCCGATCGCCCAGGTTGAGATCACGGCTCCGATCAGGGCGACGCCAGCCACCGTTGCCGTGCCCTCGCCGGGATTCTGCACGTGCAGCACATCCTGAAAGAAGTAGAGGACAAAGGTGAGCAGGAAGGTGAGGCCCAGCATGATCAGAAAGCGGGCCACAAACGTCACGCCGAAGTCATGTCTGCTCTTCGGGACCTCGCTCGCTGGTTCAGCCGCCTGCTCTGCCTTTGGTGTCTCATGCACCCAGTAGGTGAGGACGAGAGCCGAAACGGTGGTCACGGCCATGATCTCGTAAGCCCAGGCGGCGCCTAGCAGCCCGGCCGAGATCAGGCCGAAGATGCTGCCGGTGAGCGTGGCTACACCCATGGCGCCTGAGGCCCGTCCCCAGGCATTCTCCGGCACAACATCTGGCAAGAGCGCCTCGAAGGCGGCCAGCGCCGCATTCTGACCGAGCATGGTGAGCATGAAGGCAAGGGTGAGGGTAGTCAGACTGGTGGCCTGGGCCATGGCCAGAAGGCCGGCCACGTTGGCGACGGCGCCGGCCACGACAATGGTCCGCCGCTGAATGCCGCGCTGCTTCCAGCGATCCGAGACCCACCCCATCGCTGGCGGCACGACCATGGAGACGATGGCGCCCATGGCGGCAACCCGCGCCAGCGCTGTGGTGTGACCAGCTCCGGCGAAGCGGAGCAGGCTCTCCGGCACCGCGATGGCGAGCAGTGCTGCTGACTGCATATTCACAGCGAACCAATAGGATGAAAGAGGAAGAAAACGTGTGCGGCGATGTTCCTCGGCGTAAACCATGACATCGCTCTCCTGCGAGCAACTGGCGAGTCGGCTCTGTCAGGACAGGTCCTTCACTCCCCCCTCATCGCTATGGTATCCCCGCGCCTGCCTAGTGAAAAGTGGCCCATGGCTTGTGGTGCACACGCTGCAACCGGCCGAGCGGAGTGTCACGGGTTCACCTGCGCCCCGCCTCGCTGGCGACGGACAGCAGGGAAGACTGCCCCGTTGCTCTCTCGCCAACGACTGACGTCCTGCCAGGATCGAGGGCTACCTAGCCCTCGGTGGCTGCGGCCCGCTCCCGGGGCCGACCCGACAGCGCGTTCTCCATGCGCTCGAGGGCCTGAACCAGCCGGGAGCGCGCTGTGGCGATGTTCAGGCGCAGAAAGCCGTCGCCGCCCACCCCAAACTGGTGTCCCCCGTCCAGACCAAGACCCGCCTCCTCCACGAAGAAGCGCTCCAGTGCCGAGCCTGTCATGCCGAGCGCCCGGCAGTCCAGCCACATCAGGTAGGTCGCTTCTGGCGGCTGCACCCGAAGCTCGGGCATCCGATCGCGGACGAAACTCACGACCAGGGCGGCGTTGGCGCGCAGATAAGCCAATAGCTGCTCCAGCCACTCGTCGCCGTGGGTGTAGGCTGCCACCAGTGCCGTGAGGGCAAGCGGATTCAACCCCCACAGGTGGTAGTCGTGCAGCCAGCGGTCGTACGCCCGCCGCAGCTCAGGGTCGGCGATGATGGCCACCGCCGTCTGCATGCCAGCCAGATTGAAGGTCTTGCTCGGCGACACACAGGTGGCAGAGTGATGGGCGAACTCCTCTGAGATGCTGGCAAACGGCGTGTGCGGCACATCTCCCAGCACCAGGTCGGCGTGCACCTCGTCAGAGATCACCAGCACACCGTGGCGGAGGCACACCTCTCCCAGCCGAACCAGTTCGTCTCTAAGCCAGACCCGGCCGACCGGGTTGTGCGGGCTGCACAGGATCAGCATCTTGGCGCTGGCCGCCTTGGCCTCCAGATCGGCAAAATCGATCGTGTAGCGCTCGCCATCATAGCGCAGAGGGTTGAGCACGGTCCGGCGGCCAAGCGCGTCGAGGACGGCCTTGAACTGGTGGTAGACGGGCGGCTGGATGATCACGCCGTCACCGGCTGCGCTGTATGCACTGACCATCAGGGCCAGACCAGCCACCACGCCTGGGCTGTGGCACAGCCACTCCGGGCGGGGCGTGAAGTGGTGGTGTCTCTCCTGCCAGCCGATCACGGCCTGCCGGTAGTCCTCGTCGGCCCTGGTGTAACCGAAGATACCGTGTCCGACGCGGCCGGCCAGTGCCTCGATCACCGGCTGCGGAGACGGGAAGTCCATGTCGGCCACCCACATGGGAAGGACGTCTGCTCTCCCGAAGCGGTCGGTGCGGCCGTCCCACTTGATTGACGCTGTCCCTTGCCGGTCCACCGGGCGATCGAAGTCGTAGCGCACTTGGCTCTCCTCCTTCAGCCTCTGGCCCGGATCACTCCCTGGCTTCACGCCCACCGCCTCAGCCATCCTCCCCGCACGATACACCCTCCGCTCGATCCGCCGCTCAGTCGGGCCCGCCCGTCTGCGGCAGGTGCGGGTCGAGCCGCCACCATTTCCGCACGGCCAGAAGTGCCCAGACCGCCTCAACCACGCCGAACGGCCATGTTCCAGCCAGCCAGCCGTAGAGCGACGACAGGGCACAGGCCACGGCGAAGAGGAGCGTGAAGCGCCTCCCACGCGGCTCGAGGGCGTAGAAGACCATCATCAAGCACACGGCGAGTGCGCCATAGAGAGTCAGCATGGGCTCCCTCCCCTCACCTGCCGGGCGGATCCTGCCACTGCCCCGTCCGGCCGCCCACCATGACCCGCCCGAGGCCCTGCCATCCGCTGGGTGGCTTCGCCGACCGTTCGCCGACGCCTGTCTCATGTCCTGGAGATGCCCTGGGGCGGCCGGTCACCCCGGCTGCCAGGGCCCCATCGCCTCCCTTCCCGGTGATCGGCCACCCGGGATGACTGGCAAGGCGCCAGGGTTCTGTGGGCAAACGCGGAATGAACCAGGCGCCACGTCTCCTAGCCGCCACGGGGGTGCTCTCTTGCCTGACCAGGGATCTGTGTTGGTCGCCGGCGCGGGATTGGGCCTTGGTGCGGCCCTGGCCCGGCGCTTCGCCGCGGCCGGGCACCCGGTCGCCTTAGGAGCGCGCTCCGGCGCGGCCATCACAGCCGTCGCCGACGAGATCACGGCCGCTGGCGGCAGGGCCCTGGCCCTGCCCTACGACGTGAGCGATGAAGAGGCGGTGGCAGGCGCCATCGATCGGCTGGAGGCCGCACTCGGTCCGGTCCAGTTCCTCCTGTACAACGCTGGCAACTATGTGCCCGGCGGCGTCGACCAGGTCAGTCCCGAAGAGTTTCGGGCCGCCTGGGAAACCGGGCCATGGGGCGCCTTCCTCCACGCCCGGCGGCTTTTGCCGTCCATGGCAAGGCGGCAAAACGGCGCGCTGCTCTTCACCGGCGCCACCTCGTCGGTGCATGCGCCCGGGAGGGCCCCTGCCTTCGCCTCCGCCAAGTTCGGCCTGCGCGGCCTCGCCATGTCCCTGATGCGGCAATGGGGCCCCCAGGGCGTGCACATCGCCCACCTGCTGATCGACGGCGCCATCCTGACGCCCAGGGCCGCCAGAGAGGCGGGGGATGCCCCGGACTACCTGCACCCCGCCGACATCGCCGAGACCTACTACCAGGTGGCGACCCAAGCGCCCTCGAGCTGGAGCTTCGAGTTGGACCTGCGGCCCTTCACAGACGACTACCTCGAGAACTAGCGCGTGTACTCCTGCCAGCCCTCCCCTCTCCGGCTATGGCAGGCGACTCCACGGCAAGTGCAGCCTCGGCCAGTGGATCGGCGGCAGTGTGACGCGCGGCACCAGAGCCATCCAGCGCAAGGCGAGCGGGATGGCGTCAAAGCGCACCACCTCACCGCCGCTGAGCGTCTGCCCGGTCCAGGCCCAACTGGCTCCACTCGGTGCGCGCACGGCCAGGGTTCCTGTCGCCTGCAAGGTGGGAGTCGGCATCTGTAGCAGGGCGACCCCGCCTGCCGACGCCGTGGCATGCAGGTGGGCGGTCGATGCCGTGAAGGACACCGTGGCACCCGGCGGCAGATGGAAGAGGCGGACGGTCGAGCCCGAGAACACTGCGAAGTGCTTGAAAAACGCCTCATAGCGCATGTTGTCTGCCTGCACCTCGAGGTACACCTGAAAGGGTGGCTGAATCGCCAGCTTCAGGTTGGCGGAGGCGAAGACCAGCTGGTTGTCCAACCAGTAGCGGGCAGTGGTGGTTCCGTTGGTCTGAATGGTCACGGTATAGGGGACGTCCGCTGCAACGAGGCGGGCTGCCCGGTGGTAAGCGTACGACGCTGTGGCGGCGTCGGCGATGTAGCCGTGGGCATAGCCCACCAGGAATCGTGGCTTGTGACCATTGAACGAGAGCTCTGACACCACCAGGTAGTTGATCAGGCCGGTGCGGCCTGTAGAGCCGGTCTGCACCGCCACGACCGTCTCGGCGCTCTGCCTGGCACCAGTGGAAACGGTCATCGGATAGACCACAACCTGCACGTACGAATTGGCTGGAAACATCTGGGTGGTGACATAGAACAAGCCATGGTAGACCGGGTTGTGAGCATCGTTGGTGCCAACCCCCAGTTTGCCGGGAGACCAGGACGTGAAGCGGAGAGGTGCAGGAGCGCTGCCGTTGACCACATACTGCTTGGGGGACGGTCTGTGCAAGAAGCCGGTGTCGACCAGAGTTCCCTTCACCGTGACGGTCAGTGCACCGCCTTGCAGACTGACCAGGCCCCAGCGCTGGCGGGCGTGGAGAGCCAGCCCAGTGGCCACCAGCAGCAGCGCGGCGACGGCCAGCCACTTCCATATCTTGCGCTTCCGGCGCTGACCCCGGCTCGGCGGGTTCCATCCCATGGTTCGTGTCCTTTCCCCAGCCCCCGGCAGTCTCCTGTCCCGTGCTCGGCCGGGCTCCACCGGTCAGCCTATCACTTGCTGCCAAGGGGCAGTCGGCGCCGATGGCGAAGCAGGCTAGGCAGCGCTCAGACGGAGGTTTGGCCATGATTCTCGACCACATCGATCTGCGCGTCGGCGACCTGGAGCGGGCTCGGGCTTTTTACGGGGCTTGGCTGCCGCTATTGGGTCTGTCCGAGCATGACGAGGATCACGGCTGGGTGGAGTTTTCATCGCCCCATCGCCTGGGGCCGTTCTTCAGCCTGATTGAGGACAGCTCCCACCGGCCCGGGCACACCCGCATCGCCTTTGGCGCCGAATCGCGGGTGGCTGTCGATACAGCCGCAGCCGCCGCGGCTGGAGCCGGCGCCATTGGGATGGAGGGGCCTGCACCCTGCCCCGAGTACACTCCCGACTACTACGCCGCCTTCTTCGCCGATCCCGATGGCAACCTCCTGGAGATCTGCCATCGCGGAGATGCCTAGCTACCATGTGCGGACGCTACACACTGGCTGCTCCGGCCGAGGATCTGGCTGCCCGCTTCCTCCTGGACCTGGCCGAACTGCATCGCCTCTACCAGCCTCGCTACAACATTGCGCCATCCCAGCCGGTGCTGGCTGTAACCGGCCAGGCAGCCAGCCGGCGGGTGCTGTGGCTGCGTTGGGGTCTCACCCCAACCTGGAGCCGGGACGGCCGCCCAGGGCCGATCAACGCCCGCAGCGAGACCGTCTTTGCCCGGCCGATGTTTCGCCAGGCCATCCGCCAGCGCCGCTGCCTGGTGCCGGCGGACGGCTTCTTCGAGTGGACAGGAAAACCGCCGCACCGCTCTCCGTGGCACTTTTCGATGAAGGACGGCCACCTCTTCGCCATGGCCGGCATCTGGGAGGAGTGGCTGAGCCCCAGCGGTGAGCGCACGGTCAGCGCCTGCCTCATCACGACCAGCCCGAATTCCCTGATCGCGCCCATGCATGACCGCATGCCGGTCATCGTGCGCCCGGAGCAGGAGAGCGTCTGGCTGGACCCTGCTGTCACCAGCCAGGCTGATCTGGACAGCCTAATGACACCCTATGACGCGGAGCAGATGCAGGCACACCAAGTGTCACGGGCCGTCAGCGACCCGCGCGTTGACTCGCCGGAATGCATCCGGCCGCTGGCTGCCGAAGCTTCCGATTAGGCCCCTTCCTCGGTCAGGTAGCGATGGAACTCGGCCCAGTCGTCGAGCGTGTTCAGCTCCACCATGGTGGCGGCCGGATGGTCAGGGGGCAGACCCAGCCGTTCGATGATCTGGGCGCGCCGCTCCGGGCTGGGCGCAAACCTCAAGATGGCATCGTTGATCCTTGCCTTGGTCTCAGCGGAGACCGGGCCGACCTGGGAGGCCACCCAGGCCTCAAACTGCGGATAAGTGGGGCGCGTCGAAACGATGTAGGTCAGCACCGCCTCGCGCTCCAGGCCCAGGCCTTCCAGCACAATGCGGTCGAAGCCGTTGCCGCAGACGTGATAGCCCTCGGGCAAGAGTCCGTTGGCATCGAGCAGCACCTTCGACCAGAGCCTGGGCAGCTGCACCACACCGAGCGGTCCTTTGGCGTCGACGGGCGCGATCGGAGGAATCTTCTTCACCGGCGGGCCACCTCGCCTTCCATTTCCGTCTCCCCTAGCTTCGCTCTGGGCACCGGCGTTCCCTCATCGCAGCAGCGGGAGCTTGGCGGGCCCAACCTGCTTCAGATAGGTGCGAAGAGGCGTCACCCGCTGTGCATCCAGGTTCGCACCTGTCCCCACCTCCCGCATCGTGCCCTCGATGGCCAAGAGCCAGGCGTCCGGTCCGAAGATGGCGTCCGCACTCTGCCGATAGACTGCCTCTGACACCGTCACGTCAAGCAGCCCGCTCTCATCTTCCAGGCACAAGAACACCACGCGCTCACCGGACCTGGTGGGCGGGCGGTGCGGACGCACCAGCGCCCCCGCCACCGCCACCTGCATCCGGTGCGGCGCACACAGCGCCTGGTCCGTGCGCAGCACGCCGGCCCGCTCCAGGCTGGGTCTGAAGAAGGAGAGCGGATGGGCCGACACGGCCAGGCCCAGGGCAGCCATCTCCAGGGCCAGCCGCCGGGCAGCTGTGAAGTCAGGCAGGTCCCTCAGGGCAGCTTGGCCCTCTATCTGCCAGAGCGCATTTCGGCGGTTGGACGAGATGCCGTCCAGCGCCCCTGCCATCGCCAGCTGCTGCAGCGCCGCCCTGGACAGCTGAGTTCGCTCCGCCAGCTCCCGCACGGTGCGGTAGGGCCGGTTGGCCAACACCCGCTCCGCCTCGGCCTGGTCTAGCCCCCGCACCTGCAGGAGGCCGCAGCAAAGGGCACCGTCCTCCACCGTCCACCGCATCGCACTCTGGTTCACGTCCGGCCCCCGCACCCCGATCCCCCGCCGCCTCGCTTCCGTGACCAGGGTCTGCGGCGGGTAGTAGCCCATCGGCTGGTGGTTGAGCAGCGCTGCATACCAGACGGCGGAATGGTGCTCCAGCAGGTATAGGGTGCGGTAGCCGATCAGCCCGAAGGCAGCGGCATGTCCCTCCGCGAATCCATACGAGGCATAGCCGAGCAGGGTCTGCCAGATCTCTCCTGCCGCCTCGCCGTCCACGCCGCGCTGGACGGCCCGGCTGCAGAACACCTCGCCCAAGGCCTGCATCTGGGCCTTGGACCGGGCCCGGCTCATCGTCCGCCGCAGCTGGTCGGCCTCAGCGGGGCTGAACCCGGCCACCCGCACGGCGATCTCCAGCACCTGCTCCTGATAGACCACCACGCCGTAGGTGCGCTGCAGCACATCCTCCAGCCCTGCTGCCGGGTAGGTGACCGGCTCCTTGCCCAGCCTGCGCCGGACGAAGGGCGCCACCATATCTCCTTTGATCGGTCCCGGCCGGATCAGGGCGGTGGCGGCGATCACGTCCTCCAGCCGGTCTCCCTGCATCCGCCGGTGCAGGGCGCGCTGCGCCGGCGACTCCAGCTGGAAGGCTCCCACCGTCTCCGCCTGCCTGAGCCTGTGGAATGTGGCCGGGTCGTCGCTGGGGATGTTCTCCCAGGGCACGCCGGACAGCGTGACCGCCTCGTCCACCGCCGAGAGGGTTCTGAGGTGAAGTAGGTCAATCTTGATCAGTCCGAGCGCCTCGCAGTCCCGCTTGTCGAATTGCCCCACCACCGCGCCCTTGGCCGCCATCTGCAGCGGCATCACCTCGGCCACCGGGCCGGTGGTCAGCACCAGTCCGCCGAGATGGGTACCCAGATGCCTGGGCCAGTCGGCCAGGCGCTCGGCGGCCGCAAAGAGGGTTGCCATCCGCCCCGGCTCCAGCTGCAACTGGGCCAGTTCAGGCACCCGCACCAGCGCCTGCCGCAGGTTGTCTGCGCCCACATAGTAGGGGACGCGCCTGGCGATGGCGCCCAGCTCCGCCCGTGGCAGGCCCAGCGCCTGTCCGATCTCCCGAATGGCCGACCGCCCCTCCAGCCGGACGTAGGTGGCAACTGCCGCCACGTGATCTGGGCCGTAGCGCGCCGCGACATGGGCGGCCACCTCCTCCCGGCGGCTGGCATCAAAGTCCAGATCCACGTCCGGCGGGTCGGTCCGGCCCATGCTCAGAAACCGGGCAAACGGCAGATTGCGGGCAAAGGCGTCGACATCGGTGAGGCCGAGGCAGTAGGCAACCACGCTGTCGGCTGCGGAGCCGCGGCCCGAGGTGCGGATTCCCGTCTTCCTCGCCCAGCCGGCGATCTCCGCCACCACCAGCATGTAGTCGGTGAAGTTGGTCTGGGCGATCACCGCCAGCTCTTCCTCAATTCGCTGCCGCAGCCCACTGCTGATCTGGCCGTAACGCCAGATCGCCCCTCGCTCGGTGAGCTGGCGCAAATAGGCCTCAGCGCTGGTCAGGCCAGGCGGCAGCGCGAAGGCCGGGAACAGCGCCCTGGCATCTGGCAGTGCCGGCTGACACAGCTCAGCCACCTGATCGGTGACGGCCACCGCCCCAGGGTCGTCCGGTAGCCCGCAGAGCATCTCCTCTGCGGACTGCAGGAACTGCCAGTCGTTCATTGGGCGCTCCGGGCCGAGATCATCCACCTGACACCTGGTCCTGATGCAGACCAGGAGGTCGTGCAGCCAGAAGTCTCGCGCCACGGCGTAGTGCGCGTTTGATGTGGCGACCCGGGAAATCCCGAGATGCTGGCCAAGGTCGCGGGTGGCTCGCTGCAGCGGGCGGTCCCCAGGCAGGCGGCAGACCTCCTGCTCGAGGAAGAAGCGCCCCTTTCCGAACAGGCCGCTCAGCCGCCTGGCCGCCTCCACTGCCTGTTCGCCATGACCAAGGAGCAGGTGGTGCGCCACTTCTCCCCGGCGGCAGCCGCTGAGCCCGATCAGGTAGGGGGCGTGGGCGGCCAGCGCCTCCTGCGATGCCATCGGCTGGCCACGGGGGCGGCTCAGGTGGGCCGTGGAGATGAGTTGCGACAGGTGGCGGTAGCCCGCCTGATCCGGTGCGAGCAGCGTGATATGGCTCGGTGTGCCCAGGGCGGATTCCACGGTCAGCTCCGCCCCTACGATGGGCCGGATGCCCACTGCCAGACAGGCCTCCTGGAACACCACGGCGCCGGACAGCGAGTTGTGGTCGGTCAGCGCCAGCGCCGTGTGGCCAAGGGTGGCGGCCCTGGCCGCCAGGTCGGCCGCCGAAGAGGCGCCGTCCAGGTGGCTGAATGGTCCGTGTACGTGCAGATGAGCAGCCATCAGTCAAACAGACGGCTGATCCGCCAGTCCCCGCTTGGCATCTTGCACAGATCGAACAGGTGGCCCGCCCTGCTCCGCACCCGATAGATCTGGCGGCTGCCGTCGCCGCCAGGCTGCCACCAGGGCTGGCGATAGGCCCAGGCGTCCTCGACCGACAGCGGGCCGTAGGTCACCCGGTTGAGCACAAAGGCCTCTGGTTCGCCCAGGTCATTGCAGCGCACCTGGACCGGCCGCTCACGCTCCCTGTCCATCACTGCCTCCAAACAGGGGGTCGTAGCGGCGCAAAAAAGTGTCATAGCGGTCAAGCACAACGCCGCGACACACGTCGGCCAGCTCCGGGATGGCGGATTGATCAGGCCCAAACAGCCTCTCCTGGGCCGGCGCCGCTACTGCCAGCTGCCGCAGCGACACGGTTGCCTCCTCCACCTCTGCCACCTTGGCACCGAGCACGAGCAGGGCGGCTGTCCGCTCGATGCGGCCAGGGTCTCTGACTGCTGTGGGCCAGCTTCGCTTCAGGCAGCGACCGTCCAGTGTGAGCACCAGCTCCCTGGCTCCCACCCCGCCAGGAAGCCGCCTTGTCGCCCGTGCCGCCATCTCTGCCACCGCCTCCGGCAGGCGGTCCTGACAGGGCGGCGCCCATAGCCTGTGCTCGGCCAGTTCCGGGTCTGGGTCCTTGTGGCGCACGCCCTGATCGTCCTGACCGCGGGCGGCCCGACCCGCCAGGTACCCAGCCTGCCCGATCCTGTTCACCAGCACTGCCTGGGGAATGGATGCCACCTCTCCTGCCGTCTCCAGGCCCAATCTCAGCAGCTGCTCCTGCACGCCCTTCGGCAGCGTCCACAGCGCCTTAACCGGCAGCCGCGACACTGCCGATGCCGCTTCGTCTGGCAACACGCGGCGCAGCCCTGGCCGATCCGGCAAGATCGCTTTCGCCACCAGCCGGTTGGCTGCCACGCCGATCCTGGCGGCGGGATAACGGCGTCTGATCAGCTCAAGCTCTGACTCCGGCCAGCTGCCTGGCCAGGCCACGAACGCAGTGTGGGGGCGCTCCGGGTCCACTGCCACGATCGGCGCCGCCTCTTCCAGGGTCCGCCAGAAGGCGCCCAGGAGGCGATCGTGGCGTGCGGGCAGGTAGGTCAGGTGCGGAACACCGGGTGCGGCCAGTTCCGCTGCTCTGGCCCTCATGCCAGGGCATACACCACCTATGCCGCTGGTGACATCAAAGACCAGGCGGTCCCGAATCAGGACGACGGGACGTCCCTCGGCGCTGGCGTAGAGCCCGCCGACGGACACGTAGGCGACCCACATTCTTAGAGTCCCCCTCGATACGTGGGTGCGGCTACTTAGACATCATCCGGGCGGCATCCTGCCCGGCTGGGGCCGTCTCGTCAGGGTCCGGTCCCTTAAGAATGGCAGGGACCTTAGTCCCTCCCACCGGTATCGGAAGACGGGACTTTTCGCACTGTCGGCGGCCTCCGGCGCGGCCTAGCGTTGGGGTCGGAAGGTGGGATCGACAGTGGCTGTTCGAAAGCTCCGAGAGCCCAGCCGGGATGGCATGGAGGAACACTTCGCCCCCAGCGATCCGAAGATCGATCTGGCTCGCAATCCCCTCTTGGCCAAGATGTTGCACAGCCGGCCGTTCCAGTTCCTGTTCATCTTGCCCAACCAGCTGATCTTCTGGCTCGTGATCGTGGCCGGCCTGTTCGGCGCCGCCATCCCGACCAGGAACTTCGCCACCGTCATCACCTGGTACATCTGGTTCTGCGTCGTCTTCCTACTGATGGTCGGCGTCGGCCGCGGCTGGTGCCTGATGTGCCCGTTCGGCGGCTTCGCCGAGTGGGTGCAGCGGCGCAGCTTCTTCCAGCGCCACAAGATCTCCCTCACCCTGGGCCTGAAGTGGCCGAAGGCGTGGAGCAAGGTCGGCATCCTGTCCTCGGTCGCCGTCTTTATCCTTCTGACCTGGTTCGAGGAGTTCTACAACATCGCCGGGCCGGGAAAGCCGCTGTTCACCAGCCTCTTGGTGTTCGGCGTGATCGGTCTCGCCCTCGTCACCTTTTTGATCTTCGAGCGGCGCACCTTCTGCCGCTACCTGTGCCCGCTCACGGCCCTGATCGGCACGGTCGGCTCGACTGGCATGGTGGCCGGCTTCAGGACCCGCGACCGCGACGTCTGCCTCAGCTGCGAGACCAAGGACTGCATGCGGGGCAGCGAGAACGGCTATCCCTGCCCCTGGTACGAGTGGCCGGGATCAGCCACCTCCAACCTGACCTGCGGCCTATGCTCGGAGTGCTTCAAGAACTGCCCCAAGGACAACGTCGGGCTCTTCGTGCAGCGCCCGCTCACCTCGCTGGTCGCTCCCACCAGTCGCCGCACGGACGTCGCCTGGGCGATTTTGGCCCTGTTCGGACTGGTGCTCTTCCAGCAGCTGAACGCCTTGCCGTTCTACGTGCCGCTCGACAACTGGCTCAACCAGGTGACCGGCTTCCCTGGCTACCCCAACCCGATCGACTACCTGGGCATCATCGCCGTCGGCACAGCCGTCTGCGCCGGCTTCTTCGCCCTCGTCCGCTGGGCTGGCGGCATCCGCCTGATGGATCCGTCCACGAGCCGCAAGACGCACCTCGCCCACACCTTCTCGGCCTGGGTGACGCCCCTCGCTTACGGCCTCACCCCGATTGTGGCTGCCGACTATCTGGCCCGCCAGCTGCCCCGCTTCTGGGACCACGCCCTGCGCATCATCCCGGCCATTTCCGACCCCTTCGCCGTCGGCTGGAACCTGTTTGGTACAGCCCACTCCCCGCTTTACAACGCGCACCTCTTGCCGCCTTCTGGCGTGATCATGAGCCAGGTGATCCTGGCGGTGCTGGGCGGCGGGGCAGCTCTCTACGTCACGCACCGCATCGTCAGCCGGGACATGCGTCACCTCTCGGCACGCCCGGCTCTGGTCAAGGCGCTGGCATTGGGCTTCGTGGTCGTAGCCACCGCCTCGGTAGCGGTCCTCTACGTGGCGATGGGCGGAGTGCAGTAGGCAGAGGAAGAAGGCGACGGAGGTGCTGGATGTGGCGCTGAGAGAGATCACGGTTCCAGAGGTGCAAGAAGAGTCCAGACCGCTATACGCTCACGTCGAGGTCAACGAAGAGCGGTGCGCCGGGTGCCAGGAGTGCATCATCCGCTGCCCGACCGGCGCCCTCAGCCTCAACTCTGGCGATTGGGTGGCCAAGGCCGACGACGCCTTGTGCGTCGGCTGCCGACAGTGTGAGCGGGTCTGTCCCTATAGCGCCATCGCCGTGTCCGGGCCAGTGCTGGTCTCGGCGCCTGTGCGGCCCGCCCCCCATCACCCCGCCCATCTCGATCTCGACGTCAGCGAGATCCGGCGAGGTTTTGCCAGCTGGCAGGAGGCGGAGGCGGAGGCAGCGCGCTGCCTGGCCTGCCCTGATCCGACCTGCCTCAAGGGCTGCCCGGCCCACAACGACATTCCGGCCTTCATCGCCGCCATCCGGGAGCACGACCTGGACAAGGCGCATGCCGTCCTCAGCCAGACAACCGTGCTGCCAGACATCTGCTCTCGGGTCTGCGACCAGGCGGCACAGTGCGAGGGTGCCTGCTCGTGGACGCTGGCCGGCGAGCGGCCGGTCACGATCGGCCTTCTGGAGCGATTCATCACCGACCAGCAGCCGATCGGCGCCCCCGAGCCCATGTCCGATGACGGCCACGGCCTGTCGGTGGCGGTGGTGGGGTCCGGCCCGGCTGGCATCGCCGCCGCCTGGGAACTGGTCTCACACGGCGCCCAGGTCACCGTCTACGAACGGGACGTAGAGCCCTCCGGCGTGCTGGCCTGGGGCATCCCCTCCTTCTCCCTCCCCGACCAGGTGGCGAAGCGGCCGATCGATGCCCTGCGCCAGGCCGGCGTCACCGTTCGCACCGGCATCAGCATCGGCAAGGACGTGATGATCAACGAACTCCTCGACATGCACGATGCCGTGATCCTGGCCCACGGCGCATCGGTGCCGATGCACCTCAATGTGCCCGGCGTCGATCTGGACGGCGTGGAGGACGCCACCCGTTTCCTGAAGCGGGCCAAGGCCGCCCTCGGCCAGGGTCAGCGCCTGCCTGACATTCACCCCGGAACCCACGTGCTGGTGGTCGGTGCCGGCAACACGGCCATGGACGTCGCCCGCAGTGTGCGCCGCCTGGGAGGCGATGCCACGGCGGTTGACTGGATGGACGAACGCTTCGCCCGGGTGCGCCGCGACGAACTGGCCGAGGCCAGGGCGGAGGGCGTGGTGATCCGCTTCCTCACCTCAGTCGAACGGCTGGAAGGCCGCTCGGGCCGCCTGACCACAGCTCTGCTCCGCCACACCCGTCAGTCCAAAGCCAGCGAACTGCCCAAGCTGACCGAGCAGACCACCGAGGCCATGGCCTGCGATCTGGTCGTGATGGCCATGGGCTATCGGGTCGATGGCGGCCTCAGTCTGCCGTTCACTGGGAAGCTGCCCCTGCCCCGCCCGGACCTCGCCAAGGTCATCCCGGACCGCCACTGGCTGGCCAGCGGTATACTGTCGCAGAGGGGCTCGGTCGGACCGCTGGCTTACGAGCGAGAGCAGGGGCTGAATCAGGCGAGACGGCCCCAGGGAGACCGGATCTGGGTGGCCGGTGACGCTCTGGTGGGACCGTCCACAGTGGTTGGATCGATGGCTCAAGGCAAGGCCGCCGCCCAGTCGGTACTGGCGATCCGCCCCCGTCGCGGCGTACTGACGCCGAAGATCGCCGCCAGCCCCAGCGGCCGCCGCTTGCGGGTCTCATCGCTGCTGCTCACGGCCGGCGGGCTGTTCGTGGTCAGCATTCTCTTGTTTCTCTCAGTGGCTGGCTTCGTGGGCGGCATCGTCTCAGCCGGACTCGGCGCCGTGATGGTGGCCGCCGACCGCATGACCGCCCGGACCAGGAAGTCCCGCTAGGCCGCAGCCCGCGGTCGGGCGGAGTCCGATCGCTGGAGGTGAGCCGTTGCACCGACTCCGTTCCTTGACCAAGGATGGCCTCTGGCGCTGGCTGGCGGCGTCTGTGGTGGTCGCCATTGAGCTGGCCGTGGGCCTCTCCCTGGCCCCGTTCGCGCCGTTGGCCTGGCAGCGGGATCTCCTCTACGTGGGCACCGCACTGGCGGCCGTCTTCGTCTTCCTGGCCTTCTCCCAGCTCGGGCTGCTGTGGGCCCGGGCCTCGGCCCAGGCCGAGGAGGCCGAGCGGCTGAGGCAGGAGGCGGAGCACCGCCGGGCGCTGCTCGAGACGCTGCACGAGGCGGCGGTGGCGGTACGGTCCAAGGAGGCCTACCCCGACGTCCTGCGCCAGATCGTGGCGCTGGCGGTACGGCTGGCTGGGGCCAGTTACGGGGCCCTGGCCGAGTTCGATGAGCAAGAGCAGGTCATCAACTTCGTCACTGTCGGGGTACCTGATGACATCCGGGAGCGGATTGGCCTGCCCCCCACTCACCGCGGGCTGCTCCGCCGCCTCTCTGTTGACGAGCGGCCGCTGCGGTTGCCCAACGTCCAGATCGAGCCGGACTTCAGCGGCTTTCCGAAGGAACACCCCCACTTTCGCACCTTCCTGGGCGTGCCGCTCTTCTGGCAGGGGGAACTGGTGGGCCACCTCTATCTGGGCGGCCACCAGGGGGAGGAGCCCTTCTCGCCAGAAGAGGAGCAGCTGCTCGAGATGTTCGGCATGCACGCCGCCGCCGCCATCGCCCGGGCTAGGCTGCTTCGGGATCAAGCCACTCTGGTGCGGGCGGCCGAGCGCCGGGAGATCGCCATGGAACTGCACGACGGCGCCCTGCAGACGCTCTACGCCGTCGGCATCCAGCTGGACCGGACGCGGCGCCAGCAGCAGGCCCACCAGCCAGACCCGGGTGCCTTGGACCTGGTGGTCGAGGCGGTCCAGCAGGCGATGGACGCCATCCGCCGAGTGCTGGACGACCTCGATCAGACGCCCTCGGCCTCGCTCAGCGACCAGCTGCGCCTCGCCACCAGCCAGATGGCTGAGCTGTACGGCATCAGGCTCTCCTGGAAAGGGCTCGCCCTAGCCCGGGAGATGCCCCCAACCTGGGCAACCGACCTCTCCATGCTGATCGCTGAAGCCGTCTCCAACGCCGGCCGCCATGGCCGAGCCACCGAAGTCCTGGTCTGCCTCGAGCGCGCCGGCAACTTAATCCGCCTCACCGTCGACGACAACGGATCTGGCCTGGGCGACGTGGCGGGGGCGGGCCGCGGCCTAGACAACCTGACCCGCCGGGTGCAGCGCCTGGGCGGCGCCGCCACCCTGACCTCCCGGCCAGAGGGGGGCGCCCGGGTGGCGGTCGAACTCCCCTCCGACCCGCCAGCACCGCCCAGCCACCGGGAGGTGATGCCGTGAGCGTGTCGATCGTGATTGTCGATGACCATGCCGTAGTCAGAGTGGGGCTCGCCACAGTGCTGGCCGACCGCCCTGACTTCGAGGTGAAGGCGTCGGTCGGCACCGCCGCCGAAGCCTTGGCGGCAGTTGAGATCCACCATCCGGACGTTTTGGTGCTGGACATGCGCCTGCCCGACCAGCCGGGCACCGCCATCGTTCCCGACGTGCGGCGGCTCTCACCGGCCACCCGCATCCTGGTGCTCACCTCCTACGGCGAGGATCGGGCGGTGGTGGAGGCGGTGGCAGCTGGCGTGGACGGCTTTTTGGTCAAGTCGGCAGACAGTCAGCGCCTGATCACGGCCATTGCCGACCTGGTGGCTGGCCAGCCGATGCTAGGCGAGCAGGTGGCCGACGCCCTGGTCCGCCATCTGCAGGCGCCGGGCGAGGCGACGGCCTCCATGGCTCTATCCGATCGGCTGACCAAGCGCGAGCTGGATGTGGTGATGGCAGTGAGCCGCGGCCTGTCCAACCGGGAGATCGGCGAACAGCTCACCCTCTCTGAGAAGACGGTCAAGAATCACATCAGCGACATTCTGAGCAAGTTGGGCCTGGCCAGACGGGCCCAGATCGTGGTACTGGTGCACGAACAGGCGCAGCGCTTCGGCGGTTAGCAGCCCCGTCGCCCAGGGACTAAGGCCCTCACCCGCGGCGGGACTTTAGTCCCTGGGCGCGCCATGGGTCATCTCCTAGGCTTGAAGCGGTGAACTGGCGTGCATAGTCCTCTGTCATCGCTGGCGAGGAGGTCTCTTCGATGATCAAGATCAGCCCCCGCCTCGATGACAGCCGCTACACCCGGCTCTTTCACATCGGCGCCAAGCACCAGTGGACGGCTGAGGACGTGGACTGGACCATCCCGGACGGGCTGGACCAGCGGGGACGCCAGGCGCTGGCCCGGCTGCTCACCCCTGTCTTCCTGGGTGAGCGGGCGGCCCTCTTGGGCGGGGCGCAGGCCCTGCTCATGCTGGGCGGCGAGAGTGAGTCGGCCCAGTTGTACATGCCCAGCTTTTTGATGGACGAGGCCCGCCACATCGAGACCATCACCCGCCTCTACGACCTGCTCGGCTTTTCGCCGATGCGGATCAAGGAGATGCCGGAGATGCTCCAGTACCACCACCGCATGCGCATGGGCAAGACGCCGCTGCACTGGGTGATGGGGATCCTGGTCAGCGACATCTTCGCCCGCACCCTTTACGGCGCCTTCGCCCGCACCAAGGGGTCATTCCTGTTCGGACGCATCTCTGCCGACATCGTGGTCGACGAAGGGCGGCATCAGGCCTTCGCCGAGCACTACCTGTCCGACCATCTGCCGCTGGCTGACTCGGGACTGAGGCAGGAGATCTTCTCGGTAAAGGAGGACCTGCTCAGGATTGTGGCCCGCATGGGCGTCACGCTCCAAGACGACGCCTCAGCTCTGGGCTTTCCTGCCCAGGACCTGTTCTCCGCCTTCTCCGACGAGGTACAGGCGAGAAGCCGCCACGTCGGCTTGCGCTGCGGCAGCTGTCCGGCCAGCGCCGAGGCGGACGGCAAGGGCCCCCTGCCTCTAGGCTGCCAGGGCTGCTTCGTCTCCAGGACGCTGGCGGCCCTGGCCGCTCCCGCGGTGGAGCCGCCGCCCGCCTGATCACGTCCCCACGTCCCAGCTCCACTGGCAAGGGGTAGTAGCGTGCAAGCCAGTCAGTTGCCGAGCGAAGGGTCCCCTTTCATGAACCGTCCCATGCTGGTGTTCTGGGAGACCACCCGGGCGTGCCTGCTCGCCTGCAGCCACTGCCGGGCCACCGCCCAGCGCCAGGCTCTGCCTGGCGAGTTGGACACCGCCGATGGGCTGCACCTGCTGGAACAAGTCGCGGCTTTCGGCCATCCCGCTCCGGTTGTCGTCTTCACCGGCGGCGACCTCTTGATGCGCGACGATGTCGCCGACCTCATCTCGTACGCTCGCCAGCTGGGGCTGCACACAGCGGCCGCTCCCGCCGTGACGCCGCTTCTGGGCTGGGCAGCCCTGGCCCGCCTCAAGGCAGCCGGCATTGACTCCATCTCATTGAGCCTGGACGCGCCGGAGGCTGTTCACGACCGGATCAGGGGCGTAGCCGGCACCTTCCGCCACACCCTGGAGGCGGCCCGCATCGCCCAAGACCTGGGGCTCAGGGTGCAGATCAACACCGTGGTCATGGATCAGACGGTCGACACGCTGGCCGATGTGGCAGCGCTCATCTTGGAGGCGCGCATCCCGGTGTGGGAGGTGTTCTTCCTGATCGCCACCGGCCGCGGCCAGGCAGACGCCATGATCTCGCCCGCTGCTACAGAAGACGTCTGCCACTTCCTGCTCGACGCCTCCAGCTACGACCTGGTGGTGCGCACGGTGGAGGCACCATTCGTGCGCCGGGTCCTGGCTGAGCGCCAGCAGGGTGTGACAGGCGGCAGGCTCTACCATCGGCTCCGGTCCAGGCTGGAGCAGCGATGCGGACCAGCCGTGCACGAGGTGCGATTCGGCACCCGCGGCACCCTGGACGGCGACGGCATCGTATTCGTCGCCTACGACGGCACCATCTCACCGGGGGGGTTCCTGCCAGTCAGCCTGGGCAACAGCCGCCAGGACAACCTGGTCGACGTCTATCGCCACCATCCCCTGCTCCAGGCGATTCGCGAACGCCGCCTGGAGGACCCCTGCGGCTCCTGCGTTCACCGCTTCGTCTGCGGTGGCTCCCGGGCCCGGGCCTACAGTGCGAGCGGCGACCCCTTGGCCGCCGACCCAGCCTGCCTGCTCAGCGCGCCCGCCTAAGACC
>JAJZLH010000032.1 GCA_021803575.1 Bacillota bacterium | reverse complement strand
TTTTACCGCGGCGACGGTGCCCGGTCGCGCCCCGGCGGCGGAACGGGCCTGGGCCTTGCCATCGTGAGGAGCCTGGTCGAACTGCACAGCGGGTCGATCCAGGTGACGTCAGAGCCCGGCCAGGGCACGGCATTCACCATTCGCCTGCCAGGGGCCGAGGCCTGAGACCGCCCGGGTGGAAGCGGCGTGGCCCACCGGTTGCGCGAACCGCCCGGCGGCTGGACCAACGGCGAGGGCCGGACCAATGGTCCGGCCCTCGCCCCAGGCCACGTGTTGGTTGCTCAGTGGCTGTGCGGCGTTGGTTCCTCAGCGGAGCTGACGGCGGGCGGGTCCTTCGCCATCTCACCGTCCATCGAGGCCTTGAAGGCGCGAATGCTCTTTCCCAGCCCGCTCCCGATCTCCGGCAGGCGCTTCGGGCCAAAGATCAGCAGTGCGACCACCAGCAGCACGATCAGATGGATGGGCGACAACAGGTCCAAGGCGGGTCACCCTCTTTCGCGGCCCCAGTGTATGCCTGCCCCGGCAGGCTGTCAAAGCGCCCGGGGCCGGCGATGGCTGAGCCTGTACACGAGGTAGCCGAGGCCGAGCACCACCGCTCCGGCCAGGATCCACGGCCCGGTCCCGATCACGGCATCGACCACCTGGTCCCAGTAGCTTCCGAGCACGCGGCCGGCCTCGACCGCCAATAGCGGCCAGGCCAGTGCGCCGATCACGGTGGCGACAAGGAAGCGGCCGAACGGCATCTCAAAGAAGCCGGCCGGATAGGAGATGAGCAGCCTGACTCCGGACAGGATGCGGCCCACGATCACGGCTCCCATGCCGTAGCGGGTAAAAAAGCGCTCCACCCGTTCCAGCCGGGCGGCCGTCACGCCGAACCGCCTGCCGTACAGCAATATCAGCTTGCGGCCACCGCGCAGGCCGATCAGGTAGGAGAGCATGGCGCCGGCGGTGGATCCGGCGGCGGCCACCAGAATCGCCGCCGGAGCTGACAGCTCACCCCGGGCCGCCATCACGCCGGCCGTGACCAGCGTGATCTCAGAGGGCGCCGGGATGCCGACAGCTTCCAGGAACAGCACCACAAAGATGAGCAGGTAGCCGTACTGGTGGAGCAGGGGCGCCAGGTTCAACTCACCACCCCGGCCTCTCGCAACTGGGCGATCTCCCGTTCAGTGTAGCCGAGGCTGTCCAGTACCCGGTCGCTGTGCTCGCCCAGGCGAGGGGGCACGCTCATGGCCCGGGGCGGCGTGCGGCTCATGCCGAGCGGCGATCCGACCGTGCGCCAGGCGCTCTCACCTCGGCCCAGCTCCCAGACCAGGCCCATCGCCTCCACCTGGGGGTGCGCCAGCACCTCGTCCACGCTGAGGATGGCAGCGGCCGGCACCTGGGCGGCCTGGCAGCGGGCGACCCAGTGCCCTGCCGGCTCGGCCAGGAAGAGTTCGGCAAGCTCACCCGTCAGCACCTCACGGTTGGCGACGCGGCGAGGGTTGGTCTCAAAGCGGGCATCGGTGGCCCAGGCCGGCCGGCCGATCACGTCGGCGCACAGGCGCCGCCACTGGCTGTCGTTGGCCACCGCCAGGTTAAATGCCCGGTCCTTGGCCATGAAGCGCTGGTAGGGAACGATCGAGGCGTGCTGGGAGCCGATCCGGCCTGGCCTCGCCCCAGCCGACAGCACGGCCTGCGACAGGTGCGCCTGCCAGGCCACCAGCCCTCCCAATAAGGTGGTCTCCACCACTTGCCCCTGCCCGCTCCGTTGCCGCTCCAGGAGTGCTGCCAGGATGCCGAGGGCTGCCCACATGCCGGCGCCGATGTCACCCACAGAGAAGGCAGCCTTGGCCGGTGGGCCGTCCACCTCGCCGGTCAAGGCCATCAGCCCGGACATGCCCTGGGCGATCAGGTCGTAGCCGGGGGTGTCCCGCTCCGGACCCAGCTGGCCGAAGCCGCTCAGCCGGGCGTAGATGAGGCCCGGCTGCCGGGCCAGGCACAGCTCGGGCTCGAAGCCGAGCTCCTCCATGGTGCCTGGCCGGAAGTTCTCGACCAGCACATCGGCCCCGGCGATCAGCCGCCACAGCACGTCCTTGCCCAGCTGCTGCTTGAGGTCGAGGGTGAGGCTCTGCTTGCTCCGGTTTACCGACTGAAAGTAGGTGCTCTCGCCCGCCACGAAGGGCGGGCCAAAGGAGCGGGCGTCGTCGCCGCCATCCGGACGCTCCACCTTCACCACCTCGGCGCCGAGATCAGCGAGTATCATGGTGCAGTAGGGCCCGCTCAGCACCCGGCTAAGATCGACCACCCGCACACCAAAGAGGACCGTTGGCCCGGCCTTGCCGAGAGGAGAGGAGAAAGACACGGTGCACCAGCTCCCCGATGAGATCGTTCGGGCCCACAGCGAGGACGGTCTCTTGCGGCTTATGGCCGTGCGCTCCACAGCCCTGGTCGAGTCGGCCGGCCGCCGCCACCACACCTGGCCAGTCGCCACCGCCGCCCTCGGTCGGGCCCTGACCGCAGCCCTGATGCTGGGCGAACTGAGTCTGGTCGGCCCGGCCAGACTGACGCTCCGCCTGATCGGGGACGGCCCGCTCGGTGCGGTCATCGCCGACTGCGACAGCCAGGGCCGGGTGCGTGGCTATGTCTCACAGCCCGAGGTGGCGCTGCCTCTGGCGTCAGGAGGCAAGCTGGCGGTGGGTGCCGCCCTCGGCCGCGGGCGGCTGGTGGTCAGCCGTGACCTGCCCGATGGCCAGATCTACACCTCGGCGGTACCACTGCGGAGCGGCGAGGTGGGAGAGGATCTGGCCGCCTACTTAGACGCCTCCGACCAGATCCCCTCCGCGGTGGGCCTCGGCGTGCGCCTGGCCAAGAGCGGGCGGGTGGTTGGCGCCGGCGGCTGGTTGGTCCAGATCCTGCCCGGCGGCGAACGCCATCTGGACCTGATCGAACGGTCGGCCGCTGAGCTGCCGCCGGTGTCAGGGCTGATGGCGGAGGGAGTCGCCACGGCCGAGGTGCTGACCCGGCTGGCGCCCAGCCTGCGGCTGGTCGGCCTCTCCAGCCACGCCGTGTCCTTCCGCTGCACCTGCTCCATGGCCAAGGCCAGGCTGGCCGTGGCGATGCTGGGGGAAAGGGCGCTGGAGGACCGGCCCACCGACCAGTCCACCGTGGAGACGCGTTGCCACTTCTGCAACCGCCGATTTCTGGTGCCGGTGGAGTCGCCGTCGAGGCCGGCCGGGGCCGCGCGGTCCTGAACTGCCCGAGAGAATCTCGGCGTGCGGCCGATGGTCGGCCGTGGTACTCTTCTTCCGTCCCGCTGGCGCCTCGTGCCAGGCGTGAGGGATGTGCCCTCACCGCCCCACGGCACTGACCAGCGGCCCAGCTGGGCCGCTCGGCGCGGCGAAAGCCCCTGGCGACACCCCGCCGCCGGTCGGGACCGGATTCGTGCGTCAGTCCCAGGAGCGGTTCACCGACTAGGCTGAGCAGGCCGGGAACCAATGCCCCTCTGTTCGGATCTGGGTGGCGAGATCTCCCACCGTGCCCTCGCCCCTTTCGCCCTGACGCGTCGGCAGTTTGATCGAGATGGGGTTTTCAGACGATATGCGTACCGTGGCCAAGGTTGTCATCTGGGTCATCGTGCTGGCGGTGGTGGCGGTCGGCGCCAAGGTGGCCTACGACCACCTGCGCGGTGGTGGCAAGGCCCCGTCTCTCTCCAGCCAGCTGAAGCAGGACCTCACCAGCAGTGTGCTGGGCAACAAGCCCATCAACATCCTGTTCATCGGCAACAACGCCCGCAACGCCACCTCCCCGCTCACCCCCGGTCAGGCCGACCTGATCATCGTCGCCCACGTCGAGCCGGCCCAGCACACGGTGGTCCTGATCACTTTGCCCCGGAACATCATGGTGGCCTATCCGGGCTGGCGGGACACCATCCCCAAGCTGAAGTCCGCCTTCTTCATGGGCGGACCGACCCTGGCTGTGCGGACGGTGAGCCGGCTGCTCGGCATGCCCATCTCCCTGTACGTGGTGTCGGACTTCCAGGGCTTCGTGGACGCCGTGAACGCCGTCGGCGGTTTGACCGTCGACATTCCGTGCCGGATCTACGACCCACAGCACTCCCACGCCGTCTTCAGCCCCGGCGTGCAGCATCTGGACGGAGCCCAGGCCCTGGCCTACATCCGGGTGCGGCAGAACCTGGCCGGCAACGGCTGCCGCGTCAACGACTTCCAGCGCATGCAGGCTGCGGTCGGCTTCCTTAAGCTGGTGGAGGCGCAGGCCATCAAGAACCTCTCACCGGGCGAGGTAGTGAACCTGATGAGTGCCTGGAACCAGGACGTCGCCACCAACCTGAACCTGGCCCAGGAGGCGGCGCTGGTGGCCGTTGCCGACCACGCCACCATCACCCACGTCACGGTCGGGTCGCTCAGCGACTCGATGGAGCTGCGCACCACCAGCTTCCCTGGCCTCAACCAGGAGGGCACTATCACCGGTGCCTACTACGACATCCTGACGCCCCAGGAGATCCTTTCTGCGGTGGGGTCCCTCGGCGCCAAGAACCCCACCACCGGCCTGCCGCCCCTGCCGGCACCCCAGAGCCTGACTGTGTTCCTCACCAACAATGGCGGTGGCAGCCTGTCCGCCGCCCTCTTGCGCAAGGCCGGCATCACCGCCCACCTGTCCAATCTGGTGCCGCCGTCACCCGGGGTGACGGAGGTACTCTACCCGCCGGGCGACCTATTGCAGGCGATGGTGGTCGGCCGGGCGCTCGGCTACAGCGACGAGATCGTCGCTCCCGCCAACGTGCCCGCCCTCGAGGTGGAGAGTCACTAGCTAGTCGGACCTGACCTTGCTCTGCTCGGGCGCCCGAAAGGCGTCCAGGCCGGTGAGGTCGCGGCCCACGATCAGGGTGTGCACCTCGTAGGTTCCCTCGTAGGTGTCCACCGTCTCCAGGTTGGCCATGTGGCGGATGGCGCGGTACTCGGTGGTGATGCCGTTGCCGCCGAGCAGCTCGCGCCCCATGCGGGCCACCTCCAGGGCGGCCCGGGTGTTGTTGCGCTTGGCCAGGGACACCTGGGCGTAGGTCAGTTCGCCGGCTTCCTTCAGCCGGCCCAGCTGCAGCGCCAGGAGCTGAGCGGCGCTGACGCGGCTCAGCATGTCGACCAGCCGCTCCTGCACCAGCTGGGTACCGGCCAGGGGATGGCCGAAGGCGATGCGCTGCCCGGTGTAGGCCAGTGCCTCATTGAAGCAGTCCATGGCGGCGCCGACCACACCGAAGGCGATGCCGAAGCGGGCCTGGGTGAGGCAGGCCAACGGGGCGCCCAGGCCCCGGGCCTCGGGCAGGCGGGCTGCATCCGTCAGCACGACGTCCTCCAGGACCAGGTCGGAGGTGTGCGACGCACGCATCGAGGCCTTGGTGTGCACGTCCTGGGCACTGAAGCCGGCTGTGCCCTTCTCCACCAGGAAGCCCTGGATCGCCCCTCCTTCCTCCCTGGCCCAGACCACGGCCACATCGGCCAACGTGCCGTTGGTGATCCAGCGCTTCACACCGTTCAGCACCCAGCCGGCGCCGTCGCGGCGGGCCCGCGTCCGCATGGCACCGGGGTCGGAGCCGGCATCCGGTTCAGTCAGCCCGAAACAGCCGATCACCTCGCCCCGGGCCATGGCCGGCAGCCAGCGCCGCCGCTGCTCCTCCGACCCGAAGCGCCAGATGGCGTGCATGCTCAGCGCACTCTGCACCGAGGCGAAGCTCCGAAGCCCGGAATCCCCGCGCTCCAGTTCCTGCATGATCAGCCCATAGGCGACGTGCGAGATGCCGGCGCCCCCGTATTCGGGAGGCAGGGTCGGGCCAAAGATGCCCAGCGCCCCCATCCGCCGCACCAGGGGCGCGGGAAAGGTGCCCTCCAGCCAGTGCTGGCCGATGGTTGGTGCCACCTCGCTGGCCACGAAGTCGGCCACCATGTCGCGAATCGAGCGCTCCTCGTCGGTCAGGAGCCGCTCGATCTTCAGGTAGTCAGGGCCGGTCTGAGGCACAGACGCCCTCCTCTATCGGATGAAAGTCTCCCCCATTATACCCGCCCCGCTCACTCTGGCCCTCGGCCCTTCGCTCGCCTAGAGTGGGGGATGGCCCGCGAAGGAGGCTGACCGGTTGCCTGGCGAGCGCCGCTTTCTGTGGATCTACCTGTTCGGCGTCTTCATCGGCGCCCTTGACACCAACATCCTGGGACCGGCTCTGCCCCTGATCGCCCACGCCTTCAGCACCACGCTGGCCTGGACGGCCTGGACCATCACCGCCTACACCGCCGCCTACATCGCCAGCACCGTCCTGGCCGGGCCCGGCGGCGACCGCATCGGCCGCCGCCGCTTCTTCGTGATCGGCATCGCCCTGTTTGGCCTGGCCTCGCTCCTGGCCGCCCTCTCGCCCAACCTGCCCGTCTTCCTCTTCGCCCGCATTCTGCAGGGGGCCGGCGCCGGTCTGGTCTACCCCAACGCCCAGGCTGAGGGCATGCGGAGCTTCCCGAAGGAAAAGCGGGGCACCGCCCTCGGCCTGTTCGGCGCCGTCTTCGGCCTGGCTGCCATCATCGGTCCGAACCTGGGCGGCCTCCTGGCCCAGACCCTGGGCTGGCCGTCCATCTTTCTGGTCAACGTGCCCCTGGCAGCTGTGGTGCTGATCTTGAGCCGACGCCTGCCCGACTCCGAGCCCCACCCCGCCGGCGGCGTACCGGATGCCTGGGGCGGCGTCCTCTTCTCCTTAGCCCTGGTCTCGCTGCTCCTGGCGCTCGGCGCCGGGTCGCCCCTGGCCCTCGTCTGGCTGGCCCTCGCCGTCGTCCTGGCCATCGGCTTTGGCGTCCGCCAGCGGCGGGCCGCCGTCCCCTTCCTCGATACCGAGCCTCTTCGCACCACCTCCGGCACCTTGATGATGGTGGCTGCCGGCATCATCGGGCTCGACCTGGCGGCTGCCGTCTTCGTCCCGGCCCTGGCTCAGCACCAGCTCCACTTCTCGGTGCTGATGTCCGGGGTCGCCCTGATGCCGGCGGCGGTGGTCGGCGCCGTACTGGCCGGTGGCGCCGGCGTGCTGGTGGACCGCATCGGCGCCTCACGCGTCCTGCAGGCCGGCCTCCTCGCCGCCGGGCTGGGCGGCGTGCTGCTGGCCCTGCCCCATCTCGGCGTGGGCCGCTTCATCGCGGCGATGGCGCTGTTCGGCTTCGGCACGGCCTTCACGCTGGGCGCGCCGATCAACCGCCTGGCCACCCAGCTCTACCGTCCGGAGCAGGTCGGTGAGGCGCTGTCGCTGGTGGCGGTGGCCCGGGCCGTCGGCTTGACCGTGGGCCCGGTGGTGTTCGGCCTCCTCATCACCGGCTCCGGCTTCGCGGCCCCGTTCTGGCTCCTGGCCGCCATCTCCGTGGTCGGCGTCGGTCTCCTGTTTCGGGTCGTCGTCCCGCCAGCAGCCTGAGGCCAGGGAGCCCGTTGCGGTGCGATGCCTGCGGTCAGTTGCCGGCTGAGGGCCCGGCTTCGGCACCGGCGTCTGCGCTCGTCTGCTCGCCAAGGCCGCCCAGGCTCGCCACCAGCAGATAGCCCACCGCCACGAACAGCACTGAGACCAGACCGACGTGGATCAGCACCGCCCAGGTGGCGATGTGCGACAGCACCAGGAGCACGCCGCTCAGGATCTGCAGGGCCACCACGCCGATGGCGACATGGGCGGCCTGGACCACGTCCGGCCGCTCCGTCCTCTGGCGGCGAGCCTGCCAGAAGATGAGGCCCAGGAGTACGGTGAGGCCGACCGCCACCAGGCGATGGAATTCGTCCAGCTGGACCGCCGGCCGCAGGGCAGCAGCCACGTGCACGGTGCAGAGCGGCCAGGTCAGGCAGGCCAGCCCGGCGTCCTGGTGGGCGACAAAGGCGCCCAGGTACACGGCGAGGTAGAGATAGACGAAGGTCACGGCGCTCAGGTAGCGCAGGGCGGGACGAAGCGGCGTGGCCGGGATCCGGCTCTGGCTGAGCGCCACGGCCAGCAGCGTGGTGGCGCCGAGGGCGATCAGGGCGAATCCGAAGTGCAGCGCCAGCACCGGCGCCGATTCCGGCGCGATCACGTCGGCCGCTCCGATCGCCGCCTGCACCAGGATGAACAAGACCGCCACGGCCGCCAGATAGCGCTCCAGGGGCACCTGCCGCCGCCGCCACACCCAGACCGCCAGCCACACCACCAGCACCGCGATGATGGCAGCCAGCGCCCGGTGGCTGAACTCGATCAGGGGGTGAAAGGCGATCTCGGGGATGAAGCGTCCGCCGCAGAGCGGCCAGGAGCCGCCGCAGCCCTGACCGGAGTTGGTGAAGGTGACCACGAACCCCATCTCCACCAGGGCCAGGGTGGCAATGGCCGCCACCCAGGCCAGCCGCCGCATCGGCCGCGGCGCCGGGTGGTCGCTCATGGCCGCCCGGACCCGTCCGGTTGCCTCAATGGCCGGTGAGGGCCCGCAGCACGTTGGTGGTCACACCGGGCGGGAAGATGACGTAGAGCAATAAGAACACCATCAGTCCGGAGCCGGCGGCGATCAGCCACAAGGTGGCCGTCCACGGCGCCAGGCGGCGGTGGCGGGGGAATCTGGCCCTAAGGCCCAGCCGCAGTGTGATCACGCCGAGCACGCCGGCCACCGTGGCCAGGGTGGCATGGGTCTGCAGGAAGACCTGAAAGGCCGTGCTCCACACCGCTGGACCGCCGAAGGTGGTGTCTCCCACCAGGAGTGTCTTCACCACGTAGGTGACGAAAAACATCCCGCCCAGGCAGCTGGCCCAGATCATGAGCCGGCGGTGGCGCCTCACCTCGCGGCGGCGAATCGCCCGCCAGCCGAAGGCCAGACAGAGGGCGGAACTGATCATGAAGGCCTCGTTCAGATAGGCCAGCCACATCAGCGGCTCCCTCCCTTGGCCGAGTCCAGGCCGGATGGGCGAGACGGCTGCTGACGCTGCTCCGGCCGGGGCAGGAGGCCGAACTCCTCCTTCATCCGCTCGCTCCGCACCCAGCGGAAAAAGACCCACACCGTGGCGGTGCCGTACGCCAAGAGGGTCATGTAGTGCATGACCAGCCCGCCCATCTGCTGGTCGAGCAGGGGGCTGACGCCGGGAATCAGCCTGGGCGCCTTCAGGTAGAAACTGTAGAGCGGCACCGGGGCGAAGGTGATGGTGGCGAAGGCGACCATCATCAAGAGTCCGTCCACGAACAGATAGAGGATCTTCATCGGGTCGGCTAAGGCCGGCAGCTCAGGCAATGGGCTCAGCACCGGCCACCACATCAGCATGCCCGTGACCAGGATGGTGGCGTGCTCCAGGAAGTGGACGGTCTCGTTCTTGAGGCTGAGGTCGTAGAAACCCGGAAAGTGCATGTAGGAGAAGAGGATGTTGAAGAGCAGCACGGCCACGAGCGGCCTGGTCAGGAAGGCGAGCAGCCGGCCGACCACGGGTGCCTGGTAGACCGGCCGCCAGAACCAGTCCGGGGTGCCAAGCAGCAAGAGGGGCGCCACCACCACCGCCAGGAGCATGTGCTGGAGCATGTGGGCGCTGAACAGGTAGTGGTCGGAGATGACGTCAAGCGGCGAGCCGACGGCCAGGTAGAGCAGGAACAGGGCCAGGTAGAAGGCGATCTGCTGGCCCTGCTTGGGCGGCGGGTGGTGGCCGAGGCGGCGGCGGAGCGGGCCCACCACCCAGGCGTAGGCCAGTGCCATCACGATCACGCCGATCAGGATGGGCGGATTCCAGAGCGCATCGAAACCCCAACGGGCAAGCATGGCGGGCATGAGCTAGGCCTCCTCGGCGCCGGCATGGCCAGCGGCCAGGCGGGTCACGTCAGTACCGCAAGAGTACAAAGAGGGCCATCGAGATCAACACGGCGACGCCCAGGCCCATGCCGAAGAACATGCCGTAGGCCCGGCGGCCCACGTTCAGGTGCATGAACAGATAGACCTGGAGCGCCACCTGGATGGCGGCGAAGATGAGCAAAATGGCGGCGATGAACACCGGCGGCAGGGCACCGGTGATGACCAGGGCGAAGGCGATCACGGTCAGAAGAATCATCGCCCACAGCACCTGTAGGTAGCGGCGGCGATGCTGAGGCTCTTCCGGCTGGCGGCTGTCTGTCACCTGCTCACCCCCCTCAGTGCACCTTGGGCAACAGGTAGACGACGGTGAAGATGATCACCCATACCACGTCCACGAAGTGCCAGTAGAGGCCGGCGATCCACACCTTCGACGTGTTGGCGGCCGTGATGCCGTCCTTGAACGAATAGGACAGCAGGGAGATGATCCAGAACAGGCCGAAGGCGACGTGCAGGCCATGAAATCCGACCAGGGCGAAGAAGGCGGAGGCGGCGGCACTGGTCCCCATCGTGAAGCCGGACGCCATGTAATGGGAGAACTCGAAGATCTGCAGGTCGAGGAAGACGGCCCCCAACAGCGCCGTCACCCACAGCCAGACCTTCATCGCCTGCAGTTCGCCCCTGTTCATGGCCAGGAAGGCGAAGACCATGGTCAGGCTGCTGGTGAGCAAGGACAGCGTCATCAGGCCGGTCAGGGGCAGGTCGATCAGCGACACCAGTGTGGTGGCGCCTGCAGTGTGGGTGTTCAGGGACAGATAGGTGCCGATCAGCGAGGCGAAGAAGGCGCACTCTCCGGACAGGAAGATCCAGAAGCCCAGCACCCGGTTGTCCTGGGCCTTGGCCTGCTCCGGCGACACCGGCCCGGGCCCTGCCGGCTCAACACCCTGGTTGATCACTCGCCGTCACCTCCCACCGGCTCGACGATCTCGCCCGGGTCCTCGGCCACGATCATGCGGTGGATCGAGAAGAAGGCCAGCACCAGGCCGATGGCGACCAGCAGCAATAGGCCGAAGATGGCCCCATAGCCGGCGATCATCAGTCCCAGCGCGATCAGGAACGGATAGATCGACCCGCTCGGCATGTGGATGCCGTGGTGCTGGCCATCCGCACTCTCGGCCTCGGCGGCGCGCAGCCGGCCGTCGCCCTCGGTCTTCTCCACCCACCAGGCGTCACGGCCCCGGATGAGCGGGGTCTGGGCGAAGTTGTAGACCGGCGCCGGCGAGCTGATCGCCCACTCCAACGCTCTGCCGTCCCACGGATCCGGTCCTGCCCGTTCCCCGGAGCGGAGCGTTTTGAAGAGGTTATAGAAGAAGAAGAGGAAGGAGATGGCCAGGATGAAGGCGCCGATGGTGGAGACCAGGTTCCAGAAGGCCACCGCCGGTCCCAGTGCCGCCGAGTAGGTGGCGACCCGGCGCGGCATGCCGAGCAGGCCCAGGAAGTGCATTGGGAAGAAGGTGACGTTGAATCCGATCATCAGCAGCCAGAAGTGCCACTTGCCAAGCGTCTCGTTGAGCAGGCGGCCGGTGATCTTGGGGAACCAATAGTAGGCGCCGGCCAAGACACCCATCAGCGAGCCACCGATCAGGACATAGTGCAGGTGGGCAACCACAAAGTAGGAGTCATTGTACTGAAAGTCCGCCGGCGCCATGGCCAGCATGACGCCGCTGATGCCGCCGATCACGAACAGCGGAATGAAGCCGGTGGCGAACAGCATGGCGGTGGTGAACTTGATTTTGCCGCCCCACATCGTGAAGATCCAGTTGAAGATCTTCACGCCGGTGGGCACCGCGATCGCCATCGTGGTGATGGCAAACAGGGAGTTCACATACGGCCCGAACCCGTCCACAAACATGTGGTGCACCCAGACCGTGAAGGCCAGGAAGCCGATGGCGATGGTGGCCAGCACCATCGAGTCGTAGCCGAACAGGGTCTTTCGGGAGAAGGTGGCGATCACTTCCGAGATGATGCCGAAGGCGGGCAGGATCAGAATGTAGACTTCCGGATGGCCGAAGATCCAGAACAGGTGCTGCCAGAGCAGCACATTGCCGCCCTTGGCGATGTTGAAGAAATTGGCGCCCATCAGGCGGTCGAACATCAGGAGGAACAGGTTGACCGTGAACGGCGGGAAGGCGAACAGGATCAGCACCGACGTGACGAAGGTGGTCCAGGTGAACAGGGGCATGCGCATCAGGCTCATCCCGGGCGCCCGCATGTTGATGATGGTGGCGATGAAGTTGATACCGGTCATCAGGGTGCCGATGCCGGCCAGCTGCAGGCCGATGTCGTAGAAGTCGATGCCCGGCCCGGGGTTGAACGGCGTCAGGCTGATCGGCGCGTAGTTGAACCAGCCGGCGTTGGGTGCCCCGCCCAAAAACCAGCTGGAGTTGAGGAGGATGCCGCCCAGCACGAACAGCCACAGGCTGAGCGCATTCATGCGCGGGAAGGCGACGTCTCTGGCCCCGATCTGCAGGGGCACGATGCAGTTGATGAAGCCGATGAACAGCGGCATCACGGCCAGGAAGATCATGGTGGTGCCGTGCATGGTGAACAGCTGGTCGTACAGCGTCGGGCTGACGAAGGTGTTTCCGGGGTGCGACAGCTGGATGCGGATCATCAGGGCCTCCAGGCCACCGACCACAAAGAAGAGGGTGGAGGCCAGGAGGTACATGATGCCGATCCGCTTGTGGTCGGCCGTGGTCAGCCAGCTCATCAGGTATCCCTGTGCGTGCGCCTTGGGCTGGGCTCCGACCCGCTCAGCGATGGCTGCCATCTAGCGTCCCCTCCTCAGGCCAAAATGACGGTGGCTGACAGGGCGGCCCGCCTCAACGGGCGGCCACCAGACGGGTTCCCTCCAGCGCCCAGGCCGACGACGACGACGTCTTCTTCTGCATGGACTTCACCCACGCCTGAAACTGGGCGGGAGGCAGTGCGATCACGGTCATGTGCATCAGGTAGTGGCCGACTCCGCAGAACTGGGCGCACTCGCCGAAATAACTGCCGGCCCGGCTCGCCTCCAGCCACATGTAGGTGTGGTAGCCCGGGATGGCATCGGTCTTGCCGCCCAGCTCCGGCACCCAGAAGGAGTGGATGACGTCCGCCGAGGTGAGGGTGAGGTTGACCTTCTCGCCGACTGGGATGTACAGGTTGTGCACGGTGCTGATGCCGAGGCCCGGGTACTGGAACTGCCAGAAAAACTGGTGCCCGGTGACCGACACCTGGAGGCTGGTCGCCGGGTTGGGCTCTCTGGTCAGGTAGAACTCGGTCTGCACGGTGAGCACGGTCAGATAGATGACGATCAGCAGCGGCACCACGGTCCAGAGGATCTCCAGCCGGCTGTCCCCAGTCGACCGGCTCACCTCCCTGGTGTCGTTGCGCCGTGCCCGGTAGCGAATGATCGCCCAGCCCCACAGCCCGATCACGATCACGAAGATGCCCAGCATGATGTAGAGCGAGATCTGGATCAGGCTGAGCTGGCGCGCCGCCACCGGCCCAGCCGGTGCGAGCACCGAGGCCGGGGAGGTGAAGTAGCTGCCGCAGCCGCTGAGGGCAACGGCCAGAACCGTCAAGAGCGCTGGCCATCTCAGACCCGACAGGAGCCGGCCCACCGGTCGCACCCCAAAACCTCCCTGCATCAGCGCGTCGCCGGACTTCCGGCTCTGTGTCCGGCACCGAGAAGATACCACATTTAGCCGAACTGGATCGGCGCCGCCGGACACTATGCGAAAAATTTCCCGATCCCGCCTACGCCGCTCTAGCCGGCACTCTGGGCGCTATGTGGCGCTCCCATCGTCTCGGCTTCCAGGCGACCGAGATAGGCCTGACGGAGCCTCGCCGTGATCGGGTCGGGGCCGCTGCGTCGCCAGTGGCCCAGGATCTCGCCGATCGCCAGCACGTGCGAGGTGGTGCCGGTCACAAACACCTCGTCGACCAGGGCCAGTTCATCGGCGGGATAGGCCTCGAGACGGATCGGTATGCCCAGGCGGCGGGCTTCCTCCAACACCACGTGGCGGGTCACGCCGGGCAGGATGTGCTGGTCCAAGGGGTGCGTCCACAGCTCACCCTGGCGAACCAGGAAGAGGTTGGTAGCGGCACCCTCGGTCAGCAGGCCGTCCCGGACCAAGATCGCCTCGCGCCCCCCCTGCCGCTTGGCTGCCTGGCGGGCCAGGACATTGGGCAAGAGATTCACGGACTTGATGTCGCAGCGCAGCCAGCGCTGGTCCGGCAGCAGCACGGCCAAGGCCGCCTCGCCGTCCCCCTCCGTCGCCACCTTCAGCTCCTTGACAAAGGCAACCACCGTCGGCTCGGCTCGCTCCGGAAAGCTGTGCTCGCGCGGCGCCACACCGCGGCTCACCTCCAGGTAGAGTGAACCGGTCTCGCAGCCTGCATCGGCCCACAGCCGCTCTGCCACGGCCAGCCACTGGCCGGAGTCCAGCGGCACCTTGAGCTCCACCTCGGCCGCCGATCGGGCCAGGCGCTGCATGTGCAGCTCCCAGAAGGCAAAGCGCCCGTCGCGCCCGAAGACCACCTCGTAGATGCCGTCGCCGAACAAGAATGCCCGGTCCGTCACCGGCACCTGAGCCTCCGCAGAAGGGACGAACCGTCCGTTGAGATACACCAACCGGACCCACTCCTCTCGTCAGCTGATCCGCCGTCCGCTGGCTGGCGAGGTGATCGCCGTGCTGGGCGCCACCGGGGCGCTTGGCCAGGAGTTGGTGCCCCTCCTGACCAGGGCAGGGGCAACCGTGCTGCTCTCCGGCCGCCGCCGGGAGCGGCTTGGGGCCATGGTCGAAGCCAGCGGGGCCTGGGCTGGCGTGGCCGGAGACCTGGGGTCCCGAGCCGTGCGCCAAAGGCTCTATGAGGCGGCCCTGGCCGCTGGCCGCCTGGACGCCATCGCCTGTCTGATCGGGGAGGCGCAGATGGGGGCCTTCGCCGGCCTCTCGGATGCGCAGGCACTGAGGTTGCTGCGGGCCAATCTGGCGATTCCCATGCTGGCTGTGAAATCCCTGCTGCCGCTGATGCTCCGCCATAAGGCCGGCCGCATCTGCCTGGTCTCCTCGGTCTGGGGCTACCAGCCGGCTTCCGGCGAGGTGGCCTACAGCGCCGCCAAGGCTGGGTTGATCGGCTTCGGCCGTGCCCTGGCCGAGGAGCTGGCACCGAGCCAGATCCTGGTCAACGTGCTGGCACCCGCTGCCTTCGTGAGCCCGATGCTCGCTCAGTTCAGTGCCGCCGATCTCGAGGCGCTGGCGGCGCGCCAAGGCGGGCACCTGCTCTCCGCCCGAACGGTGGCCCGGCGCATCCTCCACCTGCTCGACCCAGACCTTCGGATCAGCGGCCGCCTGGTGCGGGTCGGCCGCATCGGGCCTACGCCGGAAGAGTCTCCCGGCCCCACACCGTGAGCCGGTTCTTGCCCGCATCCTTGCTGGCGTAAAGCGCCAGGTCGGCGCCCTTGATCAGGTCCTGGGCGGTTTGCCCGGGCTCGCTCAGGGCGCAGACGCCGATGCTGGCGCTGACTGGGATGTCGATGCCCAGATCGACCTCCCAGACCGCCCGCCGCACCCTTTCTGCCACCATCGCCGCCTGATCGGCGCCAGTGTCGGGAAGGATCAGCATGAACTCGTCCCCGGCGTAGCGGATGGCGGCGTCGCCGATCCGGGTGTGGGACTTCAGCACCTCGGCGATGGCCCGGATCATGCGGTCCCCTGTGTCGTGGCCGTAGCGGTCGTTGATCGACTTCAGGGTATCGGAGTCCAGCATGAGGAGAGACAAGGGCTGGCCCGTCTTCTCCGCCCGCTCCACCTCCTGCGGCAGCCGCTCGGCCAGGTAGCGCTGGTTGAAGAGCCCAGTCATCGGGTCGGTCATGCTCAACCAGCGGGTCCTTTCGTAGAGTTCCTTGGTCTGGTCGTAGAGGCGGGAGTTCTGGACCGCCACCGCCGCCTGCTGGGCGACCAGCTCGGTGAGCTGCAGATCGGCCTGGCCGTACCGGTTGGCACCGAGGCGGCTGATGCGCAGGATGCCGATCAGCTTCTCCTGCACCTTGAGCGGCACGAAGATGGCCGACACCTCGGTGGGGTCGGTGCCAGGCACTGTCACCGTCCGGCTGTGCGTCTCCATGTTGCCGATGATCTGCGGCTGGCCCTCCTGGGCCACCCAGCCGGTCACACCCTGACCGACCGGCACCGGGTAGGAGGCCAGGGCCCGGGCCTCCTCCGAGGCCTCGCCCAGCCGGCTGTCCACCGCTACCGGATTCAGGATCTCGCCATCCTCGCTCAGGAGGTAGATGATGGCGTACTCGGACTCGGTCACCTGGCGGAGCCCGCCTACCAGAAGCGATAGCACCGAGGCCAAGGGCACGTTGGTGGAAAGGTCGCCCGCCTGGTTGATGGTCTCCATCACCTGGCGCATGCGGCGCTCAAAGCGGGCACTCTGACCCACCCGCACCAGGGTGGCCGCCACCAGGATGATCAGCGGCACGCGCAGGAGCTCGTCGCGGATAAAGTGGTCGCTGACTCCGAGTACTAGAGGCGTCAGGCTGAGCAGGGCGTTGAAGGCCGCCACCTGAAAGGCGCGGCTGGGGCGCACCATGGAGGCGGCGACGGCGGTAGAGAGGTAGAAGAGCGGGAAGAGCGGCGACAGCTGGCCGCCCGAGCCCCAGACTGCGCCAGCCACCAGCAGCGCCGCCACATAGCCAAAGTTAATGCGGTGGTAAACGGGGCTTGGCAACACCCGGACCAGAAGGCCGATGGCGACCGCCAAGACGGCCACGCCCAGCTCGAAGGGCCAATCCACATGCCCGGCCGGCCGCGGCACGATCAGGAGGAGGAGTGAAACCACGGCGGCGGCGACCAGGGAAATGGAGATCAGGTTGCGCCCGCCGCGCTCGACCACGCCTCTCCCTCCCCCTGCCGCCAGCCACTCTGGCAACGACTAATCCGCGGCCGCTCACCCGCCGTTGCGGGAGGATTCGGAACCTGGGGCCGGACCCCTGCACCGTTACCAAATTCAGGTCGAAAAGCGGTACTCAGCTTGCTCCTACATCGGAGCGGCAGGCAGCCCCTGGAAAGCGCAGACTGGCCGCCAGTCGGTATGCCGCCTGCCGGGCGCTCTCCCGGCTGGCCCCGGTCCCCACCGCGGTGGCCACCCGCCCGCTTCCAGAGAGTAGCCGGCCGGGCTCTCCGCTCACCCCGCCCCAGAACAAGAGCCCGGGAGGCAGTGGGGCACCCAGTTCGATCGCCTCGGGTTCCGCTTCGCCCTCCGGGTAGGTGGAGGCCACCACCACCACGCCCACCGCCTCGCCGCTGGCCAGGGGCAGATCCCCGACACCGCTTAAGGTGCCCAGGGCGGCGGCGGCCATCCAGTCAGGAAAGTCGGCGGGCAAGAGCGGCATCAGCACCTGGGTCTCGGGGTCGCCGAGGCGCACATTGTACTCGAGCACCCGCGGCCCTTCCGCCGTCAGCATCAGGCCGGCGTAGAGGACGCCGCAGAGGGGCATGCCCATTCGGCTCATCTGTTGTGCGACCGGACGGATGGCCAGTTCAACCAGCGTCTCGGCCGGGTAGGAGCAGACCACAGGCGCCATGGCGCCCATGCCCCCCGTGTTCGGCCCCCGGTCCCCGTCAAAGCGGCGTTTGTAGTCCCGAGCCAAGGGCAGGGCCACCACATCGTCGCCAGAGACCAGCGCCTGCACCGATAGCTCAGGGCCCCCCAGCCGCTCCTCCACCACCAGGCGGCCAAATCTCGTAAGCCAGCCTTCCCCCACCGACCGCGCCTCCTGGGCATTGGCGGCCACGTAGACGCCCTTGCCCTGGGCCAGCCCGTCCGCCTTCAACGCCACCTGGCCGCCAAAGCGATCAATCGCCGCCCACAGTTCGGACCGGCTCGCCGCCATCTCGAACCCTGCGGTCGGCACGCCAGCGGCCGCCATCACGCCCTTGGCGAAGGCCTTCGACCCTTCCAGCCGGGCAGCGGCGGCACTAGGGCCGAGCACGGCGTGGCCGAGGTGGCGCAGGTGGTCGGCCACACCGGCGACCAGGGGCGCCTCCGGGCCGACCACCACCAGGTCCGGGCGCAACTGGTCGGCCAGGCGACAGACGGCCTCCAGGTCGGTCAGATCCAGGGGTTGGGTCTCGATGCCGGCCTGGGCCATGCCCGGGTTGCCAGGGGCGGCCACCACCGGGCCGGATCCGGCCCGGCCGAGGCACCGCCAGGCCAGGGCGTGCTCTCTGGCTCCTGAGCCCAGAACCAGTGTGCAGGCCATGGTCTAATGCCGGAAGTGGCGGATGCCGGTCAGATACATGCTGAGGCCGGCCGCCTCGGCCGCGCCCACCACCTCGGCATCCCCCTTGGAGCCGCCTGGCTGCACGATCGCCCGCACGCCGGCGGCATGGGCCGCCTCCACCAAGTCGGGGAAGGGGATGAAGCCGTCGGAGGCGAGCATGGCACGCCTGGCCCGCTCTCCGGCTTGGGCCAGCGCCTGCTGGGCGGCCCTGACCCGGCTGACCTGCCCGCTGCCGACCCCCACGGTGGCGCCATCCCGCACCAGCACCACGGCGTTGGACTTGGCCATGCGGGCCACCGACCATGCCAGCTTGAGGTCCGCCATCTCGCTCTGGTCGAGAGCGGCGCCCGCCATCAGCTGCCACGACCCGGCCGCCGTGGCAACCGAGTCCCAGTCCTCCACCACCACCTGCCCCCCGACCGAGCGCAGGCGGGCCCGGGGCGGCAGCCAGGGCTCGGGCACCACCAGCAGGCGGAGGCCCTGGCGATCAGCCAGCACCGCCGCCGCCGCCGGACTGACGGCCGGCGCCACCAGCACCTCCAGAAAGCGCCGCCTCACCACCTGGGCGGTCTCGACATCCAGTTCCCGGTTGACAGCCGCCACACCGCCGTAGGCTGCCTCCCAGTCCGCTTCCAGGGCCCGCCGGTAAGCCTCAGCCAGACTCGCACCGATGGCGGCGCCGGCCGGCGTCTGATGCTTCACCACCACTGCGCCCGGCCTGGCGAGCGCCGCCACCGCCCACAGCGCGGTCTCGGCGTCGAACAGGTTGTTGGCAGACACCTCCTTGCCCTCCCGAACCAGGGCGGCCAGCAGGTCGGGCCCGCCTTCCGGCCAGGGGCCAAAGGCTCGGGCTGCCTGGTGGGGGTTTTCCCCATAGCGGAGCGCTCGCCCGGCTGGAAGCTCGAGGCTGAGGGGCACGCTGTCCGGTCCGCCCAGGTAGTCGGCGACCGAGCGGTCGTAGGCGGCAAGGGTGGCGAATACCTTGGCCGCCAGGCGGCGATTCAGCTCGGCCCGATTGCCCTGGTCGATGGCGGCCAGCACGGAGTCGATGTCGGCCGGGTCGCAGACGGCACTCACCTGCCGGTGATTCTTGGCCGCCGCCCTGAGCATCGCCGGGCCGCCCACGTCGATCATCTCGGTCACGGACGCATCCGAGCCGCCGCCGTCCCTGGCCCGGGCGAAGGGGTAGAGCGACACGGCCAGGAGGTCGATCGGTTGCCCGCCCAGCTCACGCACCACCTTGAGGTCGTCATCGCCCCGCCAGAGCAGCCCGGCGTGGACGGCCGGATGCAGGGTCTTCACCCGGCCGCCCATCAGGCTGGTGATGCCGGTCAGCTGCTCGAGCCGATAGACCTCGATCCCCTGTTCCTCCAGGAAGGCGGCCGTGCCCGCCGTGGCCCACAGCTCCCACTGCCGCTGCCGAAGGCCCCGGGCCAGTCTCGCCCATGCCTCCGACTTGTCGTAGGTGGAGATCAACGCTCGCATCATGGTGCCCCCTTTTCGTTGCCGATGCGCACCCTGCGGCCGGACACCTCAAGCCGGCCTGCCACCATTCCCTGGAGCGCCACCAGCACACCCCGCTGCTCCACAGGAGCAAGCCGCTGCCGGAGCGAGGCCCAGTCGTCGTCCGGCAGGACCGCCACCGCCTCCTGCCAGACGATGGGCCCGCCATCGATCTGCTCGTCCACCAGGTGCACGGTGACACCGGTGATGCGCACGCCGTAGGAGAGGGCCTGGCCGATGGCGTCCAGTCCCGGAAAGGCAGGCAAGAGCGAGGGGTGCACGTTGAGGGCGCGCCCCTGATAGCGGCCGGCCAATTCCGGACCGAGTCGGCTCAGGTAGCCGGCCAGGAGCAGATGGCTTATGTCGCGCTGGCTGAGGGCGGTGGCGATCAGAGCCTCCCGCTCCCGCCAGCTGAGCTGGGCGCGGTCGACCAGGAGCAGCGGCAGGCCCTTGGCCCTTGTCCACTCGGCGCCGGGGCAGGGCCGGTCCGCCACCACCAGCGCCAGTTCCACCGGCAGGCGGCCGGAGCGGACGGCCTCTCCCACCGAGCGCAGAATCGTGCCCTGGCCGGAGCAGAAGACGGCCAGCCGCCCGCTCACTGCCACACCACGGCCCGCTTTCCCGCCTCGATGCGGCCGATCTCAAAGGCTGTCTCGCCGGAGCGCTCCAGGGCTGCCACCAGGTCAGCGGCCGCCTCTTTGGGCACCACCATCACGAAGCCGACACCGAGATTGAAGACGTGACGCACCGCTTCCTGACTGAGTCCGGCCCGGCTGCGGATGAATTGGCTGAGGCCCGGCTCCGCCCAGCGGTCCTGCTCGATCACGGCCCGGCAGCCCTCGGGCAGGATGCGGATCAGGTTGCCGCCGATGCCGCCTCCGGTCACGTGGGCCAGGCCGCTCAGCGGCAGTCCCAGCACATCTTGGACGGGACCCAGGTAGCTGCGGGTGGGGGTGAGCAACTCCACACCCAGGGCCGGCAGGCCGGGCTGGCGCGGCTTGTGGAGGTCGAGGCCGCTGGCGGAGACGACCTTCCGGATCAGGCTGTAGCCGTTGGCGTGGAAGCCGTGGCTGGCCAGTGCCAGCACCCGGTGGCCAGGGCGGATGGCGCCGCCGCTGATGACCCCTTCGGCGGCGACGGTGCCCACGGCGAAGCCGGCCAGATCCAGCACACCGGGGCGCAGCATGTCCGGCAGCTCTGCGGTCTCCCCGCCCAACAGGGCACAGCCGGCGTCCCGGCACCCCTTGGCTACGCTGGCCACGATGCGGGCCGCCTGCTCCGGGTCGAGGCGGTCCACCGCCAGGTAGTCGAGCACAAACAGGGGGCGGGCGCCCACGGTCAAGAGGTCGTTCACCAGGTGGGCGACCAGGTCGACGCCGATGTCGTCCAGCTGGCCAAGCTGGGCGGCCAAGAGCAGCTTGCTGCCGACGCCGTCGGCGCCCGCCACCAGCACCTGACCCTCGCCGCCGCCCAGGCGGAAGAGCCCGGCGAAGTGGCCGATCGCCCCCATCACCTCGGGCCGCCAGGCGATGCCAGCCGCCTCCTGGTAGCGGCGCACCGCCAGCTCGCTGGCAGCCACATCGACCCCGGCCGCCCGGTAGGCGTCCTCGCTCATCGCCCCACCTCCGCCGCCCGTTTGGCCCCCGCCCCGGCCACGGACAGCGGGTAGCGGCCGGTGAAGCAGGCCATGCAGCCGGGGCGGCCGATCGCCCGCCCCACCCCCTCTGCGCTCAGGAAGGCCAGGCTGTCCGCGCCCACCCAGCGGGCGATGGTCGCCTCGTCCCGGCCGGTGGCGACCAGCTCCTCGCGGTTGGAGGTGTCGATGCCGTAGTGGCAGGGGTGGCGGTAGGGCGGCGAGGCGATGCGCAGGTGCACCTCGCTGGCCCCGGCCTGACGGAGCAGGCGGACCAGGTGCGAGGCGGTGGTGCCTCTGACCAAGGAGTCGTCGACCAACGCCACCCGCCGGCCCCGGATCACCTCGCCCACCGGCACCAGCTTGAGGCGGATCGCCAGCTCGCGCTCGCCCTGGCTGGGCTGAATGAAGGTGCGCCCCACGTAGCGGTTTTTGGCCAAGCCCTGCTCCAGGGGCAGGCCGAGGGTGCGGGCGAAGCCCTCCGCGGCCGGCAGGGAGGAGTCCGGCACGCCGACCACAATGTCGGCCACCGCCGGCGCCTCCCGGGCCAGCTCCTCACCCAGCCGCCGCCTCACCGTCTGCACGGTGCGGCCGGCGATCACCGAATCGGGCCGGGCGAAGTAGATGTACTCGAAGCTGCACAGGTTCTCAGGTCCGGCCACCAGGAAGCCGGGGTGGCGGCGGAGCTGGGCCTGGTTGTCAATGGTGACCAGTTCGCCCCCCGCCACGTCGTCGATGAGCGGCAGGTCGAGGGCGACCAGGGCGCAGGACTCCGAGACCAGGGCGGCCCGCCCCGGGCGCTGGCCAAAGACCAGGGGCCGGAGCGACAGCGGGTCGCGCACACCCATCAGCCCGCCCTTCCACAGCAGCACCATGGCATAGCCGCCCCGCACCTGCAGCAGCGCCTCGTGGAACGCCTCCTCCAAGGTCGGCCGCCGGGAGTGGGCGATCAGGTGCGCCACCACCTCGGTGTCGGTGGTGGTCTGGAAGATGGCGCCCTCCCCCTCCAGGCGCTGGCGGAGCTCCATGGCATTGACCAGGTTGCCGTTGTGGGCCAAGGCAAAGGTGCCGAAGTGGGAGCGGAAGGTGAAGGGCTGGGCGTTCTCCAACGACGGCGATCCACTGGTCGAGTAGCGCACGTGGCCGATGGCCATGGTGCCGGCCAGACCCTGCGGCCTGCCGGTCGGAAAGACCTCGGCAACCAGGCCCATGCCGCGCTCCAGCTGCAACCCCTCGCCGTCGACGCTGGCCACGCCGGCGCTCTCCTGGCCGCGGTGCTGCAGGCTGAACAGGGCGGCCACCGCCAGTTCCGGTGCCAGCTCGTCGAGATCAGTCAGGGCCACCACTCCGCAGGCCTCGTGCACCTCTCGCTGATCCACCCGGCTCACCTCCAAAACCGCCGCCCAGACGCTGCCACCAGCTGATCGAGCGAGGCGCGCCACAGCACCTTGCGGCTATCCGCCAGTGTCAGCTGCTCCCCCTCCAGCGGGCCGAGCAGGGACCAGGGCACTCCAGAGGCATACGCCCAGTCCGCCGCCGCCTGGGCATCGCCGGTGACCAGCAGGTAGCGGCTGCCGCCCTCCCCGGCCCAGGCCTCGAGGCCGTCTCCCCATGCCGGCTCGGTTTGAAACCGGCCGCCTTGCCGCCAGCGGATGGCCTGCTCCGCCACCGCCTGAAAGAGGCCGCCGTCCGACACATCTTCCACCGCCACCGTGAAGTCCTGAGCCAAAAGGTCGATCACCCGTTCGGCCAGGGCCGCCTCCTGGCTGTAGTCGGCCCCGGGCAGAGCGCTCACATCGCCCATCGCCGCCCGCTGGCCGACCAGGCCCAGCCACAGCCGGCCGGCGGCAGTCGGCCGCCGCTGCCTGGTCAGGCTGTCCGCCACCAGACCGACCGTGCCCAATACGGGCGTGGGCAGGATGGGGTGGGCCAGGTCGCCGTTATAGAAGCTGACGTTGCCGCCGATCACCGGCACCGCCATGGCACCAGCGGCCTCGGCCAGGCCCTTCACCGTCTCCAGGAAGCTCCAGGCCACCTCCGGGGCTTCGGGGTCGCCGAAGTTCAGGCAATCGGTGAAGGCGATCGGCCGCGCCCCGGCGGCGGCCAGGTTGCGCACCGCTTCCAGCACCAGCTCCTGGCCGGCCCGCCTCGGCATGGCCCGGCTGAGCGCCGGCCGGCTGTCCACGCGGAGAGCGAGGGTGGCCGCGGCCTCCGGCA